>NZ_JBSFEO010000017.1:0-209240 GCF_053594475.1 Embleya sp. NPDC001921
CCGCTTTTTCTTTCCCCCGCAAGCTCCTCCAAGAAAAAGCGGCGCCTCGCTCGGGGCTTCGTGTCCCTCCGCTTCGCTCCGGGCCACGAAGCCCAAGTTCTGCGGCTCCGCCGCTCTCCGCGCTTCGCGCGTCGATCACTGGGGTGGGCCGGGTCGGGGGCGCTGACGCGCCGGGGGGTGGCCCGGGACGCGCTGCTGATGAGTCGGGGTGGGCAAGGAGGTGGGTCGGGAGAGCCCCGCCCGGCTCAGGGCTGATGCCAGGGCCGAGCGGGGCTTGGGGCAAGTGTGGGAGGAGGTGGCGTGGGCGGGCGCGTTACACCCCGGTCAGGCGCCGGGGCGACGGGCGCAGGTAGACCGCCCAGGTGACCACCAGGCACAGGCCGTAGAAGGCGAGGAAGGCGAGGTAGGCGGCGTCTCCGCGGCCCGAGTTCAGGAAGGACTCGCGGAACGCGATGTTGACCAGGACTCCGCCCAGCGCGCCGATCGCGCCCGCGATGCCCATCAGCGCGCCGGACTTGCGCCGCGCGGCCGGGCCCGGGCCGAGTTTGGCCGCGAAGATCGCCGGGATCATCTTGTACGCCGAGCCGTTGCCCACGCCGCTGAACACGAACAGCAGCACGAAGCCGGTCAGGAACAGGCCGAGCGACTCCTGCCGCGACGCCAGGTAGACCACGAGCGCGGCGCCCGCCATCGCGACGAAGTTCCAGAAGGTGACCCGCGCGCCGCCCCAGCGGTCCGCGAGCAGGCCGCCGATCGGGCGTACCAGCGAGCCGAGCAGCGGTCCCAGGAAGGTCAGATAGGCGGCCTTGACCGGCGTGGCGAACTCCGCGTGGAACTGCACCTGGAGCACCTGACCGAAGGCGAACCCGAAGCCGATGAACGACCCGAACGTGCCGATGTACAGCAGCGACATCACCCACGTGTGCGGCTCCCGGGAGACCTCGCGCATCGCGCCCTTGTCGTTGCGCAACCCGGGGAGGTTGTCCATGTACCGCGCGGACAGCAGCGCGGCGATCACGATCAGCGGGATGTACACCGCGATCAGCAGCCGAGGATGCGCCGCGCCGGCGGTCGCGAGCACCGCGAGGCCGACCAGTTGCACGGCCGGTACGCCCAGGTTTCCGCCGCCCGCGTTGATGCCCAGCGCCCAGCCCTTGAGCCGCTGCGGGTAGAAGGCGTTGATGTTGGCCATCGACGAGGCGAAGTTCCCGCCGCCGACGCCTGCGACCGCCGCGACGATCAGCAGCGTGTTGTAGGAGACGCCCGGCTCCAGCACGATCGCGATCAGCGCCGTGGGCAGCAGGAGCAGCAGCGCGCTGACCACGGTCCAGTTCCGGCCGCCGAAGCGGGCCACGGCGAACGTGTAGGGGATCCGCATCGCGGCGCCGACCAGGGTCGGCACGGCGGTCAGGGTGAACTTCTGCGCCGGGTCGAACCCGTACGCCGGGCCGAGGAAGAGCACGATGACCGACCACAGGCTCCATACCGAGAAGCCGATGTGCTCGGAGAGCACGGAGAAGATCAGATTGCGTCGGGCGATCCTGGCGCCCGCCTGCTCCCAGAAGATCTCGTCCTCGGGCTGCCAGTCGTCGAGGGGGCGCGTGGCCTGGGTCGGTGCGCTGACGGTTGTCGTCACGGGGACCTGCCTGTCCGGGAGGGCGTGCTTGCTGACGTTCCGTCACGCTAGGAAGGCCAGATTTCCGCCCGGTGCGTCGTCCCGGTCGGTCGGGCTACATCTCGCTCAATCCGGCGATCGGGTGCTGTGAGGAATCCGGCGTCAGGTGCCCGCCGGGCGGCCCGAGGCCCTCGCGAACCGGCCGGAAAACTTGACGGCGGATGTCAAGTTATCGAGCGAGAGTGGGTCCCGCGGAACACGGAAGACGAAAGAGCGAACACGGGACGCACACGTGGCGTCCCCGAGGATGGGAGACACCGATGACCGCGAACAACGCCGCCGGGAAGCCGGAAGACGGCCACGCGTCCCGGGCCGACGCGATCGCCGAGCTGGGCACGCGGGTGCGGGGGGTCGTGTACGTGCCGGGCGACCCCGGCTACGACGACGAGCGGTCCGGGTTCCAGACCGCGTTTCGACCGAGTCCGGACGTGATCGTGGGCGCGGCGGACGCCGAGGACGTCCGGCTCGCGGTCGGGTTCGCCCGCGCGCACGGCCTGTCGGTGTCGGTCCGGGCCACCGGACACGCCCCGGCGGACGCCTCCCCCGGCGGCGTGCTGATCTCCACCCGGCGGATGGCCGAGGTCCGGGTCGACCCCACGGCGCGCACCGCGTGGGCCCAGGCCGGTGCCCGCTGGGAGCGGGTGGTCGCCGAGAGCACGCCGCACGGCCTGGCCCCGCTCAACGGCTCGGCTCCGCACGTGGGCGTGGTCGCGTACACGCTCGGTGGCGGACTGGGGCTGCTGGCCCGTGAGTTCGGCTACGCGGCCGACCACGTCCGGGCCATCGAGGTGGTCACCGCCGACGCGACCCTGCGGCGGGTCACCGCAGACGATGACGCCGACCTGTTCTGGGCGTTGCGCGGCGGCCGGGACAACTTCGGCATCGTCACCTCGATCGAGTTCGACCTGATGCCGGTGGCCCGGGTCTACGGCGGCTCACTGGTCTTCGACACCGACCTGGCCGAGGCCGCCGGCGCCGCCTACCTGGCCTGGACCGAGACGGTGCCGGAGCAGGTCACCTCGTCGATCTCGTTCATCGGCCTGCCCGACATCGAGCAGGTGCCGGCGCCGCTGCGCGGGCGGTACACCGCGAGCATCAAGATCGTGTACACCGGCGATGCCGCCGACGGCGAGCGCCTGGTGGCCCCGCTGCGCGCGGTCGGACCGCGCCTGGTCGACGACCTGACCGATCTGCCGTACGCCCGCTCGCACACCATCCACAACGACCCGGCCCACCCGCACGCCTACCTCGGCGACAACGTCCTGGTCCGCGACCTGGATCCGGAGGCGTTGCGCGCGGTGTACGAACTCGCCGGTCCGAGCGCGCCGATGACGGTCATGCACGAGGTGCGCCACCTCGGCGGCGCGCTGTCCCGGCAGCCGGCGGTGCCCAACGCGGTCGGCGGGCGCGACGCGCGCTACATCGTCCGGGTCGTGGCGATGATCGACGGCGCCGACCTCGACGCGGCCCGCGCGCTCCAGGCCGACGTCCAGGCCGTCCTGAAGCCGCTGTCCGTCGGCCGCAACCTCAACTTCGTCTACGGCGACGGCGTCGCGCCCACCCCGGACCGGGTCGCCGAGGTGTACGACCCGCCGACCCGGGCGCGCCTGACCGAACTCAAGGCGGCGCACGACCCGGGCAACCTGTTCGCCGGCAACCACAACCTCGGCGGCGTCGACCCCGGCCCCGCCTCGCGCTGAACCTCCGACGCCGGTCGGATCGCGGCCGATGCCCGGCCCCGATCCGACCGGCCGTCGGTCACGCGTGTGCGCGGACGGGCCACGTGCGCAGCGCCGCGGGGGTGCCGTCCGGAGCGGTGCTCTCGTCCAGGCACTCCCCCGTGCGCAGGTCGAAGACCTGCTTGTACATCGGCGACGCCACGGTCGGCACCTCGCCCCGACGGCCGACGATGCCGCGCGACATCACGTACGCGCCGCTGAAGGGGTCCCGGTTGGCGAGCGCGTACAGCGTGCCGGTGCGGTCCCGGAAGATCGCCACCTGCTCGCCGTCGATCAGCGCCGCGACGCCCCGGCCCGGGATCAGCCGGTCGTACGGGCAGACCGCGACCCAGCCGGTGCCGCCGGCGATCTCCACCATGGTCCGCGTGCCCGTTCGGGTGGTGCCGGGCTCGATGCCGGGCTCGGTGATGGTCTCGGTGATGGTCTCGGTGATGGTCATCGGCCGCGTACCTCCAAGGGCCCGAGCAGCACGGGCTTGATCTGGTCCCGCTCGGCGGTGAACCGCACGGTCGGGTCTGGGGTGCCGGGCGCGTTGGCGAACGACACGAAGCGGCGCACCCGGTCGGGATCGGCCAGCGTCGCGGCCCACTCGTCCGCGTAGGTCTCCACATGCCGACCCATCAACTCGTCCAGCTCGGCGCAGATCCCCAGCGAGTCGTCCATGATCACCGCGCGCACGTGGTCCAGTCCGCCCTCGATCCGCTCCAGCCAGGGCGCGGTGCGCTCCAGGCGGTCGGCGGTGCGGATGTAGAACATCAGGAAGCGGTCGATCGTGCGGATCAGCGTGTCGTGGTCCAGGTCGCTCGCGAGCAGGTCCGCGTGCCGCGGGGTCATCCCACCGTTGCCGCCGACGTACAGGTTCCAGCCCTCGGAGGTGGCGATCACCCCGAAGTCCTTGCTCTGCGCCTCGGCGCATTCGCGGGCGCAGCCGCTCACCGCGGACTTGAGCTTGTGCGGCGAACGCAGGCCCCGGTAGCGCAGTTCGAGCTCGATCGCCAGGGCGACCGAGTCCTGCACGCCGTAGCGGCACCAGGTCTGCCCGACACACGACTTCACGGTGCGCAGCGCCTTGCCGTACGCGTGCCCGGACTCGAAGCCGGCCGCCACCAACCGCTGCCAGATGAGCGGGAGTTGGTCGACGGTGGCGCCGAACATGTCGATCCGCTGGCCACCGGTGATCTTGGTGTAGAGGCCGAAGTCGCGGGCGATCTCGCCGATGGTGATCAGGCCGTCCGGGGTGATCTCGCCGCCCGGGACGCGCGGGACCACCGAATACGAGCCGTTGCGCTGGATGTTGGCCAGGAAGTGGTCGTTGGTGTCCTGGAGCGCGGCCTGTTCGCCGTCCAGGATGTGGCCGCCGGACAGGCTCGCCAGGATCGAGCCGACGGTGGGCTTGCACACGTCGCAGCCGTCCGCGTCCGGCCCTCGGCTGCTGCCGTGTTCGTCGATCAGGCGGGCGAACGTGGTGATGCCCTTGACCCGGACGATCTCGTACAACTCGGCGCGGGTGTACCGGTCGAAGTGCTCGCACAGGCCGCGCGCGGTCTCGATGCCGGCGGCGGCCAGTTCCTCGGTGACGATCGCGCCCACCAGCTTGACGCAACTGCCGCAGCCGGTACCGGCCTTGGTGTGTCGGCGCACGGCGGCCGGGTCGAGCCGGTCCGGCGCGCACACCGCGGCCCGGATGGTGCCCTTGGTGACCGCGTGGCACGAGCACACCACGGCCGTGTCCGGCAGCGCGAACTTCACCGGTGCGCCGACCGCGGCGGGCATCAGCAGTTGCTCGGGCGGTACCGGCAGCGGGGCGCCGGTGAGCGGGCGCAGCACGCCGTACGCGTCCGGGTCGCCGACCAGGACGCCGCCCAGCAGGCTGCCGTCGGCGCCGATCACCAGCTTCTTGTACACGCCCGCCCGCGCGTCGGAGTAGAGCACCTCCACGCAGTCCTCGGCGGTGCCGTGCGCGTCGCCGAAGCCGGCCACGTCCACGCCGAGCAGTTTGAGGCTGGTGGACAGGTCGGCGCCGGTGAAGCACACGGTCGGGTCGGGCACCTCGTCCAGGATCCCGCGCGCGGCCACCTCGGCCATCGCGTAGCCGGGCGCGACCAGCCCGTACACCCGGCCGTCCACCGTGCGCGCGCATTCGCCGATGGCCAGCACGTGCGGGTCGCCGGTGCGGCAGTACTCGTCCACCACGATCCCGCCGCGCTCGCCGATCTCCAGCCCGGCCGCGCGGGCGAGTTCGTCGCGCGGGCGCACCCCCGCGGAGAAGACCACCAGGTCGGCGGCCAGCTCGGTGCCGTCCGACAGCACCATGCCCGCGACCCGGCCGTCCCGGTCGAGGATCTCCCGGGTGCCCGCGCCGGTGTGCACCGTCACGCCCAGGTCCTGGATCTTGCGGCGGAGCACCTTGCCGCCGCCCTCGTCGATCTGCAGCGCCATCAGGCGCGGCGCGAACTCGACCACGTGGGTGTCCAGACCCATCGCGACGAGCGCGCCGGCGGCCTCCAGGCCGAGCAGCCCGCCGCCGACCACCACACCGATCCGGGCGGTCTCGGCGGCGGCCTTGATCGCCTCCAGGTCCTCGATCGTGCGGTACACGAAACAGCCCGGCGTGTCGTGGCCCGGCACCGGCGGCACGAACGGATAGGACCCGGTGGCGAGCACGAGTGTGTCGTAGTCGACGGTGTTGCCGGCCCGGGTGGTCACGGTGCGCGCGGCGCGGTCGAGGGTCTCCACCGGGTCGCCGAGCCGGATGTCGATCCCGTGCTCGGCGGCGAACTCCGCACTGCACATGGACAGGTCCTCCGCGCTGGTCCCGGAGAACCACGAGGTCAGGTGCACCCGGTCGTAGGCCCGCCGCGGTTCCTCCGCCAGCACCGTGATCCGCGGTCCCGGTGGTCCGGATCCGGTCGTGGTGAGCGCCTCCAGGAAGCGCTGCCCGACCATCCCGTGGCCGACCAGGACCACGTGCGTCTGCTTGGCGTCGGTCACGAGGGACTCCTTCGGGGTGGGGCGAGAGTGCGGGCACGGTCGGCGGGCCGCCGTGCCCGACGCGCCGGCCGGCGACCGCGTCACCGAAGCCTCCCGAGCCGCTGTTACGCAGCCTGGTCCCCGATGTTGCGCGAGCGGTACGGCCGGCTCACTCGGCGCCGCGGGCGCGGTGAGCAATGCGACACGATCGGGCCCCATCCGGGTTCGAGGCCTTACCCCGAGGTGATCGCCCGGCAACATCGCCGTAACGCCGACCCGGCAACCTCACGACATGGTTACTCGTACAGGCGCGGCCGAACCCCTCGTCGGGCTCACGGTCGGCGTCACGGCCGCCCGGCGTCGCGACGAACTCGTCGCGCTGCTGGAACGTCGGGGCGCGAAGGTCGTGGGCACTCCGACGATGAGCATCGTCCCGTTGCGCGAGGACCAGGCGTTGCGCCGGGCCACCGAGCGCTGTCTGGTCGAGCCGCTGGACTATGTGGTGGCCACCACCGGCCTGGGCTGGCGCGGTTGGATGAACGCGGCCGAGGGGTGGGGGCGGGCGGACGCGGTGGGGCGGGCGTGCGCGGCGGCGACGGTGATCAGCCGGGGGCCCAAGGCCACCGGGGCGGTCCGCGCGTCCGGACTGCGCGAGATGTACTCGCCGGGTTCGGAGGCCAACGACGAGCTGCTGCACTGGCTGCTGGCCCGGGACCTGCGCGGGCGGCGGATCGCGATCCAGGAGCACGGCGCGCCGCTGGAGGGTTTCGCCTCGGCGCTGCGCGAGCGCGGCGCCGAGGTGATCGAGTTGCCGGTGTACCGGTGGGGTCCGCCGGAGGACCCGGCCGCGGTCCGGCGCCTGGTCGAGCAGGTGATCCGCGGCGATCTGCACGCGCTGACCTTCACCAGCGCGCCGGCGATCGGCGCGTTCCTGGAGACGGCCGGCGAACTCGGGCGGCGTGAGGAGGTGTTGGCGGCGCTGCAGACCGACGTGTTGCCGGTGTGCATCGGTTCGATCTGCGCGAAGCCGCTGCTGGACGAGGGTGTGTCCGCGGTCTGGCCGGAACGCGGGCGGCTGGGCTCGCTGGTGCGCACGGTCACCGAGACGCTGCCCGCGCGGGTCCGGTGCGAGTTGGACACCGGCACCGAGCGGCTGATCATCCAGGGCAACGCGGTGCTGGTGCGCGGCGGCGTGATCTCGCTGTCCCCGGTTCCCGCCGCGGTGCTGCGCGCGCTGGCCGAGAAGCCCGGCTGGGTGTTGAGCCGCGCGGAGCTGCTGCGTCGCGTCTGGCGCGGGGCCGGCGCCGACGAGCACGCGGTCGAGGCCGCCGTGGCCCGCCTGCGTACCGCACTGGGCCCGCACAAGGGCCTGATCAAGACGGTCACCAAGCGCGGCTACCGGCTCAGCGTCGCCGGCTGAGCGCCTCGCACCCGGGTCGGCGCGCCGCAACGTTCGCGCCACCCATCGCCATCCATCGCCATCCGCGCGGCCGTCCACGGCCATCTGCGGCCATCTGCGGCCATCCGCAGCCATCTGCGGCGCCACCGATCGCACCGCGAATTCGGGCGGTGTCCGAGCCGCGGTACGAAGCCTCCGGGTTGCGTGATGTCACGAATGGAGTCAACCAGGCTTGCCATGGCGTAATCATGGCGCCATGATGGCGTCATGGACATGACGCCATACGTCGACAGGCTCTGCCGCGAGCCGGCGATCGCCGTCGAGGCGAGCGGCGAGGGGGCTCGCACGAACGCCGAGCGGCCGGCCGGGTCGCTCGGATCGCTCGGGTCGGCGGCCGGACTCGCCCACTCCGGCACACCGTCCACCGCCGACGAGATCAACCGCGAACTCGCTCCGGGCCGGGTCGACATGCGGCCGCGCGGGCTCGACCCGCACTGCGTGACGACCTCGGCGCCGACCGCCGACGCGTTCGAGATCCCGGGCGCGAACGGCCGCGCGGCCGCGGCGTGCGCGCGATCCGGACCCCCGCCCGCCGCCGCGACCACGCCCGAACCGCACGCGGGCGGCGCTTCGCCGATCACGCCACGCCCGTCCCGACACCACGAGCCCGGGTTCGAACGGGCCGCGGGCCGCCGAGGCCCGTCGACCGACGCCCGGCTCGGCCGCACGGCCACCGCCCTCGAACCCGCGAATCCCGCGCACCGGCACCGCGGTACGTCATGGAGCGCCCGGCGGCGCGTCGGACACGCGCGCTAGCGGGACCGGCGAACCCGGCCTCGGCCGACAGGCGTCCTCCACAGGCCGAGGACACCGTCGCGACGTGCCCCCTCCCGCGCGCGACACGCGCGATCCGCGGCTCCCGACCCGACCCCGCCCAGCCGACCCGCGCCGACGCGTGTACCGGAAAGGACCAACCATGTGGGCCGCACCCGAAATGTCCGGCGGCATCTGGCCGTTGCCGCATCCGGTACCGCTGCCGCTGCTGTGCGCGGTGCTGATCCTGGCCGCGCTCGCGCCCCTGGAGCGCCGGCTCCGACGCCGGACCGTCGAGCGTCGACGCATCCCGAGGCGGGCGACACGCGCAACGCGGCAAATGTCGGAATTCATGACAACCCCGACGCAGCATGGGTGCCGAACGCGGATGTCAGCCGCCTCGATCCCGCAGGGAGCCCCCATGCCCGTGACCGCCGATCTCGACAAGCTGCTCGACAAGGCCTACGAGAACAAGACCCTGAGCGAAGTCCTCGCCGCCCCCGTCGCCGGGCTGGCCGGGATCACCGACGCGCACGCGGAGCACCTGGCTTCGCTGAAGATCACCACCATCGGCGACCTGGGCCGCAACAAGTACTTCCGCTGGGCCGCGTCGCTCGCCGACCTCCAGGACAGCGGCGCGAAGTAGCCACCGCCGCCGCATCCACCGCCGCATCCACGCGGACCCGCGCCCGGCCGAACGGGGTCGCCGCCCGGGTCCGCACCCAAGCCCCGCGCGGGTCCGCACCCAAGCCCCGCCCGCGCCCACCGCACCCGGCCCGCTCCCGGCGGTCCCACCACGCCCGCCCCGCGCTCGCCCCGCTCCCCGCCGCGCAGCCGCACTCGCCCCGGGCCCGGTCGGGCCGGCGCCCTCCGCCCCGGGCCGGATTCAGCAGCCGGGGTCGCTCTCCAAGGCCAGCAGCAGATCCACCCGGTCCCGGGCGGAGAACAGGTCACGGCCGGTCAGATCCCGGACCCGGCCCATCCGTTGGTGCAGCGCGCTGACATGCACGCCCAGCATCGCCGCGCAGCGCTGCCAGGCCCCGTTGGCGGCCAGGAAGGCGGCGAGCGTACCGATCAGGTCCGTGCCGTGTTCGGCGTCGTACGCCCGCAGGCCGCCCAGAACCCGATCGGCGAACGCGCTGCGCACGGGTCCCGGTACGGCCGCCAACAGCGCCGGGTACGCGTCGATCCCCGGTCCCGCGGCCACCGTGAGCCGGCCGGGGCGCGCCCACGCGAGATCCCGCGCACCCCTGGCCTCGGCCAAGGCCGTCGCCCACGTGGGTGACGTCCCGGCGATGCCGATCGCGACCCGCTCGGACCCGAGCAGCGGTTCCCACCAGTGCGCCGCCCGCTCCAACGCCTCGGCGATCCGGGTCGCCGCGCCGGCCCCGGTCCCGGCCGACGCGAAGACGACCGCCTCGGCCTTGCCGCAGGCCACCACCCACCGCGTCGCCGGATCCGCCGCGAACACCCGCTCGATCAGGTCCACGACCAGCCGCCCGGTCGCCGGGTCGGCCCCGTCGCCCGCGGCACAACACACGATCGGCGCCGCGTCCGGTCCGATGCCCGCCGCGCCCAGTCGGGCCCGGACCGCGTCCGGGGCCGTGTCCGACTCGACCAGGTCGACGAGTTCCCACGCGTGCGCGCGCTCCACGGCGAGCCGCTCCGCGCGCCGGGCGCCGCCGAGCAGCAGCAGGTCGGCGGCCTGCGCGAGGGCCTCGTCGTCGGTACGGTCCCCGGCACACACCAGGTAGCCCGCGAACGCCGGCCCCCGACCGAGCGCGAACACCGTCTCGCCGTCGATCACCGCCGGCAGCCGCTCCGCCGCGAGCGCGCCGCGCACCGTCTCGACCGCGTCCACCGCGTCGCCCGCCGCGGCCGGCCCCCGCGCCGGCCCATGCCCCGTCGAGCTCGCCAGGACGCGGCCGGCCGGCGTCGACACCCGGCAGGGTGCGCCGAGTTCGCGGGCCAGCAGGTCCAGCAGGTCCTGGGTGTCCGCGCCCTCGGCCAGCGCCGTGATCAGCCGGCGCTGCCGACCGGGCAGGTGTCCCGCGGCCGGCCCGCGTTCGACCGCGACCCGGTGCGCGACGACCTCGGCGATCCGCACCGCCGTGACCCCGCTCGGGGCCAGGAACAACGGGAGGCCGGCTCGCCCACAGGCCTCGACCAGCGCGTACGGCACCTCGTCCGGAGCCGGTTCGACCCGGTCGACCCCGTCCCGCGGCTCCGGCAACACCACGACCGCCGCCGCGCCGCCCGCCACGAGCGCCCGCACCAATCCCGCGCCGTCGACCCCGTACCCGTCCACGCGCAGCACCACGAGTTCGCCGCCGATCGAGCCCCCGCCGGGGTCGACCGGATCGGCGGCCGACACCCGAAGCACCTCGCGAGCGAGCCCCTCCGTACCCGCCAACAGGGCCAATCGCAGCTCGGGCATGCCCAACAGATCCTCGACCCGCACCGCCGTGCCCCCAAGCCTTCGCCCATCGTGTTCCGATGATCGTATGAACACGGAGCGATGCGGACATGGCGCTTCCGCCGGTTTCCCATTCCTCCGCCGCCGGAAAGGCACCTGTCCGGAGGGCCCGCGCCCCTGCCGGCCGAGGCGAGCGACGCGCACCCGGGCCTTCTCCGAGGTCGACCCCCGCCCGGGACGACCGCGCGGATCTCACCCGTACGCGCCGACGATCGCCGCCGCCGTCTCGGCCATCGCCGTGCGCGCCGACGGCGGCTCCAGCACCTCCACGTCGGTGCCGAACTGGAGCAGTTGGCGAACCGCGCCCAGCGCGGGAAAACCCAGCTCGACCGTCACCCACTCGTCGTCGTGAACCGCCGGCGGCCCGGTCAGCCAGGCCCCGACGATCCGGACGAACATGTCCACCCGGGTCCGCCGCACCCGGGCCCGGATCCGCACCGCCACCGGCTGCTCGTCGATGCCCCGGCGCAACGCGTGCCACACCTCGGCCAGTTCGACCCCCGGCCGACGGCGCACCGGGTCCCCGGTGACGGTCAGTCCGGTGAGCCGATCGGTGTGGAACAGCCGGGGCGTGCCACCGCGATCCGCGACCAGGTACCACGTACCCGCCTTGGCGACCAGCCCGTAGGGGTCGACGGTGTACGTGCGCGGCGTGGTCGAGCCGCTGCGCCGATAGCGGATCCGCAGCCGCCGGTCCGCGAACACCGCGTCCTGCAACGCGGCCACGTCCACCGCCGGACGCGGCCCGGCCATCCACCGCTGCGGATCGATCAGCACCCGGCGGGTCATCTCCTCGGCGGCGGGCCGATGCGGCGCGGGCAGCGCGACCATCACCTTGCGCAGCGCCGAGCCGAGCGCGCCGTCCAGGCCCAGTGCCGCGTGCGTGCCCTGCTCGGCGAGCACGAACAGGGCGCGCGCCTCGTCCGAGGTCAGCCCGGTGACGTCGGTCCGGAACCCGGGCAGCAGCGAGATCCCGCCGTGCCGACCGCGCTCGGCGTAGACCGGCACACCGGCCGTCGACAGCGCCTCGACGTCGCGGTAGATGGTCCGCGTCGACACCTCCAACCGCTCGGCCAACTCGGCCGCCGGCACCCGGCCACGAGTCTGCAGGAGCAACAGGATGGAGAGCAGTCGATCGGATTTCACACCCCCAGGATGCTCCCTCGCCCGCTCGATCGCGGCCGGCGCGTCCCACGAGGCACGGGCCGCACACCCGCGAGGCGCGGGTCTCCCACCCCACGAAGCGCGGGTCTCCCACCCCACGAAGCACGGGCCGCACACCCGCGAGGCGCGGGTCTCTCACCCACGAAGCACGGGCCGCACACCCGCGAGGCGCGCGTCTCTCACCCCGCGAGGCGCGCGCCGTTCACCCCTCGAACCGGGTCCGCAGCGTGCCCACCGCCGCCGTCACCTCGTGGATCCGCAACAACCGGCCCAGTCCGACGAACGCGGCGACCGTCACCGCGCCGCCGCCAGTTGCAGCGCGGCGAGGCCCGTGCCCTCGCCCACCGCCGCCAGCGGCTTGGTGACCGCCAGTCCCGCGCCGCCGGCCACCGCGCCGGCCGCGATCAGCCGGCCGTACGTCCGCGCCGTGATCCGCCCGGTGGCTCCGTTCAGCCGTCGGCGCAGCCGCAGCGCGGTCACCGCGAGACCGACCGTGTAGGCCAGGGTGTAGGCCGGCGCCATGCCCACCACCGCCCACCGAGCCGGCAGCAGCAGGTAGGCCGCGCCGGACAGGCCCGCGTTCACCGCGGCGATCCACACGGCGGCCAGGAACGGCGTACGGGTGTCCTCCATCGCGTAGAAGCCGCGCAGCAGCACGTACTGCGCGGAGAACGGGATCAGCCCGAGCGAGAAGCCGGCCGGCACCCGGGCCATCACGCCCACGTCGGCGCTGCCGGTCTCGCCGTGCCGGAACATCAGTTCGGTCAGTTGCGGACCGAAACACAACAGCGCGAAGGCGGCCGGCACGATCACCACGCCGGACAACCGCAGGCTGCGCGAGAGTTGTTCGCGCAGGTCCTGGGGGCGGTGCTCGGCCACGGCCCGGCACATCCGCGGAAACAGCGCGGTCATCAGCGACACGGTGATCACCGACTGCGGCAGGATCCACAACGTCTGCGCGTTGCCGTACGGGGTGTACCCGGCGCCGCCCGCCGCCCCGGCCCGCTCCGCGGCGGCGCCGGCGGCCACCGTCAGGTTCACCACGACGGTGTAGCCGACCTGGTTGACCAGCGCGAACAGCAGCGTCCAGCGGGCCAGTCGGGCGTCCTGGCGCAGCCCGCTGCCGCGCCAGTCGAACCTGGGCCGGATCCGCAGACCGCTCGCGCGCAGGTACGGGAACAGGCAGGCCGCCTGGACCACGATGCCCAGCGTGGTACCGATCCCGAGCAGCCGGGTCTGCGCGGCGGACAACCCGTGCGGGCCGGCGTCGTGGGTGCAGGCGATGAACAGCGCGAAGGTGGCGATCACCACCACGTTCTTCAGCACCGGCGTCCACATCATCGAGCCGAACCGGCCCCACGCGTTGCGGATTTGGCCGACCACGGTGAACACGCCGTAGAAGAAGACCTGCGGCAGGCAGTAACGCGCGAAGGCTCGACGGTGGACAGGGCACCGACCACGAGACAGCCGATGAACACGGGACTCCTCGACGCCGCGGGACGGTTCGGGAGCGACCGGCCGGGATGCGGCCGGCGTTCCGCCCACCGTGCTCGGTCGGCCGAGGCCGAGGAAGGCCGTGCCGAGACGGGCAGCACCGGGGCCGCGAGCGGGGCTTGCCCGCGCCATAGACTGCGGGCCGTGAGCGAGAACGAACTTGGTACCTACCTCCGCAACCGCCGCGAGGCGGTCAAGCCCGCCGACGTCGGGCTTCCCGACGGTGCCCGGCGTCGCACCCCGGGCCTGCGCCGGTCGGAGCTGGCGACCCTCGCCGGGGTCAGCGCCGAGTACCTCGCGCGGCTGGAGCAGGGCCGCGACCGCCGCCCGTCCGGCCAGGTGCTGGCGGCGCTGGCCGACGCGTTGCGGCTGAGCGCGGACGAGCGCGTGCATGTGCGCCTGCTGGCCAAGGCCGCCACCGGCGAGATGTTCCCGTGCACGGGCGGCGAACCGCCCGCCCGGGCCGTGCGATCCACGGTGCTCGCGCTCCTGGATCGGCTCGAACCGGCCCCGGCGCTGCTGGTCAACCGGCTGGGCGACGTACTGGCCTTCACCAACGGGTACGAGCGGCTCGCCCGTCCGTTGGGCATCCTGGACGAGGACGAACCCAACCTCGCACGCTACGTGTTCACCGATCCGCGAGCGCGCGCCGCCTACCCGAACTGGGAGCGGATAGCCGATGAGCACGCCGCGATCCTGCGGTTGGCGTCCTCGTTCGGCGACCCCTACGTGCAGGACTTCCTGGACGGCATGGCCGTCACCGCGGGCACCGCGTTCACCGAGCGGTTGGCCGCGCCCTCCACGCCGCCGCGCCGAGTGGGCGTGGAACACCTGACCCACCCCGAGGCGGGCGAACTACGCCTGGAACGCGAGATCCTCGACCTCGCCGACGTCGACCAGACCCTGGTCGTCTACCTCCCGTTCGACGAGCCCACCTCCGCGGCCCTGGACCACCTCACCGGCCGGCACCCGGGCGCGTTGCGCGCGGTCTGACCACGCCCGCCGGGACCGGGCACATGCGCCCGGCCGACCGGCGACCGGGGCCGACGACCCGAACCGGCTTGTCAGGTACCGGGCTTGTTCCCGTACACGTACACCTCGTCGCCGGTGTGCAGCAGTCCCCAGTACGCCTGGGCGTCCGCAGGCCGCATGTTGACGCAGCCGTGCGAGCCGGGCGGCGAGGTGACCGAGCCGTCGATCGCGTGGAACGCGATGCCGCCGTCGAAGAACTGGCTGTACGGCATCGCCACGTCGTAGAGCGTCGACCAGTGGTTCATCGCGCGGTAGTAGACCTTGTGCAGACCGGTGCGGGTCTCGAAGCCGTCCCGCCCGGAGCGGATGGCGACCGGCCCGTAGACCCGCTTGGCGCCGTCCTGGATCCAACTGACCTGCCGGCCCAGGTCCACGCACGCGATCCGACCGACGTCGGTCGGGCAACCGCCCTCCCCGCCGGCGGCCTTGCGCTTGATCACGCCGTAGGTGACGGGCCCGGCGTAGCCGGCCGCCGGGCGGATGCCGTTCTGCGCCTGATAGGTACGGATGGCGCGGCAGTCGGCGGTGGACTGCCGGCCGTCCACCTTGAGCCCCAACGCCTTCTCCACCTGGCGCTGGTACGGCCCGGTCCGCGCGGTACACGCGGAAGGGGCCGCGCTCGCGGGCGCGGCCAGGAAGACGGTCAGCGGAACCACCACGGCGGTCGCGGCCGCGACCGCCCCCGCTCGCAGGCACGTCCGTGTGAATACACTCATCGGCTCTCCCTTCGCGCCGTACGCTCGTCCGCAGTTCTGGTGCGGCACGCCCGTACGCCGGCCATCGGCGGGTACGCGGGCTTCTACAGTCGGCCGGTCCGACACAGAGTCGACAACGGCGCACGCCTGTCGCCGTACCGGTTGGTCACGACCCGACGCTACCCAGTGAAAAGCAGCGATATACGCGGGATGGCAGTGGAGTTCGCGGCCCGACCTGCGTCGACGAGCATCGCACGGTCCGGCCGGGCCGGTCCCAAAGGCGTTATCCGGCGCGCGGGTTCGCCTGTGCGTGGCGCAACGAGCCGTTGTAGGCCGTCACTTGAGGCCTGAGGGCGGGAACGGGTCTCGGAGGCCGCTGAGACCCGAGCCGGGAAGCCGAACGCGAAGTGCACTCGTGGCCGGCCCGGGCCGAGCGCCGAGTGGACCCGACACCGGCATCGACACCGACTCGGCCCACCACCGGTCTCCCGGCTCCGCCCTGCCCGGCCCGGCCCCGGTCTCCCGGCCCCGGCCCCGGCCCCGGCCCCGGCCGACTATCCCCCCTCGCCGGCGGGCGCACCCCCGAGCTTCGCCGGCACCAAGACCAGCGCGACCAGTGCGGCCAACACCAGCAGTCCGCCCGCCGCCGCCAGCGCGACCGCGTACCCGTGGGCGAGTTCGTGCTTGGACCCGCCGCCGTCCGGTCCGATCACCGACGCGGCCAGCGTGACCAGCCCGGCCAGGCCGATCGAACCGCCGATCTGTCGCGAGCTGTTGATCAGTCCGCCGGCCATCCCGGCCTCGTGCGCGGCGACTCCCGCGGTCGCGGCGGTGCCCAGCGGCACGAAGCACAGCCCCGCGCCGATGCTCGCGACCAGCGACGGACCCAGGATCGAGCGCAAGAAGGTGCCGTCGACGTCGAACGCGAGCCCGAACCAGCCGAAGCCCACCGCCGCGAGCACGCCGCCCAGTCCGAGCAGTCGCCCCGGACCGATTCGCGCCATCGTCCGGGTGGCGAGCACCGAGCCGATCACGATCCCGCCGGAGAAGGGCACGAAGGCCGCGCCGGCGGCGGCCGGTCCGTAGTCGAGCACCTGCTGGAGGTAGAGCGACGTGAAGTAGAACGCGGCGAACTGGCCGGAGAACAACAGCATCATGAACAGGTTCGCGCCGAGCACCGGCCGATGGGCCAACAGTCCCATCCGCAACAGCGGGTCGGCGACCCGCAGTTCGACCAGCACGAAGGCCGCCAGCAAGACCGCGGCGGCGGCGAGCGTACCGATCGTCACGGCCGACCCCCAGCCCTGCCGCTCGGCCCGCACCACGCCCAGCACCAATGTGGTCGCACCCGCGGTGACCAGCAGCGCGCCGGCCGGGTCGAGCCGGGGCGCGGCGCCGGGCACGGGTCGATCCGCCGGCAGTCCCCGCGCGGCGAACACGGCGAACGCGACGATCGGCACGTTGATCAGCATGACCGCCTGCCAGCCCACCGACTCGGTGAGCAGCCCGCCGATCAGCACTCCGAACGCACCGCCCGCCGCGGCCGCCGCGCCCCACAACCCCAGCGCCCTGGACCGCGCGGGCCCGGCCGGGAAGGTCACCGTGATCAGCGCGAACGCCACCGGCGCGAGCGCGGCCGCGCCGATCCCCTGCACCGCGCGGGCGGCGATCAGCGCGGCGGGCGAGGTGGCCAGTCCGCCGCCCAGACCGGCCAGGCCGAACACGGTCAGGCCCGCGACCAGTGTGCGACGGCGGCCGACCAGGTCACCGATCCGACCGCCGAGCATCAGCAGCCCGCCGAAGCTCAGCGCGTACGCGTTCACCACCCACGGCAGCCCGTCCGCGCCGAAGCCCAGGTCGTCGCGGATGTCCGGCAGGGCCACGTTGACCACGGACATGTCCAGCGCGACGGTGAACTGCACGGTCAGCACCACGACCAGCAACATCCGGGTCGCGCGCGGCATCCGGACCGGAACGGCCGCCGATTCGATCGTCCCGGTCATGCCCGCTCCCCCGCCCACTCGGCCCGTCGCTCCAGACGGGTGCCGGAGCGTCGGGCGATCGACATCAGATCGGCGGGCTCCTCGAACTCGAGTCGATGCCAACGCCCGCGCGGCACCAGGAACGCGCTGCCGGCCCGCAGGGTCACCGGCGACTCCTCGCCGGTGCCCTCCTCGGCGCGCAGGACGATCCGCAGCGCGCCCGTCCACACGCACACCACCTCGTCCGACTCGGGATGCGTCTCCCAGTGGTCGGCATGCAGGTCGGCGTCGGTCTCGACACGGAAGGCGGCCACCTGCCACCCCTGGTCGGCGCCGCTCATCCGGCGCTCCCCGATGCTGATCCGGCCGCCTTCGGCCAACCGGAGGGCACGCTCGAACACATCGACGTGAGTCATCGAAACTCCTTGCCACAAAAGGGGATCGGGCGCATCCGGGCGCGCCCGTCCGGCTCGGCGAGAGCCGCCGGAGCCGCGTTGACGTACTCTGTACGTGAACAATGCCCATCGAACACGTACGCTGTACGTAAGTCAAGGAGGAGGATCGTGCCCGCACCCCGAAAGTTCAGCCGCGAGCAACTGCGCACGGCGGCCCTGACCCTGGTGGACGCACACGGCCTGGGTGCGCTGACCATGCGCAGCCTGGCCGCGGCGCTGGGCACCGGGGCGATGACGATCTACAACTACGTGGACGGCCGCGAGGGCCTGGAGGGGCTGCTCGTCGAGGCGGTGATGACGGACGCGCTGCCGGCTCTCGACGAGCAGTACGCCCAGGACGACGACTGGCGGGTCGACACCCGCCGGCTCGCCGAGGCGAACTGGCGTGCCGTACGCGCCCATCCGGACGTCATCCCGCTCATCCTCACCCGCCGGATCACCGACGGGTCCACGCTGGCGCACGGCGAGGCGTTGCTGCGCGCGCTCGCCCGCAGCGGCCGGCGCGGGGCCGACCTGCTGTACGCGTTCCGCGCCGTGACCGGCTTCGTCACCGGCTTCGCCCAGGCCGAACTGGCCGGCCCGCTCTCGATCGCGCCGGACGAGGACGTCCGGGCGATCACCGACCGGGCCCGCGCGCTGCCGGCCGACCGTTTCCCGTACCTGATCGAGATCGCCGGGGCCGCCGCCCAGAGCACGCCCGAGACCGAGTTCCACGCCGGCCTCGACCTGCTGATCGCCGGCCTGGACGCGCGCCCGGCCGGAGCGCGGCCGGACCCGCCGTCCGGGCCGCACGGGACGTGATCGGAGGATCAACCACGGAACGCGATCCGAAGATCAACCGCTATGTCCGGGAATGGTCGCCGAGGTTCGCTCGTTGTACGGAGCAGTCGGTGAACGGGTGTCCCCGGGCCCAACCTTTGCCGCCGCGAATTACCGTTCGGCTGGAGTCGCGGCGTGCCCCCCGCCGAGAGGTGATCCCGCTCACCGACGCCTGAACGACGGCGCCGCCCCCTCCCCCCGAGGGCGGCGCCGTCCTTTGTCGTGCACGGCCGCTTCCCGTCACGGCCGCTTCCCGTCTTCGGGCGGCACGCGCGCCGCGGCGTGACCCATGCCATACCCGGACCGATCGTCCGCGCCGCAACCAACATGTGCGTGAAGCCGTCCGTTTCCGAGGAGGCCGCCGTCACGACGACGGGCGGCCGGCACCTGTTCGGTCCGTTCCGGCCGCCCGGTACGGTGTCGAGCCAGTCCGCGGCAACGCGGCATCGGTTCGACGACATCTTTCTCGGGGGTCGTTTTGAGTTCCGCACCGGAGTTTGGTGGTCGCCGTCGGCGCGCGAACGCGTCGCGACCACCCTCCTCCGACGCGGCCCCGACCACTCCCGCGACGGACGGCGAGGAAGCCGGCGCCGAGCCCGCCGCCGACGCGCCCGCCGTACCGCGCGCCCGCCGAGGCGACGACACGTCGGGCGGTCGGGCCGCCCGACGGTCCAAGCGCACCGGGCACGGCAAGCCGCGCCGCTTCCGCAAGCTCAAGATCACCGCGCTGGTGATGTCGCTGGTGCTGGTCGCGCTCGGGATCACCGGCTACGTGATCTATCAAAAGCTCAACGCCAACATCAAGCACAGCAAGCTCAACACCAGCGACGTGGACGTGCCCAAGGAGGCGCCCGACGAGTTCGGCCGCACCCCGATGAACATCCTGATGATCGGCTCGGACGGCCGGAACGACCCGACCGACTGCAAGCTCGGCGGCGCCTGCGACGGCGGCGCGCCGAGGGCGGACGTGCAGATGTTGCTGCACGTCTCGGCGGACCGCAGCAACGCGTCGGTGATCAGCATCCCGCGTGACACACGCGTGGCGATACCGGCCTGCACCGACCCGAAGACCAAGCAGAGGTTCCCGCCGATCAACGCCACGATCAACGAGAGCCTCGGTCGCGGCGGGCCCGGTTGTGTGGTCGGCACGTGGCAGTTGCTCACGAAGATCCACATCGATCACTTCATGATGGTCACCTTCTCCGGTGTGGTCTCGATGGCCGACGCGGTCGGCGGGGTCGAGGTGTGCGTGCAGTCGAACATCCAGGACGAGGCGGTCGAGTACGTCAACGGCGAGCGGCACGTGGTCGGTTCGCACCTGCGGCTGACCGCCGGCAAGCACAAGATCCAGGGCGAGGACGCGCTCAAGTGGCTGCGTACGCGGCACGCCTTCGAGGACGGCAGCGACGTCGGGCGCACCCACGCGCAGCACATGTACCTCAACTCGATGGTGCGCACGCTCAAATCGAACAGCACGATCACCAACCCGATCAAGCTGTTCAAGGTCGCCGACGCCGCGACCAGGTCGCTGACCGTCGACGACGGCCTCAACGGGATCCAGAAGCTCACCTCGTTGGCGACCACGCTGAACAAGGTGAACACCAACCGGATCACCATGACCACGATGCCGCACGACGCCGATCCGCAGGCCCCGGATCAGCACCTGGTCCCGGCGGCGAGCGCGGAGACCCTGTTCAAGATGGTCCGCTCGGACGTCGCGTTCGACAAGAACGGCCCATCGCCGGGCACCGAGACCACCACGCCGCCCTCGACACCACAACCGCCCCCGCCGCCCGCGGTGGACAAGGCCGCGATCCGGATCACCGTGGTCAACGGCTCGACCAGGACGAGCCTGCCCGGCACCGTCACCGAGGGCCTGATCGCACAGGGCTTCACGAAGACCACGAAGGACCCGAACCCGATCAGGCGGCAGACCAGCGCGGTGATCTTCCCCGCCAAGGACCAGGTCCAGGCGCAGGCCGTGGCCGACGCGCTCGGCCTGCCCGCCACAGCGTTGTCCCCCCAGCCGAACGCGACCCACGTGACGGTGCAGATCGGCGCGGACTGGGGCTCCGGAGCCACCTTCAAGGGCACCGGCAAGAGCAGCACCCCCTCGGCGCCGCCGTCCGCCCCGCCGCCCCCGCCGGCCGGTGAACTCCCCAAGGGCTCCTCCGCCCTGAACGCTTCCGAAGAGGGCGCGTGCATGAAGGTGTACACCGAGGCCAAGGACCGCAACGGCAAACCGATCTACACCTGGTAGCCGGCGCCGGGGAACACCGGCCCAGGCCGAGCGATTCGGGGCCTCGGTCGGCGCCGGTGCACGTCTCGACGGCGCGACCGAGCCTGAAATGTGGTGCGAATAAAGCCGGTTCACCCCCAATCGTCCCGACGCCGAGTCGGCCGCCTGTCGGAAAGACGTCAAGAAGACGGTAAGGTGGCCCTACCGAAGACACGTCGTACGTCGGCCTCCGCGCCGACGCCGTCCTCGGTGGGCGAGGACTTCGGCCATTGCGGCCGGATCCGCAGGGCTGGTGAACCGGGGTTCCGGTGACCGCAGTTCGCCCGCCGACCGAGCGCACAGCGCCATCGCGACTCTCGCGTCGCCATCCACCGCAGGCGGTCACGCTCGCGTCGAGCCCCGGCACGCCGGTACCCGCCGGCCCACTCCCGGTGGGATCGACGTCGCGCGCCGGCCGCGCCCCGGGTGGCTTCAGCGCCGAACTTCCGCCGCCCCGCCGGGGCGTGTCGTCCGAAGACGGTGCGCGCACGGTCCGACCCGCGACCGGTTCCCACCGGCCGCGGTCTCCCATGACCCGAACCACCGGCGACCCGGGTGCGAACCCCGGATCCGGACGACTGGAAACCAGGTGCCCCCGATGACCGCCATCCCCCACCATCGCCCCGTCGGTCCGCTCACCGTCGCGCAGGCCATGCGGCCCGCCGAGCTGCGGATCGACGTGAACACCATGGTCGACAAGGCCGTCGACATCATCCGCGTGGCCGACGCGGACCACGTGATCCTGCACGCCGAGGACGGCCGCTGCCTCGGCGTCGTACGCCGGGCGCAGCTCGCGCCGTACCAAACCCGCTCGTGGTACACCGCGCGCACACCGATCGGGAACATCAGGCACGACGGCGGCCCGTTCGCCCGGCCGGAGATGCCCGCTGGCGAGGCGCTGGCCACCATGCGCGCCCGGGGCATGCGGGTGTGGGCGGTGACCGACGAGGCCGGTCGAGCCGTCGGCCTGCTCACCCCGGACGCGCTGCGCACCGCGCTCACCGGCGAGCCCGGCCCGCTCGACGCGGCGGCCTGAAGTCCGGACGCCTAACCGGCCGCGCCCGAGGCCGCCGGATAGTCCACGTATCCGCGCGCGCCCCCGCCGTACACGTCCGCCACCGGCGGCGCGGCCAACGGCAGTCCCTCGGCGATCCGCGCGGGCAGGTCCGGATTGCTGATGAACAGCCGGCAGAAGGCCACCACGTCGGCCGGTTCGGCGGCCGGCAGCCGCTCGGCCGTCGTCGGGTCGACCGGCGTCGGCCCGTTGTGGTTCGCGATCAGCGTGCCGGTCCGGCGCGGACGCAGATCCGCGAGCGCGGCGTAGTCGCCACGCTCCAGCACGTGCAGGTAGGCCAGGCCGACCGGGTCGAGCGCGTCGACCAGGGCCGGGTAGGTCCCGCGCGCGTCCGCCTCGCGGATCTGGTTCTCCGGGTTGTCCGGCGAGATGCGCAGGCCCACCCGGTCCGCGCCGATCTCGGCGGTGACCGCGGCCACCACCTCCAGCACGAAGCGCAGCCGGTTCTCCCTCGATCCGCCGTAGCGGTCGGTGCGCAGGTTGGTGTTCTCGGCCAGGAACTGCTGGAACAGGTAGCCGTTGGCGCCGTGGATCTCGATGCCGTCGAACCCGGCCTCGATCGCCCGCCGCGCACCGCGCGCGAACGCGGCGACCACCTCCTCGATCTCGGCGAGGGTCAGCGCGCGGGGGGTCACGTGCGGCGGCAGGCCATCGCGCGTGAAGATCGGCGCCTCGGTGATCGGCACGGGCGAGGGCGCGGTCGGCGTCGTGCCGTCCAGGGTCACCGGGTGCGTCATCCGGCCCACGTGCCACAACCGGGCGAAGATCCGGCCGCCCGCGTCGTGCACGGCGGTGGTGATCTCACGCCGGCGTGCGACCTGTTCGTCGGTGCGCAGTCCCGGGATGCCGGGGCCGGACTTGCCGAGCGGGTGGATCGAGATGCCCTCGGTGATCAGCAGGCCGGCTCCGGCGCGCTGGGTGTAGTGGGCGGAGGCGTGCTCGCTCGGCACACCGGTGGTGTCGTCGGCGCGACCCCGGGTCATCGGGGCCGTCGCGATCCGGTTGGGCAGGTCCAGGGGGCCGCGCCGGTACGGGGTCAACAGCGGGTTCGCGGTGGTGGCGGGAGAGGTCAACGCGTCATCCGTTTCATCGGGTCGATCGGTTGCCTTCGGGTCGATCGGATTCGGTGGGATCGGGTCAGCGGTCGAGCGCGGTGACCTCGACCTCGATCAGCCAGTCCGGCTGCGCGAGCGAGGAGACCTCCACGAGGGTGTCCGCCGGATACGGCAGGGACAGGAACTCCTCGCGTAGCACGATCAGCTTGTCCAGGTCCTCGGCCATATGGCGGACGTAGATGCCGACCTTGACCACGTCGGCGAAGGTCGCTCCGGCGGCGGCGAGCACGCGTTCCACGTTGCGGAAGGCCTGGCGGCCCTGTTCCAGGAAGCCGCCTTCGACGGTGCGCCCGTTCTCGTCGAAGCCGGCCTGGCCGGACACGTGGATCAGGCCGCCGGCGCGGATCGCCTGCGAGATCTTGTAAGGCTCGTACCAGTCCGGCGTGGTGGCGATCCGCTGGATCGGGGCTGCGGCGTCGACGGCGGTGGAGATCGTCATGAGGTGCTCCGGGAGTTCGGGAAGGCGTGCACCCAAGGAAGGTGCATGCACATACATTGTTTGCTTGTGCATGCATAATCTGGCACTACATGTAATCTGCTGTCAACAGCGGTCGTACGCTCCACCGGACCGGCCGCCGGGACTCCACCGAACCGGCGACCCGCCCGCCCGGGCGACTCGCCCGCACGGCGAAAGGGGACGGGCCATGGACGCGAAGCTCTGGGAACAGGTCGTCGTGCTGCACGCGCGCGTCGAACACGACCTCGGCAGGACCCTGCAACGGCGGCACGGGATCGGCCTGTCCGAGTACCGCGCGCTCTCCCGGCTCGCGGTCGCGCCCGACGGTGAGCTGCGCATGCAGGAACTCGCCGATTCGATCGGCCTGAACCAGAGTTCGGTCAGCCGCCTCGCGGTCCGCCTGGAAACCGACGGGCTCACCCGACGCGACCTGTGTCCCAAGGACCGCCGAGGCGTGTACACGGTGATCACCGACGACGGGCGCACCCGGCTGGCCCAGGCCGACGCCACCTACGCGGAGGCGCTGACCGCCGCACTGACCAAGGCCGCCGCCGATCCGCACCTGGCGGACGTGACGACGGCCCTGGGCGCGATCCCGGTCGCCCTCTGACCCGGAGCGGTGCTCGGCGCCCGGCCGGGAAGCACCGCCTGCCGCCGGGGCAGCCGGCGGCGAACAGGTGGCGCGGCGCGAAGAGCACCGTGAACCGGGTGCCTCCACGCACACTGACTATTGGTTCACAAACGCTCGTCCGATAAACGAACGTTCCAAGTACGCTGTTTCCGGATGCCCGGCATCGAGATCGACGACGACGCCGAGGACGACCCACCACCCGGAGGCAGCGATGGACCAGGCGAGCGAGCCGAACGATCGAGTCGGTTCGGATCACCGGCGGCCGGGCGCGCCGCTGATCCGGCGCGGCCTGCCGCCCGCCGCGCGCCGCCGGGCGGCCGAGCTGTACTGGGAGGCGTTCGGGCGCAAGCTGGGCACCGCGCTGGGCCCGGCCGAGGCCGGGACGGCGTTCATCGCCGAGCACCTGCACGCGGACCGCGCGATCGCCGCGACCCGGGACGGCGTACTGGTCGGCCTGGCCGGCTACACGCACGGTGGCCGCGGCCTCACCGGCGGCTCGGCGCGCGACGTGCTGCGCGCATACGGCCGACTCGGCGGCCTGTACCGCGTCGCCATCCTGGCCCTGCTCGAACGCAGGCCCGGGTCCTCGGAGTTGGTGATGGACGGGATCGCCGTCGACCCCTCGCAGCGCGGCACGGGCATCGGCAGCCTGCTGCTGGACGAGGTGGCCGTACTCGCCCGCGAACTCGGCTGCCGACGGATCCGGCTCGACGTGATCGACGTGAACCCGCGTGCCCGCGCGCTCTACGAACGACACGGCTTCGTCGCGACCAGAACCGAGCACACGCCCTACCTGCGCGAATTGCTGGGCTTCGGGGCCGTGACCACCATGATCCGCAGGATCGGGCCCGCCCCGACGGCCGCGCGCGGGTGAGCGCGATGGGCCGCCCCGCGCGCTCGTATGCTCGGCCCATGCCAGGAACGCCAGGAGTCGACCCGGTCGAGATCCCGACCCGCACCCTCGTGTACGCGCTGGTGCGGCCGGACGGCAGCGTGGACGCGGGCGAGCTGTACACCGTCGCGGGCGTGCTCGGGATGACCGACCAGCAGATCCGGCTGTGCGTCAAGCGCCTGGTCGCCGAGGGGCGGTTCACCCATCACGGTCGCGGCCGCAAGGCGGTGCTGCACGCGTCCGAGGACACCCTGCGCACCATCGAACCCAACGTCGGGTTCGTGCGCCACGCGTTCCGCCAGGATCGCGGCCTGGAACCGTGGGACGGCACGTGGCGACTGGTCGCGTTCGCGATCCCGGAGTCCGCGCGATCCGCGCGCGACGCGCTGCGCGACGCGATCCTGCGGCTGGGCGGCGCGGCGCTGCACGGCGGCCTGTACGTGTCCGCGAACGAGTGGACCGACCTGGTCTCGGCCGAGGCGCGGCGGCTGGGTGTACCGGACGCGGTAACCCTGCTCACCAGCCGGGACCTGCGCATCGGCCCGCTCGATCACCCGACGGCACTGGCCGCCCACCTGTGGCCGCTCACCGAATTGGCCGAGCGCTACGAGCGCCTGATCGAGATCACCCGCCCCAGACTGGCCCGCCTGGAATCGAACGCCGACATCGACGACGTCGAACTACTCACCATCGGCGTCGAGTTGACCGTCGAATTCGGCCGAGCAATGGAACCCGACCCCCTGCTCCCCCCGGAACTCCTCCCCACCCCCTGGCCCGGCCACCAGGCCCGATCCCTCCTCTCCCAAGCCTGGAAAGCGGTAACCACCCGAGACCACACCAACACAACCCACCGCCTATACCGCCTATACGAACCCACCCCCCACCCCCTCTAACCGACCCGCCCCTCAAAGCCCCAAAACCCCAGCCCATCCCACCGCAACCCATCCCACCAAGCCCACCCAAACCCAGCCCGTCCGGCGCTTGAGGACACCCCGAAACCCCAGGCCGTCCCCCCAAGCCCACCCACCCGACTCCAGCCCGTCCGGCGCTTGAGGACCACAAAGGAACCCGCCGCCCGCGCGGCTAAAGTGCCTCGACGAAATCCCGGACCGTCCCCCGGTGATCATCCACCCGCCAGGCAACCGCCAGTTCACTCGGCGAAAGCCCGTTCACCGGAATGGCCACCGTCCCCGACCGCTGATAGATCGCCGCGTTCCCGGCGGCAAGCAGCACGATCCCGCTCCCCTCCTCGACCGCCGCGAAGGTCTCGTCCGCGTTGCACACCTCCGTACCGACCCGGACCGGCCGCCCACCGCGATGATCGATCGCCAGCCAGTAGTCCCGCAGCGGCCCCGCCGAAGAAGGCAGGGCCAGGAACGGCTCGTCCAGCAGCTCCGCGAACTCCACACTCGGGCGCCCCGCGAGGGGATGGTCCTCGCGCACCAGCACGCACCGCGGCTCGGTCGCCACCACGCGCGTCGCGAACGCGTCCGGGTTCGGGAGCGGCAACCACACCAGCGCGACGTCCACTTCCCCCTCGGCCAGCCCCGCCGTCGCGTCGTCCCAGTCGATCTGCCGAATCCGCAGCCGCCCGTTCGGCCGCCGCAGGGCGTACCCCGCACGCGCGCGCCGCAACAGCCCGCGCCCGACACTCGTGGACAACCCCACCCGCAACAGCGCGGCCTCCGCGGCGACCGCGTCGCCCACCACCCGCTGCGCCTCGTCCCAGCAGCGGATCACCTCGCGCGCCGCCGGCAACAGCGCCGCGCCGGCCGCGGTGAGCGTGACGGCCCGCCGGTCCCGGTCGAACAGGCGGGTGCGCAGCCCGTCCTCCAACTGGCGTATCTGTTTGCTCAACGCGGGCTGCGACACGAACAATCGCTCCGCCGCGCGGGTGAAGTTGAGCTCCTCGGCGGTCGCCACGAAGTACCGAAGGTCTCGCAGGTGCGTGTCCATAGCCATTGGTTATCACAGCCGGTCTTGGACCCGGCGCCGCCGCGGATCCGACGATGGCCGCACCCCGATGCACCGCCAGGACGAGGACGAGGAAGAGGAACTCCCATGCGATACCGCCTGTTCGGCAATACCGGCCTGCGCGTCTCCGAACTGTTCCTGGGCGCGATGACCTTCGGCGGCGAGGGCGGTGTCGGCGCCGGGCTCGACGAGTGTCGCCGGATGCTCGACGTGTACGCGGACGCCGGCGGCAACGTCGTGGACACCGCGATCAACTACCGCGGCGGCGAAAGCGAGCAAATCGTCGGCGAGGTGCTGGAGGGCCGCCGGGACCGGTTCGTGCTCGCCACCAAGTACACCGTCACCCGCGATCCCGCCGACCCGAACGCCTCCGGCAATCACCGCAAGAACCTGGCCCTGTCGCTGGAGACCAGCCTGCGTCGCCTGCGCACCGACTACATCGACGTGTACTGGGTGCACCTGTGGGATCGGCACACCCCGATCGAGGAGACCATGCGCGCGCTGGACGACGCGGTGCGCTCCGGAAAGGTCCTCTACGTCGGCATGTCGGACGCTCCGGCGTGGGTGGTCAGCCGGGCCGACACGCTCGCCGAGTGGCGGGGTTGGACCCCGTTCGCCGGGCTCCAGGTCCCGTACAACCTGCTCAATCGTGACATCGAGCGCGAACTGCTGCCGATGGCCGAGTACTTCGGCCTCTCGGTGGCCGCGTGGGGGCCGCTCGCGAGCGGTGTGCTGTCCGGCAAGTTCACCCGTCCCGGCGGCGCCGAGGCCGGCACCCGCGTCTCGCCCGACTCGCTCGGCGAGCACGAGCACGCCGTCGCCCGGGTGGTCCGGGAGGTGGCCGACGAACTCGGCGCGAGCGCGTCGCAGGTGGCGATCGCCTGGACCCGGGCACACTCGCGCGCGGTGCACCCGATCATCGGCGCCCGCTCGGCCGAGCAGTTGCGCGACAACCTCGGCGCGGTGGACGTGCGGCTGCCCGAGGAGGCGCTGCGCCGGTTGGCGGCGGTGACCGGATACACCGCCGGGTTCCCGACCGACTTCATCGCCTCCACCAGTCCGTGGGTGTTCGGCGACACGTTCGACCGGCTCGACGGGCGGCGCTGACCCGATGGCCCGCACCACCGATTCACTCGCCGCCCGCCCGGGTCGTCGGGTCGGCCCGATCTCGCTGGTGACCGGCGCCAATCGCGGCATCGGCCACGAGGTGGCCCGTCGACTGGGCGCGCTCGGGCACACCGTGCTGCTCGGCGCCCGTTCGGCCGACGCCGCCGAGTCCGCCGCGCGCGAGTTGCGCGCGGCGGGCCTGCACGCCCATCCGGTGCTCCTGGACGTGCGCGACCCGGCCGGTGTACGGCGCGCCGCCACCGAGGTCGAGAAGCGCTTCGGCGGCCTGGACACCCTGGTCAACAACGCCGCGATCACCTACGACACCTGGCAGCGCGCGACCGACGCCGACCTGGACGTGGTGGCCGAGGCCGGCGAGACCAACCTGTACGGGCCCTGGCGCACGGTGCAGGCGTTCCTGCCGCTGCTGCGCCGCTCGGCCCATCCCAGGGTGGTCAACGTGAGCAGCGAGGCCGCGTCGCTGACCAACATGGGCGGCGGCACGCCCGCGTACACGATCTCCAAGGTCGGTCTCAACGCGCTCACCCGGATGCTCGCGGCCGAACTGCGCCCGGACCGCGTCCTGGTCAACGCGGTCTGCCCGGGCTGGGTGGCCACCGAGCCGGGCGGCCCGGGCGGTCGCCCGGTCGCGGCGGGCGCGGCCGGCATCGTCTGGGCGGCGACCCTTCCGGACCGCGGGCCCACCGGCGGCTTCTTCCGGGACACCCACCCGCTGCCGTGGTAGCCGGACGGCCTGCCGGGCCGGCGCGACCCCATATCGTCGAGCCATCGTGGGATCCGACGGAACGCGGGGCGAGGGAGTGGTCGTGGAGGTCGAGCAGTTCGCGGTCGTGGTCGCCGAGCGCATGGGGCGGCCCCGGCGCAACGAGCGCCGCTCGCGCGGCGAGCGGCTGTTCGACGCGCTGCGCGAGTTGGTGGAGGGCGGCGACCTGCTCGCCGAGACCCGGCTGCCGTCCGAGCGCGCGCTCGCCGAGGCGCTCGGGCTCAGTCGCGGCACGGTCGCCTCGGCCTACCTCTCGCTGAACCGGATCGGCCTGGTCGAACGGCGACACGGCAGCGGCTCGTACGTGCGTCCCGGCGGTCGGCCGACCTTCTCCCGCTGGCTGCGCGAGGGCGCCATCGTGGTCGACCTGGCCAAGGCGGTCGTACCCGACGCCTCGCTGTTGCCGGACACCGCGCTGCGCGTGGAGGACCTGCTCGACGCCCGACCGCAGGACGGGTACGCGCCCGCCGGCGATCCGCGACTGCGCGCGCTGGTCGCGGCGCACGCGTTGCCCGCCGGGTTCGGCGCCGACGACATCGTGGTGACCTCGGGTGCGCAGCAGGCGATCCACCTGGTCGCCGACGCGCTGCTCGGGCCCGGCGACCGGATCCTGGTCGAGCCGACCACCTACCCCGGAATGCTCGCCGCGGCGTACCGCTTCGGCGCCGAGGCGATCCCGGTGCCGGGCGATCGGCACGGCTTCGACCCGGACGAACTGCGGGCGGCGATCCGCCGGCATCGACCCGCGTACGCGTTCTCGCTGCCCGTGCACAACCCGACGGGGGCGGTGGTCTCGGCCCGGCGGGCGAAGGCGGTCGCGCGGGTGGCCGCCGAGGAGGGCACGCTGCTCGTGGAGGACCGCACCCTCGCCGATCTCGCCGACGGGCCGGTCGCCTCGGCGGCCGAGCATCTGCCCGAGCGCACGGTGTGCCTGGGCTCGCTGTCCAAGACCACGTGGGGCGGTCTGCGGCTGGGTTGGGTGGCCGCGCCGACCTCCGTGCGGGCCCTGCTGATCGAGGCCAAGCAGCGTACCGACCTGGCCTGTTCCACGCTGGACCAGCAAGTCGCGATCCACCTGCTGCGCGACCCCGACCGGCCGAGGCGCGTCCGCGCGTGGGCCGACACGCTCGCCGCCCGTCGGGACCACTTCGCCGCCGAACTCGCCCGGCACCTGCCCGAGTGGGAGTGGACCCTGCCACGCGGCGGCCTGTCCCTGTGGGCCCGGCTGCCCGGTGTGGACGGCGAGGAATTCGTCGCCGGCGCGCTTCGCCACGGCGTCGCGGTCTCCCCCGGCGCCGTCTTCGCGCCGGACCCGGACACCGCCGCCGAGCACATCCGCCTGAGCTTCGCGTGGCCCGAACCGGTGCTCTCCCAGGCCGTCGAACTCCTGACCGCGGCCTGGCGCGAGGCCCGTCGGGTCCGTTAGGCCCGTCGGGTCCGTTAAGCCCGTCGGGCCGTCGGGTGCGTTAAGCCCGTTCCGGGTGATGAACTCCCGTGCCCGGTAAGCCGACCGCCCGCGCTCCCGGCCCGCGCCGAGGAGCGGCTCGGGCGTGTCCGGATGTCGGATCGGCACTAGTGGACCAATAGCGATAGAGCTAATGTGCCATTCATCAAGTGGCCCATCGAAGTGTCTCTCGGTGATCCACTTGTCGAGCACGCCCGACGGCGGCGCCGCCAGGCGCTCGCGGCCGGAGGCGACCACGCACGAGCGCACGAGGGCGGGAGCAGCGATGGCACTGACCGAAGCGGACCGGATCTGGATGGGCGGCACGCTCGTGCCGTGGGCGGACGCGAAGGTGCACGTCCTCAGCCACGGACTGCACTACGGCACCGGCGTACTGGAGGGCACCCGGGCCCACCTCACCCCGCGCGGCCCCGCGGTGTTCCGGCTCGACGACCACCTGCGGCGGTTCCGCGAGAGCGCCCACATCGTGGGCTTCGAACTGCCCTACGACCTGCCCACGCTGCGCGCCGCGACGGTGGAACTGATCGCGGCCAACGGGCACTCCGAGTGCTACCTGCGCCATCTCGCGCACATCGGCTACGGCGAGATGGGTCCGGCCCTCCGGCCCGACATGTCGGTCGAGGTGAGCATCGCCGGGTGGGAGTGGCACGCCTACCTCGGCGACGCGTCGGAGCGCGGCATCCGCCTGGCCACCAGTTCGTGGCGACGCAACGACCCCAACGCGCTGCCACCCGCGGCCAAGGCCACCGCCGGCTACCTCAACGCGGCCCTGGCCAAGACCGCGGCGCTGCGGGCGGGCTACGACGAGGCGCTGCTGCTCAACGCGGACGGCTACGTCAGCGAGTGCAGCGCGGCCAACGTCTTCGCGGTGCGCGACGGCGTGCTGTTCACCCCGCCGCCGAGCGCCGGCGCGCTGCGCGGGATCACCCAGGACACCGTTCTGACGCTGGCCGCGGATCTGGGTCTGGCGGTCCGTACCGAGAACCTGCTCCGCTCGGATCTGTACACCGCCGAGGAGATCATGGTCTGCGGCACGGCCGCGGGCGTGGTCCCGGTGGCCTCGCTGGACGACCGCGAGGTGGGTACCGGGCCGATCACCCGGAAGATCCAGGACGCCTACACCGCGGCGATCACCGGTACGGACGAGCGATACGCGCACTGGCTCACCCTCGTGCACCAGTGACGACGGGCCGAACGGGTCGTAACGAGCGCGCGATACGCCCCTAATGGGCGAACCTACCCATATTGCTGTGATTTTGCGGATATCTGTATATACGTCCCGCTCACCCACACTTCATGGGAGATGACAATGCGCCTCCGTACCTCACTGATCGCCGTTGCCGGCGCCGCGCTCTTCGCCTTCGCCGGTGCCGGCACCGCTCAGGCGGGCGGCCACGACGACGGCCTCGTGGTCGGCCACCACACCAGCTCCGGCGTGAAGTTCTCGGACGGCTGCGGCCACCACGGCGGCGACTTCGCCGTATGGCACTCCACGGACTCGTTCGTCGCGATCCACTGACGTTTCGCGACCCGCACCGAAACGGCCCGTCCACCCCTCGGGGTGGACGGGCCGTTTCGCTGTGTACGGTTCCGAACGGGTCGTCGACGATCCGAGGGGCATCGACACGTCCGGATCGTCGACCTTGACCTCAAGTCAACTTGAAGTTCTAGGGTGTCCACATGCCGCCCGAGCCATCGCCGACGGGCCGTGTTCGCCACCTTGGATCGCACTCGGGGAGAACCACCATGCACACCTCTTCGACCGTCGCCGCCGACCGGGCGCGGCCTCGACCGACCGGTCGGCACAATCCGATCGACCACCCCATCGATGGGCACTACGGTCGAGGACAGAATGCGCCTCCGCGCCGCGCCCTCGACCCGCACCCGGATCCGGCGCACCGCACGGGGCCCACCCCGCGCCCGTGTACGGCTCGTGCCCCAGGTCGGCTGTACTCCTCCGACCCGAAGAGGACCTCGTGCTGATCCGACTGCTGCGCGCACATCTGCGCCCGTACGCCAAACCGATCGCTCTGGTGGTGCTGCTGCAACTCGTGCAGACGCTCGCCACCTTGTATCTGCCCACCCTCAACGCCGACGTCATCAACAACGGCGTGGTCAAGGGCGACACCGGCTACATCCTGCGGGTCGGCGCCGCGATGATCGGGGTGACCCTGGTCCAGATCGTCTGTGCGGCGATCGCGGTGTACTTCGGCGCGCGGATCGCGATGGGCGTGGGCCGCGACATCCGCGCGGCGGTGTTCAACCGGGTGCAGACCTTCTCCGCGCGCGAGGTGGGCCAGTTCGGCGCGCCGTCGTTGATCACCCGCACCACCAACGACGTGCAGCAGGTCCAGATGCTGGCCCTGCTCGCGCTGACCCTGATGGTGTCGGCGCCGATCATGTGCTTCGGCGGCATCCTGATGGCGGTCAACCAGGACGTCCCGATGTCCTTGTTGTTCCTGATCATCGTGCCCGCGCTGGTCCTGGCCGTGGGCTGGATCGTGCGCGCGATGCCGCCGCTGTTCCGCGTCCTGCAGGGCCGGATCGACAACGTGAACCGGATCATGCGCGAGCAGATCACCGGGATCCGGGTGATCCGCGCGTTCGGCCGCGACGGCCACGAACAGGCGCGGTACGCGGACGCCAACGCCGAGATCCGCGACGTGTCGCTCTCGCTCGGCCGGCTGATGGCCTTCATGTACCCGTCGGTCCTGCTGGTGTGGGAGACCTCGGCGATCGTGATCGTGTGGATCGGCGGCCACCGGATCGGCGCCGGATCGATGGACATCGGCGCGCTGGTCGCCTTCCTCAGCTACCTCGCGCAGATCCTGATGTCGGTGATGATGGCCACCTTCATGACCATGATGATCCCGCGCGCGTCGGTCTGCGCGGACCGGATCACCGAGGTATTGGACACCGAGACCAGCCTGACCGTGGCCCAGGCGCCGGTGACCGCGCTGCACGCGCACGGCCGGCTCGAACTGCGCGACGTGAGCTTTTGCTACCCCGGCGCCGAGGAGCCGGTGCTGCGCGGCATCGACCTGATCGCCCGCCCCGGCGAGACCACCGCGGTGATCGGCAGCACCGGCGCCGGCAAGACCACGCTGCTGAGCCTGATCCCGCGCCTGCTCGACGTGACCGGCGGCGCGGTGCTGGTCGGCGGCGTGGACACCCGCGAGGTGGACCCCGCGCTGTTGTCCCGCACGGTGGGGCTGGTGCCGCAGAAGCCGTACCTGTTCTCCGGCACCATCGCCTCCAACCTGCGCTACGGGAATCCGGACGCCACCGACGAGGACCTGTGGCGGGCCCTGGAGATCGCACAGGCCCGCGCGTTCGTCGAGGCGCTGCCCGAGAAGCTGGACGCGCCGATCGCCCAGGGCGGCGGCAACGTCTCCGGCGGCCAGCGGCAACGCCTGGCCATCGCCCGGCTGTTGGTGGTCAAGCCGGAGATCTACCTGTTCGACGACTCGTTCTCCGCACTCGACTACTCCACCGACGCGGCGTTGCGCGCGGCGCTGGTCGAGGAGACCGCCGAGGCCACCGTGGTGATCGTCGCGCAGCGCGTGGCCACCATCCGGCACGCGCACCGGATCGTGGTGCTCGACGAGGGCCGCGTGGTCGGCACCGGCACGCACCGCGAGTTGATGGCCGGCAACGACACCTACCGCGAGATCGTGCTGTCCCAGCTCACCGAGGAGGAGGCGGCGTGACCACCACCGAGGAAACCACCGAATCCGGCGACTCGACCGAGGCCGCCGTCCCGCAACGCCGCCCCGGCCCGCCCCCCGGCGGCGGACCCGCCGCGCGGATGATGGGCGGCGCGCCGACCGAGAAGTCGATGCACTTCAAGGCGTCCGGGCGCCGCCTGCTGGGCCTGATGGCCCCCGAGCGCACCCGGCTGTACGCGCTGCTCGTGTGCGGCATAGCGGGCGTCGGCCTCGCCGTGCTCACCCCGCGACTGCTCGGCAAGGCCACCGACGCGATCTTCACCGGCGTCGCCGGCGACGGTATCGACTTCGGGCACGTGCGGACCATCCTGCTGGCCACCTTCGCGGTCGTGGTCGGCTCGGTGCTGTTCGCCTTCGTGCAGGGCCGACTGACCGCGACGATCGTCCAGCGCACCACCTACCGGCTGCGCGAGGACGCCGAGACCAAACTGTCCCGGTTGCCGTTGAACTACTTCGACAAGCAGCCGCGCGGCGAGGTGCTCTCGCGCACCACCAACGACATCGACAACATCGCGCAGACCCTCCAGCAGGCGATGGGCCAGATCGTGCGCTCGGTGCTGACCATCGTCGGTGTACTGGTGATGATGTTCTGGATCTCGCCGCTGCTCGCGCTCGTCGCGCTGATCAGCGTGCCCACCTCGATCCTGGTCACGATGCTGATCGGCAAGCGCGCACAGCCGCAGTTCGTCAAGCAGTGGTCCAGTACCGGCAAGCTCAACGCGCACATCGAGGAGATGTACACCGGACACGCGCTGGTGAAGGTGTTCGGTCGGCAGAAGGAGTCCGCCGAGGTCTTCGACAAGCACAACGAGGCGCTGTACGCGGCCGGTTTCAAGGCGCAGTTCATCTCCGGCCTGATCCAGCCCGCGATGGCCTTCGTCGGCAACCTCAACTACGTGCTGATCGCGGTGATCGGCGGCCTGCGGGTGTCCTCGGGCGCGATGACGCTCGGCGACATCCAGGCGTTCATCCAGTACTCGTACGAGTTCAACGGGCCCGTCACGCAGGTCGCCTCGATGGCCAACCTGCTCCAGTCCGGCGTCGCCTCGGCCGAGCGGGTGTTCGCGCTGCTCGACGCCAAGGAGCAGTCCCCCGACCCGGAGCCACCCACGCGGATCGAGAAGGTCACCGGGCATGTCGCCTTCGAGGGCGTCTCGTTCCGGTACGACCCGGCCAAGCCGCTGATCGAGAACCTGGACCTGGAGGTGCACCCGGGCCAGACGGTGGCCATCGTCGGCCCCACCGGCGCGGGCAAGACCACCCTGGTCAACCTGCTGATGCGGTTCTACGAGGTGACCGGCGGTCGGATCACCGTGGACGGCGTGGACATCGCCACGATGGCCCGCGAGGACCTGCGCGCGCCGATCGGCATGGTGCTCCAGGACACCTGGCTGATCGGCGGCACGATCGCGGACAACATCGCGTACGGCGTCGGCGACGTCTCGCGCGAGCAGGTGGTCGCGGCGGCCCGGGCCACCCACGCCGACCGCTTCGTGCGCACGTTGCCGGACGGGTACGACACCGTGCTCGACGACGAGGCCGGCAACCTCAGCGCGGGCGAGAAGCAACTGCTCACCATCGCACGGGCGTTCCTGACCGAGCCGCAGATCCTGGTGCTGGACGAGGCGACCAGTTCGGTGGACACCCGCACCGAGGTGCTGATCCAGAAGGCGATGAACTCGCTGCGCCGGGGTCGGACCAGCTTCGTGATCGCCCACCGGTTGTCCACGATCCGCGACGCGGACGTGATCCTGGTGATGGAGTCCGGCTCGATCGTCGAACAGGGCACGCACGACGCGCTGTTGGCGGCCGAGGGTGCGTACGCGCGGCTGTACGCCTCGCAGTTCGCCCAGCCGGCGGCGGAGATCCTCTAGATCGGCCGAACCCACCACGCGGGTGCCCGAGGTCGCGTGCCTCGGGCACCCGCGCGCGTCCTGCGCCGGTTCCGCGGTCAGCCGGCGGATCGCACGGATCGTCGCGCCGGCTCGGGCGCGGAGTGCGCGCCTCGGTTGCCGGACAGGACCAGGCCGACCAGGAGTTGGCCGACGGCGGTGACCACGAGCGCGGCCATCGGCACCGTCCAGCCGCCGGTGGCGCCGTGCATCAGGCCCAGTGCGAACGGGCCGGTCGCGGCGACCGCGTAGCCCAGCGACTGGGCCAGCGTGGACAGCGCGGTCGTCTCGGCGGCGCCGGTACCGCTGCCGCCGATCACGGAGAGCACCAGCGGGAACGAGCAAAAGCCCAGGCCGACCGCAGCCGCCCAGACCACGGGCAGCGCGACGGGGGCCACGAGCAGACCGACGAAGCCGATCAGCATGCTCACCGACACCACCACGAACGCGGGGCGCAGCCGCCCGGTGGCCCGCACGAACGCGAGCAGCGCGAAGGTCGCCGGAATGCCCGCCCCCTGGGTGATCGCGAGCATCGCGCCCGCCTTGCCGCCGCTCATCCCCTCGTCGGAGAGCAGCGTCGGCAACCAGCCGACCAGCGCGTAGCAGTTCAGCGCCTGGAGCGCGAAGTAGGCCGTGACCAGTCGGCCCAGCCGGGTGCGCGCCACGGCCCACGGCGATACGTACGCGGCGGGGCCGGCCTTGGCGGTGAGCGCGTGCGGCGCCCGGACCAGCGACCACACCAGCAGCGCGGCCACGGCCGGCAGCGCCCACACCGCCAGCCCCCGCGACGGCGAGTCCAGGCCGTCCGCCACCGGCACCGCGATCGCGGCGGCCAGCGTCGCGCCCAGCGCCATCACCGTGGTGTACACCCCGGTCAGCACCGACACGCGGTGCGGGTAGTGCGCGCGCAGCAACGCGGGCAGCAGCACATTGCCCACGGCCAGGCCGGACATGCCCAGCACGGTGCCGGTCAGCAGTGCCCAGGTGGTCGGCACGACCCGCATGCCCAGCCCGGCGGCCAGTGCGAACAGCGCCACCAGGACCGCTCGTTCGGTGCCGAACCGGCGGGCCAGCGGCGACGCGGTCAGCCCGGCGGCGGCGAAGCACAGCGTCGGCAGGGTCGGCAACAGCGACGCGGTCACCGAGCCGAAGCCGAGCGTGTCGCGCAGCGCCTCCAGGAGCGCGGCGGCACTGCTGATGCCCAACCGCAGGTTGAACGCGATCAGCACGATGCCCACGCCGGCCAGCCACGCGGCACGGGTACGACCGGCCGGATCGGTGGTCGGCGCCAGGGGCGCGCCGGCGGCTACGGAGGCTGCGGATGTCATGGGTCAAAGGTAAGACGTCTGATGAATCCTGTCCAGGTGACGGAGGGTTGACATCGGGTGACATCCGATCATCGGATGTATCCTGGGTCCTGTTTCGGTTCGACGTCGCAGGTCGTGTCGACGTCCCAGGTCAGGAGCCCGCCCGATGAGCAGCCTCGAATCGGTGCGCCGGCCGGCGCTGTCCGCCGAGGTGATCGCCCGGCTGCGGGAGCGCATCACCTCCGGCGACTGGCCGGTGGGCAGCCGCATCCCGCCCGAGCCGGAGTTGATGAGCCGGCTCCAGGTGGCCCGGGGCACGGTCCGCGAGGCGGTCCGCGCGCTCGCGCACGCGGGCCTGCTCGACGTGCGCCAGGGCGACGGCACCTACGTGCGCGCGGTCAGCGAGCTTTCCGGCGCCGTCGAGCGGCTGTACGGCGGCAGCGACATCGGGCAGGTCCTGGAGGTGCGCCAGGCGCTCGATCTCCAGGCCGCCCGACTCGCCGCGATCCGTGCCGAGGAGGCCGACCTGACCGTGCTCGAAGGCGCGCTGCGCCGGCGCCGGGCCGCGTGGGACGAGCGCGACTTCGACGCGTGGCTGGCCGCCGACTGGGAGTTCCACCTCGGGGTCGCCGACGCGGCGCACAATCCCCTGCTGGCCGAGCTGTACCGGAACCTGTCCGGGCCGGTGCGCGAGTCGGTGGCCGGTTCCTGGACCGACCCCGACTACCAGGGCGCGAACCCGGGCGGCCACGAGGACCTGTTGCGGGCGCTGCGCGAGCGCGACCCGGTCGAGGCCGCCCGACAGGCGGACGCCAACCTGACCGACACCCACGACTGGCACGCGGTGCGCTCACCGAGGGAATCCGGGTCGTAGGCCCGAAGGGTGGGTCGCAGGCCCGTGGGGAACCGGGTCGTAGGCCCGAGGGCCGTGGCTGCGCCGCCTGGGCCTGACCGACCGCACCCCGCGGCTGTTCGCGTGCGAGCCGGCGGCGGGCGGGCCGGCGGCCGAGGCGATGCGCGTCGGGGCTCCGGCCGCACACGTCCCGGTCGGCCACACCACCGCCTACGCGATCGACTGCCCCGTCGGCGGCTACCGGGGCGCGCTCGCACTCCGCGACAGCGGCGGCCGGGCGCTGCTCGTCACCGATGCCGAACTTGACTCGGCACAGGCGGAGTTGAGCCGCCAGGGGCTGGGGGTGGAGAGTTCCGCCGCGGCCGGCCTCGCGGGCCTGCGCGGGCACGGCCCGATCGACGGCCCGGTGGTCTGCGTCGCGACGTCGAGCGGCTTCAAGGACCTGGGCACCGGCACCCACCGCTCGAATCCGGTCGAGCCCACCTGGCCCGCGGTCGAACGCCGTCTGCGGGCGGCGGGGTTGCTCGCCCAGACGACCGGACTTCCGCTCGGCGCCCACCGATCGCGCGGGGTGGGTCACACGTGCGGGGCGCCGCGGGGCCCGAGGCCCCGGGCGCCCCGCAACGCACGCGGGATCGGGTCAGGCCACCGCGGCAACGGCGCCGGCGGCCGCGGTGATCCGTCGCAGGTCGGCGTCCGAGGTGATGTACGGCGGCATCGTGTAGACGAGATCGCGGAACGGCCGGAGCCAGACGCCGTGTTCGACGGCCACCCGGGTGGCCGTCGCCATGTCGACCTCATGGTCGAGCTGGACGACGCCGATGGCACCCAGGACCCGCACGTCCGCGACCCTCGGGAGCGCGCGGGCCGGGGCCAGGCCCTCGACGAGGCCGGCTTCGATGCGGGCGACGTTCGCCCGCCAGTCCTGGTCGAGCAGCAGGCCCAACGCGGCGTTCGCGGCCGCGGCGGCCAGCGGGTTGCCCATGAAGGTGGGCCCGTGGGCCAGGACCGGGGACTCGCCGGCGGCGATGCCGGCCGCCACCTCCTCCGTACACAACGTCGCGGCCATGCTCAGGTAGCCGCCGGTCAACGCCTTGCCCAGGCACATCACATCGGGGCTGACGCCGGCGTGGTCGGCGGCGAACAGCTCGCCGGTGCGGCCGAAGCCGGTGGCGATCTCGTCGAAGATCAGCAGCACGTCGTGGGCGGTGCACAGGTCGCGCAGCGCGCGCAGGTACTCCGGGGGATGGAAGCGCATGCCACCCGCGTTCTGCACGATCGGCTCGACGATCACCGCCGCGACCTCGTCCCGGTGGCGGGTCAGCAGCGCGTCCAGGTGCTCGACGTAGGCCGGGTCGAACCCGCTCGGCGGCGCGTCCGCGAACACCTGCTCGGCCAGCCTCCCCTGCCACAACCGGTGCATCCCGCCCTCCGGGTCGCACACCGACATCGGATGCCACGTGTCGCCGTGGTACCCGCCGCGCCACGTGAGCAGTCGCCGCTTGTCGGCGCGGCCTCGGGCCCGCCAGTACTGGAGGCACATCTTCATCGCGACCTCCACCGAGATCGATCCGGAGTCGGCCAGGAAGACGTGCCGCAGCGGCTCCGGAGTGATCTCGACCAGGGTGCGCGCCAGCCGAATCGCGGGCTCGTGCGTGAGTCCGCCGAACATGACGTGACTCATCCGCCCCATCTGCTCGCGGATCGCCGCGTCGATCACCGGATGCGCGTAGCCGTGCACCGCGGCCCACCACGACGACATGCCGTCCACCAACTCGTCGACCCCGCCCACCGGTTCGGCCAACCGCAGGCGAACTCCCGCGGCCGACTCGATGAGCAGCGGGCGTCCGGTGCCGGGCATCGGCGCGTACGGGTGCCACACGTGTTCGCGGTCGAGGTCGAGCAGTCGGCCGGGGGTCAGGTCCGCCGGTCCGGCTCGGTTCGCAGCCGGGTCCGGGTACTCGGTCCGCGCTGCGGCCTGCCCGCCGACGCCCGCGATCGCATCGAGGCCGCCCCCGCCGGCGGCCCTCACGCGTTCGGGGGAAGGTCGCTGCCCGCGCCCCGGCGGCGGATCGCCACCAGGTCGTGCCGGGCGTCCGGCAGGGTCTGCTCGTCGGCCCCTTCGATCACGAAGCCCGCGTCGGCGATCATCTGCCGGTCGTCCGCGCCCGGTTGGCCCTCGCTGGTCAGGTAGTCGCCCAGGAACATCGAGTTGGCCAGATGCAGCGCGAGCGGCTGCATGCTCCGCAGGTGGATCTCGCGTCCACCCGCCAACCGCACCTCGACATCGGGGAAGAAGAAGCGGAACAACGCCAGGATGCGCAGGCAACGCTCGGGGGTCAGCTCCCAGTTCTCCGCCAGCGGCGTGCCCTTGAACGGGATGAGGAAGTTCACCGGAACCGAATCCGGATCCAACTCGCGCAGGGCGTAGGCCAGATCGACGATGTCGGAATCCGACTCGCCCATCCCGAAGATGGCCCCGGAACACGGCGACAGACCCGCCGTACCGGCGCGTCGCAGGGTATCCGTGCGATCGGTGAAGGTGTGCGTGGAGCAGATGTCGGAGTACCGCGCCTCGCTCGTGTTGAGGTTGTGGCTGTACGCGTGCGCCCCGGCGGCCGCGAGGCGTTCGGCCTGGCCGTCGGCGAGCAGACCCAGACAGACGCAGATCTCCACGTCCGGGCTGCCCTCCTTCACCGCGGCGATGGTGTCCTCGATCCGGGTGATGTCCCGGCTGCCGGGCCCTCGCCCGCTCGCCACCAGGCACACCCGCTTCGCCCCGGCCCGTACCGCCTGATCGGCCGTCTCGGCGGCCTCCTTCGGGGTGATCCACGAGTACTTGAGGATCTCCGCCGCCGACCCGAGTCGTTGTGAGCAGTACGAGCAATCCTCCGGGCACAGCCCGCTCTTCATGTTGATGATCGTGTTCAGCTTCACCCGCCGGCCGAAGAAGTGCCGCCGCACGCGTGCCCCGGCGGCCACCACGTCCAGTACCTCGTGCGCACCGCCCAGAACGGCCAACGCCTCTTCTCGGGACGGTACTTCCCGCCGCAATGCCTTCGCCGTCAACCCATCGAGATCCAAGTCCATACGCCCCACCCTCACCCGGCCCCGGCACCCACCCCAATCCCCCGACCCCACAAGATCACCCCCAAGCATTTGTCCCGGCTCCCCCAAACCCCACCCACCCACACCTGCTATGCCGGAAGGCGCGGGCGCGGGCGCGGGCGCGGGCGCGGGCGCGGGCGCGGGCGCGGGCGCGGGCGAGCACGGGCACGGGCACGGGTCGGGTCGGGTCGGGCCGGGCTGGCCGAGCACGGGTTGCGATCGGGGTCGGGTAATCGGAAACGCGCGGCCGGCGTCGAGTGGGGCGGGCGCGTACCGCGAGGACACGCAGCGGGGCCGCCCACGGCGAGGACGGGCGGCCGACCGCGCGCGGGCCGGGAAGGGGCGGCCGGGGACGGACGGGCCCGGGACAAGCTGCCGGAACAGGCGCGTCGGCAGGAGCACCCAGACGCACGGGCGCGGCCGCGCGGCTGAGCGCACGCGGGGCGCCGCTCGGCGGCCGGCTACGCGCGGATCGCGGACGCGGGGGTTGTCAGGTGGTTGGCAGGGGTTGGGCCGCGGTGAGGATGGTGAAGATGTGGTCGACCGTGGTCTGCTTTTCGCCGACGGGGGCCACGTAGTCGATTGCCGCGCGGGCGTGGGACTCGCCCAGGGTGCGGGTGATCGCCCAGGCGCCCAGGTATTGGGAGGCCAGGCAGCCGCCGGCCGTGGCGATGTTGCCGGACGCGTGGAACGGGGCGTCCAGGACCTCGACGCCGGCCGCCTCGACCCACGGGCGCGAGGTCGCGTCGGTGCACGCGGGGAGGTCGGTCAGCAGGCCGAGGCGGGCCAGGACCAGGGCGCCCGAGCACTGGGAGCCGATGAGCTGACGGGTCGGGTCCAGGGGCAGCGCCGCGAGGAGCGCGTCGTCGGCGACGACGTCACGCGTCCTGATGCCACTGCCGATCAGCACGACATCGGCTTCGGGGATGAAGTCGAGCGGGCGTTGCCCGGTGATCTGGACGCCGTTCATCGAGGTGACGGTCGGGGCGGGCGTGGTGATGTACGCCGTCAGGCCATCCTTGCGGCAGCGGTTGACGATGGCCGCCGCCACGAAGCTGTCCAACTCGTTGAAGCCGTCGAAGGTGACCACGGCAACCTGGATCATCGGAGCATCCCCATTCGGATCGGTGCGTCGACACTCCCCGGCAGGCTACGCCCCGACGGCCCGGCGCCCGAGCCGGTGCGCGCTACACCGTCCCCATCCGCTTCGTCACCGCGATCTCGATCACCACACGATTCGGGTTCACCCGCGGCTCGCGATAGCGCTCGGTGTACCGCCGGACCGCCTCGGCGACGGCCTCGGCGTCACCGGCGACGCGCGCGCCGCCCTCGAGCGTGGACCAGCGCCTCCCGTCCACCTGGGAGATCGCGACCCGGGCACCCGGACCCGCCGCCAGCACGTTGCGGACCTTCCTGCTCGCGCCGTCCGAGATGACCCGCGCGATCCCGGACACGTGGTCGTAGGTGGCGCCGACGGGAACCAGGTGCGGCGTGCCGTCGGGACGGTGGGTGACCAGCAGACACAGGTGTCGTTCCTGCCAGAAGGCCTGGAAATCCGGGGTGGTGGACGGCGGAACGTGCGGCGTCATCGAGATCAGGTCTTTCACGATCGGGCCTGCCGGGTCGAGCGGGACCGCTCCCGGCCCGCCGACCAGCAGTATGACGGCCACCGCCCGCGACCCACGCACCCCGGCCGCCCGGCCCGCTCCGGCCGAGCGCTCAGTCGGCCCGATAGACCTCCGACATCGCCTGCGCCTGCGCGTACGTCGGCGCACCGGCGGGTGCCGCCTCCTCGTCGTGCGCGACCGCCCAGGCCAGATCCACCGCGCTTCGCACCGCGACCCGGAACAGCAGCGAACCCGTGCTGATCCGCCGTACCCCCAGCTTCGCGAGCCGGGCCCGGGACAGGCCGGTCGGGCTGTACAGGATGTTCAGCGGCGCGTCGGTCGCGCCCACCAGGGTCTCGATCGCGGCCTCGTCCTGGAGCCCGGGTACGAACACGCCGTCCGCGCCCGCCGCCCGGTACGCCCGGATCCGCCGCGTCGTCTCGTCGAGCGAGGCGCCCGGACCGCCCGCCCAGTACGTATCGGCGCGCGCGTTGACGAACAGCGTCGGTGCGGCCTCCTTGAGTGCGGCGATCACCGCGACCTGGTGGTCCGCGTCGGTCAGCGACCCGTCGGCCCGCCCGTCCTCGATGTTGACGCCGGCCACTCCGGCCCGTACCAGCTCGACGCCCAACGCCGCGACGTCCTCCGGGCGCTCGGCGAAGCCGCCCTCGATGTCGACGCTGACCGGCACCGGCAGCCGCGCGATGCCGACCCCGAGGCGTACCGTCTCCTCCCGCGTCCCGCCCACCCCGTCCGGCTTGCCGGCCGCGATCGCCACCCCCAGGCTCGTCGTCCCGATCGCCGCGAACCCGCGCTCGACCAGCGCGGCCGCGGTGGCGTGGTCCCAAGCGTTGGGCAACAGCAGCGGTGTCTCGGCCCGATGCAGCGCCGAGAACTCCGCGAAGCGATCGGCGTTGGCGGCCTGGTTCGTAGTGCTCATCGAGTGTGCCCCTCCGAATCGACGGCGACCGCGCCGAACGCGGCCGAACCCCACCGATCCTGCCGCACTCCCGACGTCCGGGCGGGCGACATCCACGATCGGCGCGCCCGTCCGCCCGGTCACCCGTTCGAGCTCCGGTCCCACGCCTGCGATAGCGTCCCCGCGAGAACGAGGGAGGCCCGATGCTGCTGCACGAGATCCTGGTCGACGCGGCGCGGGAGGTACCCGACCGCACCGCCCTGATCGTCCCCGCGCACACCCCCCGCGCGCCCGGCGCGTCCGGCGGACCCGCCGCCCAAGCGCCCGCCGGCGCGCCCGCCCACGCGCACACCGTGTGGACCTTCGCCGAGCTGGCCGACCGCTCCCGCGCGCTCGCCGCCCGCGTCGCACGGCAGACCTCGCCCGGCGCCCGGGTCGCGATCCTCGCGCACAACCGGGCCGAGTACGTGGCCGCCTACTACGGCGTCCCGTGGGCCGGCCGGGTGCTGGTCCCGCTCAATCCCCGGCTGCATCCGCGCGAGTGGGCCGACCAGTTGACCCGCTCGGGCGCGGAGCTGCTGCTCGGCGACGCCGACCTGACCACCAGGCTCGACTGGACCGAGGGCCCGACCCTGGATCCGGGCGAAGCCGTCGCGGACACCGCCGCGCACGGGGCCGAGTTCACCGCCGCCGGCGACGAGAGCGCACTCACGTGGCTGCTGTTCACCTCGGGCACCACCGGCCGACCCAAGGGTGTGCGGCTCACCCACCGCAGCCTGATCGCGGCGATGCGCGGCTCGCTCGCCTGCCGACCGGTCGAGTCCGACACCGTCGTACTGACCCCCTTCCCGCTCGCCCACGTGGCCGGCTACCAGGTACCCGCCCACCACATCGCGCGCCGCCCGGTGGTCGTCCTGCACCGCTGGGACCCGGCCGAACTGGCCTCGGTGGTCCGCGAGTTCGACGTCACCAACCTGTCGCTCGCGCCGACCATGATCGACGCCCTGCTGGACCACGTCCGCGCCGGCGACGGGCTGCGCGAGCGGATCCGCGCGATCAGCTACGGCGCCTCGCCGATCACCCCCGAGCTGATCCGCCGGGTGGACCGGCTGCTCGGCTGCGCCCTGGGCCAGGGATACGGCATGACCGAACTCTCCGGCAACGCGGTGTTCCTGAGCGCCGCCGACCACCGGCCCGAGCTGTTCGCCGCCGCGGGTCGACCCGGCCCCGGCGTCGAGATCCGGATCGTCGACGACGCCGGCCGGGCACTGCCGACCGGTGCCACCGGCGAGATCTCGGTCCGGTCCGAACAGGTGGCGGACGGCTACTGGCAGGTGGACACCGGCGAGTTCGCGGCCGGCTGGTTCCGCACCGGTGACCTGGGCCGGCTCGACGCCGACGGCTACCTGTACGTCCTGGACCGCAAGAAGGACGTGATCATCACCGGCGGCGAGAACGTCAGCGCGCGCGAGGTGGAGGCGGTACTGCGCGCGCACCCGGACGTCCGCGACGTCGCGGTGGTCGGCGAACCGGACACCCGGTGGGGCGAGCGCGTGGTCGCGGTCGTCGTCCCGGTGTCGGGACGCTCGGTCGACCCCGACGCACTCGTCGACCTGTGCCGCGCACACCTGGCGGGCTTCAAGATCCCGCGCCGCGTCGTGTTCACCGACGCCCTCCCGGTCACCGGCACCGGCAAGGTCAGCAAGCCCACCCTGCGCGCACGACTCGCCGAGGACACCCCGGCGGGCCGCTGACCCGACCTCGGCGCGCGGATCAGTCGGCGACCGTCAGCACGATCTTCCCGGCCGTGCGCCCTCGCTCGCCGAGTTCGTGCGCCTTCGCCGCGTCGGCCAGCGGCAATGTCGCGGCGACCTCGACCCGCAGCCGGCCCGCGACCACCAGCGCGGCGATCTCGCGCAGCCCCGCGAGGTCCGGTTCGACCAGCATGAACACCGCCCGCACACCGGCCTCCCGGGCCCGCGCGAGCGGGAACGTGTCGTCCGGCGGCACGATCGAGACCAGCGTGCCGCCCGTGCGCAGCGTCGCCAGCGAACGTGCCGCGTACGCGCCGCCGATCGGATCCAGCACCACGTCCACGTCCCGCACCGTCTCGGCGAAGTCCACCCGGGTGTAGTCGATCGGCTCGTCCACGCCCAGCCCGCGCAGGAACTCGTGCTTGGCCGCGCTCGCGGTACCCAGCACATACGCGCCGCGCGCCTTGGCGATCTGCGCGGCCAGGTGCCCGACGCCGCCGGCCGCCGCGTGGATCAGCACCCGCTGTCCGGACCGCAGGTTCGCGGTGTCCACCAGCGCCTGCCACGCGGTCAGCGCCGCGAGCGGCAACGCGGCGGCCCGCACCGGGTCCAGACCGGCCGGACGGAGTGCGAAGTGCCGGGCGGGCGCGGTGACGTACTCGGCGTACGCGCCGGCCGGGTGCGGGAAGCGCGGCATACCGAACACCTCGTCGCCCGGGGCGAGTACGGTCACCCCCGCGCCGACCGCCTCGACCACCCCGGCGACGTCGAAGCCGAGGGTGAACGGCGGCTCGGTGCCGTCGCGGAACACACCCCGCTCGCGGGTCTTCCAGTCGGCCGGATTCACGCTCGTGGCCTGCACCCGCACGAGCACCTCGGTCGCCCCCGGCTCCGGCCGAGCCACCTCGACCAGCCGCAACACCTCCGGCCCACCGGCGGCGTCCTGGCTGATCGCCCGCATCCGCGGCGCGTCGGTGGTCTCGGTCATGGCCGTCTCCTCACCCTCTCGACGGGTGGGCCCCGCCTGGGCCGCCGGCGATCGGCGACGCGCTCCCAGCGTGCCGATCCCACGACCGCCCACCTACCGGCCGGACAGCCAATCACCGCAAGGATCGGGCCAACCGAGGGGCAACCGAGATGGGCAACCGAGAGAGGCAACCGAGAGCCGACCGAAAGGCACGACCGAAGCCCGATCCAGAGCACACCCGCCCCGATCGACCGAACCCGCCCGCTATTCGACCGGACGGATCTCATACGCGCAATGCGGCGCGCCCGCCACCATGTGGCTGACCCGCCGCACCTCGGTGTCCGGCAACGCCTCCCGCAGGAAGGCCAGTTCCGAGGAGCACGCGGTGCCGCACCGCACCGCCACGTCGAAGATCGCGCAGTTCTGCTCGACGATCAGCCATCCGCCGCCGTCCGGCAACGGCTCGGCGGCGGCCAGGTAGCCGTCCTCGTCCAGGATCGCGGCTATCGCGGCCACCCGGTCGGCCAGCTCCGGGGCGGTCGTCCGGGCCCGGGCCCGCTCCAGCCGCCGCTCGCGTCGACGGTCGAACAGCCGGTCCACGAAACCCGGCTCCTCGGCCTGCGCGGTCTCCAGGAGGTCTCCCACCAGGTCGCCGTAGCGCCGGGGGAACAGATTCTCACCGGCCGCGGTCAGCCGGTACACGTGCTTGGGCCGGCCCGGTCCGAGTCGGACCTGCCGGTGCGTCACGTAGCCCTCGGCGACCAGTCCGGCCAGTTGCTGGCGCATGCCGCTCGCGGTCATCCCGACCGCGTCGGCCAATTCCTCCGCGCGCAGTTCGCCCGCGCCCTTGAGGCGCCGCAATATCTCGCGCCGGGTCTCGGGCAACAGTGCGAACGCGTCCTGCTCGGTCACCGCTCGCCCCTCTCCTCCACCCCGAGTCCCCGAGTGCGTACTCCTGCGCGTGCCGGCGGTGCCGACACGCTCACCGACGTCGGACAGGGCCGCACGGGGAGCACCCGCGCGACCCTGGACCGAACGCCGTTCCTCAGGCGCCCTTGGCGGCGGCGAGGCGGGTCGCGACGTCGTCCCAGTTGAAGACGTTCCACACGGCCTTGAAGAAGTCCGCCTTCACGTTCTTGTACTGGAGGTAGAAGGCGTGCTCCCACGCGTCGATCGCCAGCAGCGGCACGGTGCCCTGCGGGATGTTGCCCTGGTGGTCGTAGACCTGGGTGACCACGATGCGCTGCGAGAGCGGCTCCCACGCGGCGACGGACCAGCCCGAGCCCTGCACGGTCATCGCGGTCTGCGTCATGTGCGCGCGGAACTGCTCGAAGCCGCCGAAGTCGACACCGATCTGCTCGGCGAGGTCACCGGTGGGCTCGCCGTTGCCGGTCGGGCCGAGGTTGGTCCAGAACAGGCTGTGCAGCACGTGACCCGAGACGTGGAAGGCCAGGTCCTTCTCCAGCTTGGAGATGGTGCCGTAGGCCTCCTTGTCGCGCGCCTCCGCGATCTGCTCGAGGGCGGTGTTGGCGCCGGTCACATACGCAGCGTGGTGCTTGTCGTGGTGCAGCTCCATGATGGCGCCGCTGATGTGCGGCTCCAGGGCGGCGTAGTCGTAGGTGAGGTCGGGGAGCGTGTAGACCGTGTCGGCCACGGGAGTTCCTCCTGCGCAGTGGTTGCGGTGACGTACTCGACCCTATGCTTCTCGTCGGAGGTCGGGCAAGTTAGGCAAGACTTAACTGTCCTAACCGGAGCCCCCCCGGTCCACTCGAAACACACCGAAGGAGTCGACGATGCATCAGCAGGCCGCCGAAACCTTGGACGAAGCGTTCGAACGTCTGCATCGCACCGGTTCCGAGTTCGACGACAAGTTGTCCAATCACGGACCGATGGCCGTCGAGGCGCTCGTGCACTCGGGCCAGTGGGAAGCCGTGCCCGCTTGGCTGGACGTTTACACCCGTCGACTGGAACCGCCGACCCGCCCGACCGAGCGGATCGCCAGGGACGCGTGGCGCGAGGCACTGGGCGACCACGCCCGCGACGGGGACTGGATCGCGCTGTTCATCGACGAGATCGCCGAACGGCCGTGGCGCGAGGTGCTCGCGCTGTGGTGGCCGCGGCTGCTCCCGGGGCTGCCCGGCGGCGCCACGCACGGTGTGATCCGGGTCGGCCACGCGGTCCGCGCGCTGCTGGACGCGGGCGAGAGCCCGGTCCGGCTCGCCGAGTTCGCGCACGCGATGGCGTACTTCGCCTCGAGCAACCTGGCGCTGCCCGAACTGCCGCGGCTCGCGGGGGGCCGCACGCCGTTCGAGGCACTGGACGCGGTGCCGCCGCTGCCGGTGGGCGAGAAGGACCACATCAGCCGGCGACTGACCTTCCTGGCCGGCTGGGACGAGTGGCTGACCGCGACCCTGTCGGTGCGCCCGGCCGGCACCCCGGAGGAGGCCCGAGCGCTGCTCGCCGACACGGTGCACGCGGCCACCCTGCGCTACCTGCGTCGAGGACACGGCAACGCGGTGATGAACGTGCACGGGGTGACCGCCCCCGGCGCGGTGCTGCGCGTGTTGCCCGCGCTGCCGCCCGAGTTGTGGATCCCCTCGTACCGGGTCGCGTGGGCCACCGCCGGCGCGGTCTTCGCGGTCTACATGGCCCGCGAGGACGCGCCCGCAACACCCGCGCCGGCCGGCGATCCGGCCGAGGCGATGGACCGCGCGCACGCGCACGGCGACGAGCACGTGATCAAGCTCGCGGACGCCGCGGTGGACGTGTACGCGCGCTCCGGCGACTCGCGCGCGTTGTCCGCCGGCGTGCTCGCCGCCGGGCTCGTGAAGCCGCTGCGCGGGTGACCGGGCGGGCCGCTGCCCGCGACACGCCCTCGTTCGAGTGAGGTTCCCCCACTTGGAGCATCGGGTTCCGTTCGCTGGTGCCCGTACGCACACCGCGTACGGGCACCGACCAACGGGAGATCCCATGCGCTTCACCACACTCCTCGCCGGCGCCGCGATCGCCGGCCTGCTCGCGCTCGCGTTCGCCGCACCCGCACTCGCGGACGGCCGCGCGGACACCCTGACCAGCGACACCAGCCGAATCGGGCAGGTCGACGAGGACGACGTCCTGAGCGAACTGCGACCCGCCGTGGTCGGCGTGCACCAGGGCATCTCCGGCGGCTTCATCGAGGTCCCGCCGCCGAACGTGCAGGCGCCCGACGTACCGGCGCCGCAGATGCCGGCGTTGCCCCTCGGGTGGCCCACTTCGTACTGACGGACCGTCAGATATCTCTGGATCTCGATCACGACCCGCACTACCGTCCGCCCATGACCGAGAAACAGCACGACCTGGAAGCCCGCAGGCGCACCGTCGAGAACTTCTGGCAGGGCGTGGACACCCACGACTGGGACCTGGTGGCGTCCACGCTCGCCGACGACTTCGTGCGCGTGGGGATGCGCGACAACGCCGAGGACACCTGTGAGGGCAAGGAGGCCTACCTGCGCTTCGTCTCCACCGTCACCGGCCGCATGGCGCAGCACGAACTGCGTTCGCGCTTCACCTTCCTCAGCGAGGACGGCCGGTACGCGTTCAACGAGGCGGTCGAGTCGATCCGCCCGACCCCCGAGGACGACCTGCTGGTGATGCGATTCGCGAACTACCTCGAACTCGACGACGAGGGCCTGATCGTACGACTGGACATCTTCTGGAAGACGCCCCCGTACATGCCGCCGGACTGGATCACCGTCGACGCGACGCTCGAGCGCGAGCCGCGGGGCGACTGAGGGCCCGTACCGGGGTCGGCCGAGAATGTGGCCATGATCGAACCGAACGGGCCGCGGCGGGCCCGCCGATGGTGAGCGCGCGACCGGTCACTCCGGCCGGCCTGGTGGACGAACTCGTGGACGCGATCACCCGCCGCGCGGGCGACCGCCCGTGGACGCGGGTCGCCGTCGACGGCGCGGACGCGGCCGAACCCGGCGTCCTGGCCGACGCGCTGGTCGACCCGCTGCGGCTGCTCGGGCGGCCGGTGTTGCGGGTGCGGGCGCGCGACTTCCTGCGCCCCGCGTCGGTGCGCCTGGAATACGGGCACACCGACGCGGAGTCCTACCTGTGGGGCTGGCTGGACGACGCCGGGTTGCGCCGGGAGGTGCTGGACCCGCTGGGCGCGGGCGGTACCGGTCGGGTCCTGCCGAGTCTGTGGGACGCGGCCCGGGACCGGGCCACCCGGGCCGCGTACACCACACTGCCGGAGGGCGGGGTGTTGCTCCTGGACGGGCCGCTGCTGCTGGGCAAGGGGCTGCCGTTGGACCTGAGTGTGCACCTGTGGTTGTCCCCGGGCGCGCTGCGCCGGCGCACTCCCGACGAGCAGGCGTGGACGCTGCCGGCGCTGGCCCGCTACGTCGAGGAGATCGCGCCCGCGACCGAGGCCGACCTGCTGGTGCGGTACGACCATCCCGCGCATCCGGCGCTGGTGGAGCCGGAAGGCGGCTGAGCCGCGGCTCAGTTGAGGGTGTCCGGGTCCGGTCCCATCCGCCCGCCCCGGTCCAGGGCGTTGATCGCGGTCAGCTCGTCCGCGGTCAGCTCGAAGTCGAACACCTCGAAGTTCTCCCGGATCCGCGCGGGAGTGACCGACTTGGGGATCACGATGTTGCCCAGGTGCAGGTGCCAGCGCAGCACCACCTGGGCGGTCGACCTGCCGTGCGCGCCGGCCACCTCGGCGATCACCGGGTCTTGGAGCAGGTCGCCGCCCTGGCCCAGCGGGCTCCACGCCTCGGTCGCGATCCCGTGCGCCCGGTCGTAGCCGCGCACCTTGCCCTGCTGGAGGTAGGGGTGCAGCTCGACCTGGTTGACCGCGGGCAACACCGCGGTGTGTTCGAGCAGTCGGGTCAGGTGGTCGGGCTGGAAGTTGGACACGCCGATCGCGCGCACCCGGCCGTCGGAGAGCAGCTTCTCGAACGCCCGCCACGTGTCCAGGTAGCGGTCCCGGTTCGGGGTCGGCCAGTGGATCAGGTACAGGTCCACGTAGTCCAGGCCGAGCTTGCCCACGCTCTCGTCGAACGCGGCCAGGGTCGAGTCGTATCCCTGGGCGGTGTTCCACAACTTCGTCGTCACGAACACCTCCTCGCGCGGCACCGAGGAGGCGGCCAGGGCCCGCCCGACGCCCGCCTCGTTGCCGTAGGCCGCGGCCGTGTCGATGCTCCGGTAGCCCACCTCCAGTGCGGTCGCCACGGCAGCGGTGGCCTCGTCGTTCTCGACCTGGAAGACCCCGAAGCCGAGCTGCGGGATGGTGACGCCGTTGTTCAGGGTGATGTCGGGCACGGGGGTGGTGCTCATGGTTCGAATCGTCCTTCGTCGGAGGTGCCGGGGGGGGCGGAGTGCGGGGGTTGCGGAGGTGCGGGTGCAGGGGTTACGGGTGCGCGGTGCCCCGTCAGCCGGGGAGTCGAGCGGGCCGCTCGGCCGCTCGATCCGCGACGACGAAGTCGCCCTGCCCGCTCTGCCCGCTGAGCGCGGTCCGCACACCGGGGACGTGCGCGGCCACCACGCGCGAGCGCTTCAGCGCACGCCGTTCCAGGCCGTGTGCCAGTACCGCCAGGGCCAGCGCGCCCAGCGCCAGACCGGCGCCGACCCAGTTCGCCGACTCGTAGCCGTGGCCCGCGTCGATCACCAGGCCGCCCAGCCACGCGGCGATCGCGTTGCCGAGGTTGAACGCGCCGATGTTGACCGCGGCGGCCAGCGTCGGCGCGCCGGCGGCGTTGTCCATCACCCGCTTCTGCAGCGGCGGCACGGTGGCGAAGCCGAGCGCGCCGATCAGGAACAGCGTGATCACCGACGCGCTCTTGTCGTGCGCGGTCACGGTGAACAGCGCCAGGACGCCCGCGAGCGCGAGCAGCGAGCCGTACAGCAGCGGCATCAGGTGCCGGTCGGCCAGCCGGCCGCCGACCCAGTTGCCGACCAGCATGCCCAGGCCGACCACCGCGAGCAGCCAGGTGACCGCGCCCTCGGAGAAGCCCGCGACGTCGGTCATCATCGGCTTGACGTAGGTCAGCGCGGCGAACACGCCGCCGAAGCCGAGCACCGTCATGCCCATCGCGAGCAGCACCTGCGCGTTGCGGAACACCGCGAGTTCGTGCCGCAGGCGCACACCCTCGGGCTTGGGCTGTTCGGGGACCAGCCGGGCGATGCCCACCGCGCCCAGTACGCCGAGCGCGGCGACCAGCAGGAAGGTCAGCCGCCAGCTCGCCGACTGGCCGATCAGCGTGCCCAGCGGCACACCGAGCACGTTGGCCAGGGTCAGGCCGGCGAACATGGTGGAGATCGCGGCGGCCTTCTTCTCCGGTGCGACCAGGTCGGCGGCCACCACCGAGCCGATCCCGAAGAACGCGCCGTGGGTGAAGGAGGCGACCACGCGCCCGAGCATGATCACCCCGAACGCGGGGGCCAGCGCGGTCAGCGCGTTGCCCAGTACGAACAGCGCCATCAGCAGGATCAGCATGCGCTTGCGGGAGACCCGGGTGCCCAGGACGGTCATCAGCGGGGCGCCCACGAGCACACCCACCGCGTAGCCGCTGACCAGGAGCCCGGCGGTGGTGATCGAGACGTCGAAGGTGCCCGCGACCTCGGGCAGCAGGCCGAGGATGACGAATTCGGTGGTCCCGATGCCGAAGGCGCCGATGGCGAGGGCCAGCAGTGCGAGAGGCACGGATTACCCCTTTCGAGGAGTGGTGCGAGTGGTGGGGGACGAGCCGGCGTGGACGGCGTGCGCGAACGCCGCGCCCCGATGACTACAAGCGTCGACAATATTTGCAGACGCCGATCAATGCAAACGCGGGCTATTTCGCTTCGGGGGTATCCTGAGCGCATGGGACAACAAAGGCAGGCCGTCGAACCGCCGCTCGCGCAGGGCTGGTGCGCGCTCGCGGCGCTGCACAATCGGATCGAGGCGCACATCGAGCGCGCACTCCAGGCCGAACACGACCTGAGCGTGCGCGAGTTCTCGGTCCTGGACGTGTTGAGCCGGCAGGACGGCTACCACCTGCGGATGAACGAACTCTCCGACGCGGTGGTGCTGAGCCAGAGCGCCACCACGCGCCTGGTCACCCGCCTGGAGGAGCGCGGCCTGCTCTCGCGCTACCTGTGTGACACCGACCGTCGGGGCATCTACACCGAGGTCACCACGACCGGCCGCGACCTGCTCGGCGCCGCGCGCCCCACCCACGACAAGGCCCTGCGCGAGTCCCTCGCGGACGCCGAACAGCGCTCCGACCTGGCCCCCCTGGTCGCGGCGGTCAAGTCCCTGGGCCTGTAGCCGGGGCCCGCGCGCCGGACGGGCCGAGTTCGGCCCGTCCGGCGCGCGGAACCGCTTCGTGCGCGGCTAGGCCAGCACGCTCGTCGGGCTCCCGGTCTCGAGCGCGACACCCAGCGCCGTGAGCCGTCCCGATTCCGGGTCGCGGCGGAACCCGGTGACCGTGTCGCCGCGCTGGTTCGCCACGTAGAGCACGTCGCCCACCAGGGCCAGGTCCCGCGGCCAGGCGCCGCCCCCCGGCACCTCCTCGACCAGGGTCAATTCCGCGCCGTTCACGGCGAGCACCGACACGGTGTCCGGCCCCCGGTTCGCCACGTACACGAAGCGCCCGTCCGCCGCCGCGACGATCCCGGAAGGCGCGCCCTCGCCCGCGGAGAGCTCGAACGGCTTGCCCGCGACGGTGAGCGCGCCCGTGCGCGGGTCGCTGCGCAGCGGCGTGACCGTCGCGTTCAACTCCCCCGCCAGCCACGCGAGATCGTTGGGCCCGTAGGCGATGTTGCGGGGCCCGGTGCCGGGCGGCAGGGTCACCTTCGGCCCCTCGGCGATGGTGCCCGCCTCGGCGTCGAAGCTCAGGTGGTACACGGTGTCCGAGCCCAGATCGCAGACCACGAGCCACTCGCCGCCGCCCGCGAACGTCACCTGGTGCGCGTGCGAGGAGGCCTGCCGCTCGCGCACCGGCCCGGATCCGGTCAGCCGCACGTGCGTCGCCGCCTCGCCCAGCGTGCCGTCGTCGGCGATCGGGTGCACGGTGACACTGCCGCCGCCGTAGTTGGCCACCATCACGAATCGCCCGGTGGGATCGGCCGCGAGGTGACACGGCCCCGCGCCGAGCGTGGACACCTCGCCCAACGGCACCAGCCGTTCGTCCTGCACCGAGTACGCGCCGACCGCGCCCTCGCCGCCGCGCTCGCTCACCGCGTACAGGAAGCGCCCCGAGGGGTGCCGGGCCAGATACGACGGCGAGATCGCGGGGATCACCGCGGACGGCGTGCCGAGCAGCCCGGTCCCCGGGTCCTGTCGGCACACCGTGATGCCGGTGCCGTGACCCTCCATGTCGGGGGTGTACGCACCCACGTACACGAGCGGTCCGCGTCGGTCGGAAGCATTTGGTGAGGTCACACGGTTCTCCTGTTGTCTGGCCTGTGACGGCCGAGCATCCGTCGGCCGAGCCCGGCGGCGCCGACCACGCAGATCATCGCGGATCGATCGCCCCGTCGCCGCCGATGTCATGCTCCTCCCCGACGCCGCCGCCGGCACACCCCGTCGCCGGGCCCGGCCCGGCCGGATTCCCCGCACGGACCGCGTAGCCCAACACCTGGGCACCGAGCAGCGATTCGACCGCGTCCAGTTGCGCCAGCGCGTACTCCACCGCCGCGTCCGGGCCGCCCCCGTCGGCGATCCGGCGACCGATGTCGCGGAAGACCGCCTGCTGGATCCCGGCCAGTTGGCCCGCGATCAGCGCCGGCACCGGGTCGTCCGGCGCTGCGCCCGCCTCCTCGGCGAGGGTCAGCGCGAGCGCGTCCGCGCCCAGTTGCTGCATCCGCCACAGCCGGGCCATCAGCGCCGGCGACTCGTGCATGACCCGGGTGAACCGCTCGTAGCCCTCGACCAGTCCCGCGTACGGCGAGCGCGCCTCGATGTCGCGGCGCAGCGCGCCGAGCACCGCGCGCGTGGCCGATTCGCCCGTCTCCCGCTCGCGCACGATGCGGGCCAATCGGTCCACCGCCTCGGCCTCGCGGTCGAAGAACAGGTCCTCCTTGGCCGGGAAGTAGTTGTAGACGGTGTTCACCGACACCTCGGCCAGCTCGGCGATCTGCGCGATGGTCACCGCGTCGAACCCGCGCTCCAGGAACAGGCCCGTCGCGACGTCCGAGATGTGCGTGCGGGTCCGGCGCTTCTTGCGTTCCCGCAGGCCCTCGGCGGGTTCCGACTCCGTCATGCCGCCATCCTAGCCTTCATGGTGACACTGGAATTTTGGGGTCATTGCAAAATTGGATCGACTATGTTTCGGTAGTGCCATGACACCGGTCATCCACACCACCGGGCTCACCCGGACCTTCAGTACCAAGCGCGGCACCGTCGAGGCGGTCCGCGGCATCGACCTGACCGTCCCGGCGGGCGAGATCCTCGGCTTCCTCGGCCCCAACGGCGCCGGCAAGACCACCACCCTGCGGATGCTGACCACGCTGCTCACGCCCACCGGCGGCAGTGCCGTCGTGGCCGGCCACGACCTCCTGCGCGACCCGGCGGGCGTACGCCGACGGATCGGCTACGTCGCCCAGTCCGGCGGCGTCGACCCGGCCGTGTCGGTGCGCGAGGAACTGACCACCCAGGCCCGGCTGTACCGCCTGGACAGGGCGAACGCCCGGGCCCGGGCCGCCGACCTGGCCGCCGACCTGGACCTGCTCGATCTGCTCGACCGCCCGTGCGCGGCGCTCTCCGGCGGCCAGCGGCGCCGGCTCGACCTGGCGATGGGCCTGCTGCACCGCCCCGACGTGCTCTTCCTGGACGAGCCGACCACCGGTCTGGATCCGGGCAGCCGGGTCGACCTGTGGAACCTGGTCCGCCGCGTCCGCGACGAGTGGGGCACCACGATCTTCCTGACCACGCACTACCTGGACGAGGCCGACGCGCTCGCGGACCGACTCGTGGTGGTCGACCGGGGCCGGATCGTCGCCCAGGGCACCGCGCACGCGCTCAAGACCGAGTACGCGGGTTCCCCGAACGCCTCGCTCCAGGACGCGTTCATCGCCATCACCGGTCGGCGCACCCCCGCGCCGAGCGAGACTCCGATCGCCGTCTGACCCGGCCGAGGTAGCCATGACCACACCGTCCGCACCGTCGACCTCCGCCGCACCCGCCGGCCCGACCACGTCGACCGGCCGGGTCGCGCCGCCCGCACCGTCCGCCGGGTCCGCCCTCGCGGCCGACACGCTCTTGATCTTCGGCCGCTACCTGCGGCAGACCGTCGCGAGCAGGATCGGCCTGATCTTCGGGCTCATGCAGCCGCTGCTGTTCCTGATCCTGTTCGGCCCGCTGCTGCGCGACGTCCCGCTCGGCGGCGACGGCGACTCGTGGCAGACCCTGGTCCCGGGCCTGCTGGTGCAGCTCGGGCTGTTCAGCGCCGCGTTCGCGGGCTTCGGGATCCTGATCGAGAAGCAGCACGGCGTGGTGGAGCGCATGCGGGTGACCCCGGTGAGCCGACTCGCGCTGCTGTTCGGGCGCGTGCTCAAGGACATCGTGCAATTGCTCGTCCAGTCCCTGCTGCTGGTCCTGGTCGGCGTGGCGTTCGGGCTGCGCGCGCCGCTGGTCGGCGTACTGATCGGCTTCGGCTTCGTCGCGCTGATGACCGCCTCGATCGCGTCCCTGTCCTACGCCCTGGCGATGCGGGTGGACAGTCCGCAGGAGTTCGCCCCCGTGGTGAACTCGGTCAACCTGCCGGTGATGTTGTTGTCCGGCATCCTGCTGCCGATGTCGCTGGCCCCGGGCTGGCTGGACGGGCTGTCCCGGGCCAACCCGCTGCGCTACCAGGTGGAGGCGGTCCGGTCGGCGTTCGTGGGCGACTACGGCGGCACCGTCGGGGCGGGCGTGGCGGCCGCACTCGCGTCGGCCGCCGTCTCGGTCGCCCTGGGCGTACGTCTGTTCCGCCGGGACGGCGCGTAGCCCCCCGATCCACCGCCCCGGCGGCGGCGCGGGCGCTCACGCGTACCGCGCCGCCGTCGCGCGTGCGGCGGCGGCCACGCGCGCGCGCAGCTCCGGCGGGCCCAGGATCTCGATCTCCGCCCCCAGCCGCAGCAGCTCGGGCACGGCCACCTCGATCGTCTCGATCGGGAAGTCGGCCCGGACCCGGCCGTCCGCCAGCGGCTCGCCCGCGCTCGCCTCCACGGTGTCCGCGACATGCGCGCCGAACAGGTGCCGCACCATCGCCCGCGCGTCCTCGGTCACCAGCACGTCCGCGAGGATCGGGCGCAACTGTTCGACGAAGTCCTGCGACCAGGCCTGCCAGTAGGCCGGCAGGTCGAAGCCCGGATCACGCTCGAACGCCTCGTCGAGCACGTCCAGTTCCTCGATCCGCACCACGCGGTAGGTGCGGTCGCGGCGCTCGCCCTCGCCCGCCGTGCGCGCCACCAGGTACCACGCGCCCGCCTTGAGCACGAGGCCGTACGGCTCCAGGTCGCGGGTGACCTCGCCCGCCCAGCGCCGGTACCGCACCCGGATCCGCCGGTCGGTCCACACCGCGCCGGCGATCCGGGCCAGCTCCGGCGAGCGGTCCGCCTCGCGATGCCAGCCCGGCGCGTCCAGGTGGAAGCGCAGTTGCGCGCGCCCGACCCGATCGCGCAGTTCGGCCGGCAGCCCCGCCTGCACCTTGAGCTGCGCGGACGCCACCACCGCGCCCAGCCCCAGCTCGGCCGCGGGCCCGGGCAGTCCGGCCAGGAACAGCGCGTCGGCCTCGTCCTGGGTGAGCCCGTTGATCCGGGTCCGAAAGCCCTCCAGGAGGCGGTAGCCGCCGGCCGGCCCGCGTTCGGCGTAGACCGGCACGCCCGCCGCGCCCAGCGCCTCGACGTCGCGGTAGACGGTGCGTACCGACACCTCCAACTGCTCGGCCAGCTCGGTCGCGGTGACCAGGCCCCGGGTCTGCAGGGTCAGCAGGATGGTCAGCAGTCGGCTCGCGCGCATGATCGCCAGTGTCGCGCATACCTGACGGGAGTTGACAGGTACCCGTGGGATCGCCGGAGGGGCCGTCGGCAGTGCCGAACGGGTGAAATGCCCGGCCGAATCGGTGTCCTTCCGTTCGGGATCTTCGTGTCCGTGCCATTCGTTGATCGATCATCGAGTGATCTCGGCGGGACGACGCCGCGTTGCGGACGGTGATCCCGGTACGGCAGCGACCTCGGGGCGGCAGCGATGTCCGTCCCGAACGGGAACGGAGACGGCGCGATGAGCGGCTTCCTCGACAAGGCCAAGAAGATGGCCGAGGACACGATGAACACCGGCAAGCACAAGGTCGAGGAGGTCCAGGTGGGCCGGGACGCGTCCGCGCTGCTCAAGCAGCTCGGCGCCGCGTACTGGAAGGAGCAGCGCGCCGGCGGCTCGCACGAGGAGGTCACCCGGGCCCTCGCCGCGCTGGACGAGCACGTGTCCAAGCACGGCGACGCGGCACTGCGCGGCTGACCGCCGGCGGTGCCCGGATCAGGCGGCGCTGTCCTCGCGGACCGCGGCCGTCGCGCCGGCGTAATCACGCCGTGAACCCGCGGGCGCTTCCGCCGCGGGGTCCCCGAACGCCGAGGAACGGTTCTCCTCGGCCTTGCGACGCCGACGCCGGCGCACGTAGGTGACGATGCCGGCGACGATACCGATCGCGACGATCGCGGCCCCTATCCAACCGGGAACACTCGCCGCCGACGGGTAGGCGCTGCCCGCGAGTCGGCCCAGCATGATCGAGCCCGGCACCCACACCAGGATCCCGACCGCGTTCCACGGCGCGAACCGCCGATAGGGCATGCCCGCCGCGCCGGCGAGCCGGGGCAGCAGGGTCCGGGCGAACGCGACCCAGCGACCCAGCATCACGGTCACGCCGCCGGCGCCGCGACCGCGGGTGAACATCTCCTCGGCCCGTTCCCAGCGGTGCTCGCCCACTCGGCGACCCAGCCGTCCGGTCCTTATGCGTTCGCTGCGATGTCTGCCGGAGAGGTAACCGAGGGTGTCCCCGACGAGCGCGGCGGCGGTCGCGATGATCAACACCGGGACCAGTGCCAGGTGGCCGGTGGAGGTGAGCAGCCCACCCAGCAGCAGCACCGGTTCGGCGGGCGCGAAGACGCCCAGCAACAGACCGGTCTCGACGACGGCGACCAGCGCGATCACGACATAGGCGTACGAGGGTGGTAGATCACCCAACCGCTCCACCCACTCGTGCACGGCATCCACGTGGAACCTCCCCGTTAGGCCGCTTGCCATGTGGCCTGACAAGCATCCGCCCTCAATGGTGTCAACGGATCCTGCGCGCGGCCGAATTCCCGCCTACTCCCCTGGCCGTACGCAGGTGACCTTAGTCATCCGTCATCGGCCGCCCGCGACGCCGCGCCCGGGACCGGACGGATGGCCGCCGAAGGGCTCCCTCTACGTTGGGCGTCATGAACGACATCGAAATCCGGCCGGCGGGCCGGGACGACATCGCGGCCATCGTGGGCCTGCTCGTCGACGACGCCCTCGGCTCGGGGCGGGACTCGCGGGAGGACCTGACGCCGTACCTGGCGGCCTTCGAGCGGGTGACGGCCGATCCGAACCAGGAACTGGTCGTGATGACCCGACCGGACCCGGCCACGGGTGAGCGGACGGTGATCGGCACGCTCCAGTTGACCATCATTCCGGGCCTGTCCCAGCGCGGAACCACCCGAGCCCTGGTGGAGGCGGTACGCATCGCCGGCAGCGAGCGCGGCGGCGGCCTGGGCACGATCCTGATGCACTGGACCATCGAACGCGCCCGCGAACGCGGCGCGACGCTGGTCCAGCTCACCTCCAACGGCACCCGCGAGAACGCCCACCGCTTCTACCGCAACCTCGGCTTCACCGATTCGCACGTGGGCTTCAAACTCACTCTCCGACCGTAGAGCCGCGAACCGTCGACCCGCGGACGTCGACCCGCGGACGTCGACCCGCGGCACCCCGACGGGCACCGGCCGGCGACGGCCCGGCCGGCGCCCCGGGGCGAAAGCCCGGTCCTACTCCCGTTCGCCCAACTCGATCCGGACGCCGATCGTCCCGGCCGTCCCGCGCCGCAGCCGGCTGCCGAGCAGGGTCAACCGCCCGATCACCCCGAACTTGCGCCGAATCAGTCCCCGATACCGCTCGGTCTCGGCGGCGTCCAGCAGACAGGCGTGCCCCGGTACGGCCTCGCCCCTCGGGTTCCCGCGCACGTCGCACGCCGCGACGGTGACCTTCCCGTCGTTGCGGATGCGCTTGACCTTGCCGGAGTCCCGCACCGTCCACGCCCCGAGCGCGGCGCCGTCGCGGATCACCCACACCGGCGTGCCCACCGCCCGCCCGTCCCGGCGGAACGTGGTCAGCAGGACGTACTTGCCGGCCGCGAGACGGTCGAGGTCCTCGGGCACCGGGGGCGAAGTCATGCGCACGAGTCTAGGGCGCGTACACGGCGCGGACGCGGCGCACACGAAGCGGTCGTCAAGATCGTCCGCGACCCGATCTGCCCGCCGCCCGGCCCCGGGTGCGACGATGATCGGATGTCGCGCACATCGGAGGAAACCCGCGTCCAGGTCCGCCCCGCGACCGAGGCCGACGGTACGAGTCTTGCCGAGATCGACCACCTCACGTGGTCCCCCGACGTCACCCCCGCGCCGCGTTGGGCGGCGGACAAGGTCTTCTTCCGCAGCGCCGAGCACGTGCGCGACACCCTGGTCGCCCACGAGGGCGACCTCGTCGTGGGCTACGTGCTGCTGGAACGCTCCACGCTGTGCCCGGCCTCCGGCCACGTGCAGATCGTCAACGGGCTCGCGGTGCATCCCGACCATCAGGGCCGCCGGGTCGGCCGACTGCTGCTTGCGGCCGCCGAGGCCCGGGCGCGCCGGCGCGGGGCCCGACGGATCACTCTTCGGGTGCTCGGCGGCAACGCCTCCGCGCGGGCGCTGTACCTGGCCTGCGGCTACCGGATCGAGGGCGTGCTGGAGGGCGAGTTCCTGCTCGGCGGGCGCTATGTCGACGACGTGCTGATGGCGCTGGACCTCACGGGCGAGGCCTAGCCGCCGCGTACTTGACCGCCTCGGCGACCGGCACGTCGCCGCCGACCACCTCCAGGGTCTTGCCGATCGTGCCGGGCTCGTCGAGCAGTTCGGCCACGATGGCCGCCACGTCGTCGCGGCGGATCGCGCCCCGGCCCTCGCGTTCGGACAGTGCGATCAACCCGGTGCCGGGATCGTCGGTGAGCCGACCCGGGCGCAGCACGGTCAGATCGAGCGCGCCGCGCGAGCGCAGGTCCTCGTCGGCCTCGCCCTTGGCCTTGAGGTAGAGGGCGAAGTCCGGGTCGGTGTCGGCGGGCGGGCTGGTCGAGGCGCCCATCGAGGACACCATCACGTAGCGCCGCACACCCGCGTCCTCGGCCGCGTCGGCCAACAGCACCGCGCCGCCGTAGTCGACCGTCATCGTGCGCTCCCGGGTGCCGGCCGCCCCGGCGCCCGCCGCGAACACCACCGCGTCCGCGCCGACCAGGTGCTCGACCACCTCTTCGACCGGCGCCCGTTCCAGGTCGCACACCACCGGTTCGGCCCCGGCCGCGACCAGGTCGTTCGCGTGGTCGGGGTTGCGAATGAACCCGACCACCGTGTGTCCGCGATCGGCGAGCAGCCGCTCCAGCCGAAGTGCGATCTTTCCGTGTCCACCCGCGATGACAATACGCATGTATCCGACCGTAAGGTCATGAACCGGGACATTCGCCGGCCTGGCCACGCGACACGATCAGGTTCCACTGTTCGGCTGCGCACCACCGATCGACCCGATCGAGGGCGCCCGGCACCGGCGCTCGCGACGGCCGCGGTCGGCCCCGGTCGCTCGGCCCGGGACACTCCGCCGGCGTACTCCCGACGAAGTCGCCCACCGTCCCCCATTTGCCGTAACCTGCCCCATCGCTTCCCCGCACGATCGGGCGGATTTCGCCCTTTGCCCTCCCTCGCGACCCGCAGCCGTTCTATCGTCGCCCCGTTCGGTGTCACCCGTACGGAAGGGGCCGGTCGTGACCCGAGGAGGCATCGGTGCGGCGCGCGTCGGCAAGGCGCTGGGGCTCGTCCCCCGTCAGGTCCGCCTCGCCGCCCGTACAGGACTGCTCGCACAACACCAGGACGGCACCTTCGACGCCGACGCGGTCGCCCGCGCCGCGGCCGACCCCGTCCCCTTCCTCACCGCACTGCGCCGCGAAGAGCCGCTGACCGCCACCGAGGCCGCGCACCGCCTCGGCATCAGCCGGGAGTGCTTCCGCCGGATCGCGCCGGCCGCCGGACTGCCCGTCGTCGACCGGGTGCGGGTCCTGCGGTACGGCCGCGAGTCGGAGGTGCGCTACTACCGCACCGCCGACGTGGACACCCTGCACCCGCACATCGCCGCCGACCGCGAACTGCGCGAGGCGGCCCGCCGGGTGGCCCGCTCACTGGCCGCGAGCAAGGCCGCCGCCACCCGGGCGCACAACCGCGAGCGCGCCCACAACGCGCGCCGGTACCTCGCGACCCTGGCCCCCGACCGGCAGACCGACCCGGCCGACGTGATCGCCTTCGCCTGCGCGCTGGCCCGGCTGCACGGCACCGCGCCCGCCCGGCTGCGCAGGTTCATGGGCGACCCGCGCGTGCGCGACATCGCCGAGATCGGCGCCCAGTGCCGCTACAAGCCGGGCGAGATCGCCGACCTGCTCGCCGCCGCCACCCCGCGCGCGATCACCGCGCTGCGTTCGCTCGCCCGGCCGCATCGGGTGTGGGCGACGCTGGGCGTGCCGGCCGAGGACATCGCGCACCGCGTCCCGTCCATCGACCACCACGTCAGCGCCGACCTGCTGCACCGGCTGGCCACCGACCCGCCGCACTGGCTGCTCGAGCTGCACGCGGACCGCGAACTCGAACACGCCTGCGCTGCGGTCACCCGCTGGCTGGATCGCGAGTGGCACGCCCAGCAGCGGCGCGCCGAGGCGGTGTGCCGCGCCGCCGAGGCGGTGATCGACCACCTCACCGACGACGCCGTCGCCGAACTCTTCGGGCTGCCCGTGGAGTTGGTCCTGGATCTGCGTCCGCGCAGCAACAAGTGGACCACCGCCTACGTCGAGGAGCTCCTGCACACGCGCCCGCTGTGGCTGCGCAGCCAGGGCCTGGCCCGCGCCGAGATCGCCCGCCGCGCCACCGCGCGCGCCCGCCGGGAGGCCGCCCGCACCCAGCGCCGCCTCGGCTGGCGACGCACCTGGGCCCGAGCCCTGTCCATCCCGCTGGAGGCCGTCCCCGACACGGTCGAGCGCCCCACCCCCGCCGCCCTGGAGACCGCCCGGACCCACCCGCCGCACTGGGCCCGCCCGCACTGACACCACCCGGTGCGCGAGGACCCGAGCGACCCCCGCTCCGGGGCGAGCCCGAGGGCCGTACGCGCCTCGCCCGCGTCGGCCGTTCCCCGCCTCAGTTCGCGTCCATCAGCTCCGCCGCGACCACCGCGCCCAGCTCGGTGCACGCGGCCAGCGCGTCACGCGTGACCGGCCCCGCCAGTTCCACCGGCGGGCGGACCCGCTTCCACTGCATCCCGCCCGCCACCGCCTCGACCGAGCGCACCGCGCCGGTGGTGTCGCTGCCGCCGTGCACGTACAGGCCATATGGGCGGCGCACCGTCTCGTGCAGGCACGGATAGTAGGCGCCGTCGAAGAAGTGCTTCAAAGCGCCGGACATGTAGCCCAGGTTCGCGGGCGTGCCGAGCAGGTAGCCGTCCGCCTCCAGCACCTCGACCGGCGAACAGGTCAGCGCGGCCCGGACCCGGACGTCGACGCCCTCGATCTCCGGGTCGCGGGCGCCGGCGAGGGTCGCCTCCAGCATCTCGGCGAGCGTCGGCGAGGGCGTGTGGTGCACCACGAGCAGGATGGCCATGGCCTCACGCTGCCAGAACCGGGCCGGAGCCGAAACGACCCGCTCACCGACCGCCACCCCAATGGGTGAGCTTGTCGGGAAATCGACATCGAGCCGATCACGCCGCGACGCCGGCCACCGGCGGACTGCGACCCGCGATCCCACCTGGGCAAACAGGTTCATCGCCTCACCCATGCGAGTGGATCGTCGGGAAAATCGTGGCGATTCCACCCGTTTGATGCTTTGACAGATGTGCACCATTTGTAACGATAAGAGCACTTTGAGTAATGCATCGATAGGCCAACCGGCCGGCACCTCGGGGAGAAGCACGCACATGCGCCTCATCCACAAGCGGCTACTGCCCTATCCCCGCAGCACATCCCCCACCGACCCGGACCCCGAAGCCGGCCCCACCCCCGTCCCCGACCAGGCCCCCGCCCCCGCCGCCCCCGCGCCGCCCTCCCTCGTCTCGGTCGTCCGCCGCACCCTGGCCCCCGCCACCCGCGCCGGCACCGCGCAATCCCGCACCTTCCACACCGCCTACGCGATCGCCACCCTCCCCCTGGTGATCGCGCTCCACGCCGCCCTCTGGGCGTTGTCCACCCCCGGGCGCCTCGGCGCCACCGTCCTCGTCCTGTACGGCCTCGGCCGCATCGGGATCCTCACCCCGCACCTCACACACTGAGTGCACCGCCCGAAGGAGCACCCATGGTTCTGTCCATCTCCGGCGTCCTGTTGCTCGGCGTCATCGCCTACGTCTTCTTTCGCAAAGACGGGCTGAGAATCCCGCATGCCCTCGTCTGCGCCCTGTTCGGCTTCTATCTGGCCGGCAGTTCGATCGCCCCGCACATCACCGCGAGCGGCAACAGCATCGCCAACCTGCTCAGCGGTCTCAATTTCTGACCCGCGCCCGTCCCCACCACAGCAAGGCCGCAGGCCCCGGCTCGCCCCCGAACCGGGGCCTCCCGCCTACCCGCACCAACCCCTCACGGAGAACGCATGTCCCCCGGCCCCAAGTCCCTCGTCGCCATCGCCCAGCGCGCCAAGGAGGGCATCGGCAACACCCGCACGCGCGCCCAGCGCATCCACCACCACACGCGCGACACGTTCTCGCCCGTGTTCACCCTCAGCCGAGGGCTGAACCGACAACTCGCCTGGGCGCGCACGTGGTGGAAGGGCGCGTCGGCGGACAAGCGCAAGGCCGGCGTCGCCGGCGTCGCCGGCGTCCTGCTCGCCCTCTACTTCCTGCCCTACGCCCCGCTGATCGCACTGCTGCTGATCCTGGCCGGCGCCGCCTGGCTCGGCCACGCGGACAGACCGCCCGCCCCCGAGCCCGGCCCCGACCCCACCGACGTCAAACTCCAGGCCGTCTACAACGGCCTCGTGCCCTACCTCGCCGACGACCACGACCCGGCCCGCCTCTTCCACCCCGGCGGCCCGTACCAGAACGCCTTCCGGCACTGGGAACTCGACGGTGACCGGATCACCCGTCTCGAACTGACCTACAGCCCCTACTTCACCGACGACGACCCCACCGCCCGGGCCCGGATCGAACGTGTGCTCCAGGCCAAGACCGGCCGCGGCCGCGAGTACCTCTACGACTGGGACACCGAGAACAACCACCTCACCGTCGCCGCCCTGCCGCCGCTGCCCTCGGCCGTGCCCGCGCAACACTTCATCACCGCGCCGAGCGAGATCCTGCTCGGCGTCACCGACGCCGGCAGCACCAACCGCCGCGTCCCGATCCGCGTGGACGACACCATCCGGCAACTCCCGCCGGTCATCTGGCGCACCGGCCACCGCAGCACCGACCCGCACCTGCTCGCCGTCGCCGCCCCCGGCGCGGGCAAGTCCAACCTGCTGCGCACCATCGCCCTCCAGGCCGCCCGCGACGGCGACATCGTGATCATCGACGGCAGCGGCTCCGGCGACTACGCCTGCCTGGCCGGTCGCCGCAACATCCTGCGGATCGAGAGCGGCTACCACGGCGCGCTGGAGCTGCTGACCTGGCTGCGGCACGAGACCGAACGCCGGATCGCCGCCGTCACCCACGCCAAGCAACACGGCACCGCGGTACCGGACAACGCCCGCCGACCGTTGTGGCTGATCCTCGACGAGATCACCGAACTCGGCGACCTCGCCGCCGGACAGGGCGGCACCGACCCGCAGGAACTCCTCGACCTCCCGCTGCGCCTGGGCCGCGCCGCGCACGTCGGGGTGATCACCAGCGCCCGCCCCACCCACCTGGACCGACTGCGCCCCGCGCTGATCGCCGACACGCACACCCGTGTCGTGCTGGGCCCGCTGGACCCGGAGACCACGTACACCGTCCTGGGCGCCGCCCCCGGCATCTCCGGCGGCGAGAGCATGCCCCCCGGCCGCGGCTACATCCGGATCGGCAACGGCCCCGTGGTGCGCATCCAGATCCCGCACACCCCCGACCCGCTGGAGGACGACACCCCCGAGGCCGAGCGCGAGCGCCTGCTCGCCCTGCTCCCGCGGCACACCGACACCCTGCCCGTCGCCGCGCCCGCGATCTCGCTCGCCAAGGCCCCCGAACGCGAGCCCGAGCCCACCGGCTGAGTCCGGGCACGGCACCGCGCCGGCCCGCGCCGACCACGTGCCGACCCCGCGTCCACCCTCGCGAAGGCCCCCCGAGCAGCCGCGCTCGGGGGGCCTCGACGCACGGTCACGTCACCATCAAATACCCAAAACGCACCACCGGGTCCGCACCCTCGCGCCATGATGGGGGCCCGCACCCCCACGGAGGACGTGGACGCCCAGTGTTCGACCTCGCCAACTTCACCGTCAGCGACATGGTCGTGTGCAGCTCCGAACTGCGCCAGGTCACCGCCGATTCGGCCACCACCGAGGACGCGGCCCGCGCGATCGTGCGACACCTGCGCACCACCTTCCGCGACCCGCTCACCGGGCAACCCCAACTCGTCCTCGCCCGCCTGTTCCAGACCATGCCCTGGCGCAACCTCACTCCCGACCTGGAACAGTGCGCGCTGCGCCGGCAGCCCGGCCTCACCCCACACCCCGACCTGCGCTGCCTGACCCTGCTGGCCACCACCGGCGACCACCCGGACTGGCGCGACCGCACCCGCTCGCGGCACCACCAGGTGGTCGCCTTCCCCAGCGTCGAGGCGGTCCGCCGGGCACCGATGATCAGCGCCATGCTCGGCCAACTCGGGGTCACCGCCGAGGAGATCGTGGCCGGGCCGCTGCCCACCGACAACGAGTGGGACCGGCACGACATCCACCACATCCCGGACGCGCTCACCAGCAACGCCGTCCCGGACAAGGAGTTCATCCGGGCGAGCGGGATAAAATCCGTGGTCGGCTACGCCGGCAAGCTCCCCGACGGCGAACTGTTCACCGTGCTGATGTTCACCCGCGTCCACGTCCCGGCCCGGATCGCCGAACTCTTCCGCACCGTCGCGGTGTCCACCCGCCTGGCCCTGCTCCCGCTCGACACCGCGCCCCTGTTCGCCGGCGGCCCCGGCCGGCCCACCCCCACCACGCATGTCGCCGCCGCCCGCCTGAACGCCCTGGAACAACTCCTGGCCGCCCACGAGGGCACCACCGCGCAACAGGCCCTGGTCGCCGAGGACGCCCGCGACCGGGTCCGCTCGCAGCAGGAGCAACTCGCCTACAAGCAGCGCCGGCTCGACCAGGAGACCCGGATCGTCGAGACGCTCTACAGCGTCGGCCAGAAACTCACCCGCGAGCTCAACCTCGAACGCCTCGTGCAGGCCGCCACCGACGCCGCCACCTCGGTGATCGCCGCCGAACACGGCATCTTCCGCTACATCGACTACGACACCGGTGGCGTCGCGGACACCCGCTACGCCGTCACCAGCCCCGACCCCACCCTGATCGACCGCCTGCCCCGCCCGCGCCCCTCCCTCGCCGCGCGCAGCCGACCGCAGACCAGCGCCGCGCCGCCGGCCACCGTGCGCCGCGGCGACCTCACCGAAGACCCCACCGCCACACACCTGTTGCCCTACCGGGTGAGCGCCGACGGACAGCCCCCCGTGCGCAGCCTGCTGACCATCCCGGTGACCACCGCGACCGGCGAGGACCTGGGCGCGTTCTCCTTCTGCCACACCCGGGCCGACGTGTTCACCGAACGCGACGAGCAACTCGCCCTGGGCATCGCCGCGCAGGCGGCCACCGCGATCGAGAACGCCCGGCTGTTCCGCAGCGTGCGCGACACCGCCGTCGAACTCCAGCGCAGCCTGCTCCCGCAGGTCCCGCCCGACCTGGACGAACTCAACATCGCCTTCCGCTACCTGCCCGGCGCCAAGGGCCAACAGGTGGGCGGCGACTGGTTCGACGTGATCCCGCTGTCCGCCGGCCGCATCGCCCTGGTGGTCGGCGACGTGATGGGCCGAGGCCTGCGGGCCGCCGCCGTGATGGGACAACTCCGGGCCGCGGTACGGGCGTACGCGGTGATGGACCTGCCGCCCGCGCAGGTCATGCGGCATCTCAACCGGCTGGTGACCGGGCTCGGCGGCGAGGACCAGATCATCACGTGCGTGTACGCCGTCTACGACCCCGGCGACGCCACCATCCACTGGTCCAACGCCGGCCACCTGCCGCCGGCCCTGATCGGCGCCGACGGCAAGGTCGAACTCCTGGAGGACGACCTGGGCGTACCGCTCGGCCTGGACGGCACCGCGTTCGAGGACGCGGTGGTCGGCTTCGACACCGGCGACCAACTGCTCCTGTACACCGACGGCCTGGTCGAGTCGCACGACGCCTCGCTCACCGACCGCCTGCAGGAACTCACCAAGCACATCGACAGCACCACCGGCGGCGCCTACAACGTCGCCGATGTCGCCGACCTGCTCGCCAAGACCATGCTCACCGGCCAGGAACCCGACGACGTCGCGCTGCTGCTGGTCCGGGCCCGGCACAGCGTCGAGCGCACCGCCGGCCTCGACCTGCCACCCACGCCGCGCTCCGCGCGCGAGGCCCGCGACTTCGTCCGCGCCACGCTGAGCCGTTGGGAGCTGGCCGAGCACAGCGACACCACCTGCTCGGTGGTCACCGAACTCGTCTCCAACGCCGCCGAGCACGCCCGCACCCCGATGGAGCTCAGGCTCCGGCACCACCCGGGCCGGCTGATCGTCGAGGTGGTCGACCACGACGGCCGACTGCCCAAGGAGATCGCCTCCCCCGGCCACGACGAGCGGCACCGGGGGTTGTGCATCGTGGCCGGCCTGACCACCGACTGGGGCGTGCGTCCCACCGACACCGGGAAGATCGTCTGGGCCGAGATCCGCGATCGCTGACGCCCGCCGCGGCCCCGGCCGTCGAGACCACCCGCCACACCCACATCACCCGCACCGGGAGCGGCCGGCCGACGCCGGCCCCCGGGTCGGCGCGCATTCGCTGTGCGTGGCGGCGGGCGTTCCGGGCAGGCGTACCGGGGACGGCTCCCGGGCCGTTCAGGCGAGTTTTATGTCACTTTCTCCCGTCGATGTGATGAATCATCCGTTTTCGGGTAGCTACTCACCGTCACGGCCCTCGGTCGTCCCCTCCGCCCCCTCGGTCGGGAATCTTCGGGGCCCGTCACGCGTTCTGCAATCGGACGAGACAGCAAGACCTGTCGATGTGGGTTGACAAGCCAGGAGGCACGATTCATGAGTGAGCGAGCTCTCCGCGGCACACGCCTTGGCGCCACCAGCTACGAAACCGATCGCGGTATCGATCTGGCGCCGCGTCGCACCGTGGAATACGACTGCCCCCGGGGGCACCGCTTCGAGATGCCGTTCTCCGTCGAGGCGGAGATCCCCTCGACGTGGGAGTGCCGCAGTTGCGGTGCCGTCGCGCAGTTGGTGGACGGCGCGCCGCCGGAGGAGAAGAAGAACAAGGCCACCCGTACGCACTGGGACATGCTCATGGAGCGGCGTACCCGGGAAGAGCTGGAAGAGGTCCTCGCCGAGCGCCTCGCCGTACTGCGGTCGGGTGGGATCAACCTCCACCACGATCCGCGCAACAACCGCAAGAGCGCCTGAGCGAGCACCGCGCGAGCCCGCTCCGGGCCCGTGCGGATCCCGTCGACAGGTGGCACCGACGCCCGGGGCGCCGACGATCTCACGATCGTGGCGCCCCGGGCGTCGTGCTGTCTGCGAACGCCGCCCGGGTCTCGAAGCCCCGGGCGCTCAGGGCAGTTCGCGCGGCGGCGGCGGGTCGTCGTCGCGGCGCTCGTCCGGATCGATCACCTCGCCGCGCACGATCTTGCCGTCCGGGCGGTGGATCCGGGCGTCCCGCACCGCGCCGGAGAACCTCGCGCTGTTCGCCACCTTCGCGGCCACCACCGTGCCGATCAGCCGCCGGATCAGCGGCCGGGTGAACGGCAGCACACACAGCAGGCCCAGCGCGTCGGTGATGAACCCGGGGATGATCAGCAGGATGCCGCCGAGGATGACCACGCCCGCGTCGGCGGCGGCCTTGGTCGCCTCCTTGCCCTGGGCCGCGAGCACGGCCGGGTCGCTCTGGCTCTCGCGCTGAGCCTGTTCACCGAGCTCGCGCAGCCGGGTCAGCACCCGGCGGCCCTCGTAGCGGATCACCAGCGAGCCCAGCGCGACGCCGGCCAGGATCAGCAGGAACGTCCGGCCCGCGCCGATCTCGCTGCCGACCAGACTGATCACGTAGATCTCGGCCAGTGGCAGCGCGACGATCGGCAGGAGCGTGGCCGCTCGGCGCAGCGGGGTGCTCACGCGATCACTTCCTCGGTGAGGTGGTACCGGTGGTGCCGGTAGTGCTCGAAGTGTCGGCGGTGTCGGCTGCCTCGGCGGTGTCGGCCGCCTCGACGGCTCGGGTGGATCCGGCGGCCCCGGTGGCTTCGACGGCTCCGGCGGTGTCGGTGGATTCGGCAACCGGCGCGTCGTGGCCCTCGCGCGTGTTGTCGACCCTGCTCGCGCCCTCGGCGCCGCCCTCGATGCCTGCCGCCTCCGGGGTGGCCTCGTTCGGGTATTTGCCGACCCGACGGCCGACGCCCCACGCGGTGACCCGCCACAGCGCCTCGGCGACGATCGAGTTGCTCATCTTGCTGTTGCCGCGCTCGCGTTCGATGAACGTGATCGGCACCTCCAGGACGCGGTAGCCCTTGCGGATCGCCCGCCAGGCCAGGTCCACCTGGAAGCAGTAGCCCTGGGAGGCGACCTCGTCCAGGCCGATGCCGAGCAGGGTGTCCTTGCGAAACGCCCGGAAGCCGCCGGTGACGTCGTGGATGTCGACGCCGAGCATCAGGCGCGAGTAGGTGCTGCCGCCCCTGGAGATGAGCTTGCGGTGTCCGGGCCAGTTGACCGCGCCGCCGCCGGGGACCCAGCGCGAGCCGAGCACCAGGTCCGCGTCCCGTACCGCTTCGAGCAGGCGCGGGAGTTGTTCGGGCTGGTGCGAACCGTCGGCGTCCATCTCCACCAGGATGTCGTAGCCGCGGTCGATGCCCCAGCGGAAGCCCGCGATGTAGGCGGCGCCCAGGCCCTCCTTGCCGGCCCGGTGCATGACCTGGACGTGCGGGTCGTGCTCGGCGAGGGTGTCCGCGATGTCGCCGGTGCCGTCCGGGCTGTTGTCGTCGGCGATCAGCACGTCGACATCGGGCACGGCGGCCCGCAGGCGGGAGACGATCGGCTCGATGTTCTCCGATTCGTTGTAGGTGGGGATGATGACGAGCACCTTGCCGAGGTCGGCGAAGCTGGTCTGCTCGCTGTCGGTCACATCATCTCCTTGATGGCGTTGGCGTCGGCGAGGGTGTCGACGCCGGCGTCGGCTGTGGTCGGCTGGATGCCGGGGGTGTTGACTGTCCGGGCCTGGCGCCGACGGCGGAGGATGCCGTACGCGCAGGCGAGAAGACCGACGATAGCCAGGATCCACTCGGGAGCCGAACCGAGTCGGGTGGCCAACGTGCGGTCGTCGCGCAGCGGCACGTCCATGACCAGCGTGTCGGCGGTGAATTCGCGGGTGCGTTCGACCACCTTTCCATCCGGCATGACGATCGCGCTGATCCCGGAGGTGGCCGCGATCAGCACCGCGCGGCCGTGCTCGATCGCGCGCAGCCTGGACATCGCGAGTTGCTGCTCGGGCTGGCCGCTGCGGCCGTAGGTGGCGTTGTTGGTCTGCACGACCAGCACCCGGCCGCCGTGCGTGACCGCCTCGCGGGTGACGTTGTCGTAGGCGATCTCGAAGCAGATCACGTCGCCGATCCGGGCCGGGCCCAGTTGCATGACGCCGACGGTCTTGCCGGGGTAGAAGTCGCGCGGGACGCGTTCGAGCCGGCTGATGAACTTGGTGAGCAGTTCGCGCATCGGGATGTACTCGCCGAACGGCACCGGGTGGCGCTTGGTGTAGGAGGCGCCGGGTCCGGTGACCGGGTCCCACACGATGCCCTGGTTCTGGATGTGCGTGGCGTCGGGGCCGGCGACCAGGACGCCGGTGAGCACGGGGACGCCGATGTCCTTGACCGCGCCGTCGATCGCCGCGTACGCGTCGCGTTCCTCGAACGGGTTCAGGTCCGAGGAGTTCTCCGGCCAGATCACCAGTTCGGGCTTCTTGACCTTGCCCGCGCGCACGTCGGCGGCGAGCTTGTGGGTCTCGCGCACGTGGTTGTCCAGGACCGCGCGCCGCTGGCCGAGGAAGTCCAGGCCGGTGCGCGGGACGTTGCCCTGGATCACCGCGATGGTCGCGCTGTCCGGACCGGCGGCGTCGCCCTCGGTGGGGATGGGGACCGCGTAGGCGCTCGCGGGGATGGCGATCGCCAGGCCGACGGCGCCCAGGGCGAGCGGTACGGCGGCACGCGGCGTGCGCGCGGCCTCGGGGCCCGGCTCGGCGCTCTCGGCCGCGGGTGCGGTGTATCGGGCGTACAGGCGCAGCCCGGCCCAGCCGAGCAGGGCGCCGGTGAGCGCGACGGCGAAGGTGACCCCGGGGGCGCCGGCGAGCGCGGCGATCGGGGTGAACGGCGTCGCGGTGTTGGCGAAGGCCAGTCGGCCCCACGGGAAGCCGCCGAACGGGACGCGGTCGCGCACCAGTTCCTCCGCGACCCACAGGCACGCGGTCCACAGCGGCCACAGCCGCAGTCGGCCGATCAGGGTGAGCGCTGCGGCCAACGCGGCGATGTACAGCGCCTGCACCACCGACAGCACGATCCACGCGTCCGGCCCGACCACGCGCAGCCACTTGAGCAGCCACAACATGAACGGCAGGCCGAACAGCAGGCCGTAGCCGAAGCCGGTGCGGGTGCGCTGCCCGTGCACCGCGACGGTGAGCACGGCGACCGCGAGCACGCTCAGCGGCCAGATGTCGTACGGCGGGAACGCGAGTGCCAGCAGCAGGCCGCTGATCAGCGCGTAGGCCGGGCGGACGGGCTTGCGGTAGATGCTCACGGCGGTGGCCCGGGTGCGTCGGAAACGCCGCTTGCGGGCGGGCGCCGAGTCCGGGGGCGGGGCGCCCTCGGACACTGTGGCGCTGTCGAGCTGCGGCACCGTGGGGCCCCCTCGCTGGGTCGTCGCTGATCGCTGCTGCCGGCTTCGGCACGAAGTTGCGCCGGTCGGGTGATGCAGTGACGTTACAACGTTCGAGGTGGGTGAGCGGTTTCGGATCGTTCTCGACAGTGGGGTGGGGGCAGCGGGAGCTCGGTCGCCCTTCGGGCCGGCCCCGGACCGGCTGGCTGTCGGTCGCGGTGGTCGTTGTCTACTGGGCGACCGGGCTCTGCCGCGGTCTCACCTTCCGGCGCGGGGTGTGCTCGCGTCCGGCGGGGCGGCTGCACGGGTGCCGCTCTGCCGTTCGTGGCCGCGTGGGGCGGCCTCCCGGGCGCGTGTCACGTCGGTCCCGGACCTGGCGCCCGGTGGCTGTGCCACCTGTGGCCCGGAGGCGTGCGCGTGCTCGGGGAGGGTGTTCTCCTGCCGGTCGTCCTGCGGTGGACCGGGTCGAACGTACTGGGCGATGCGGGCGCGGTGTCAACATCGCACTGACCTGCACGGATGTGGTATCGGTGCAGGTCAGGGCCCGGGGTGGTGCGGCACTGGTGTGGGTGGTGTGCGCCCGCCGGGTGGCGCAATCGTTCCCCTAATGGGTCTCGTCGCGGCTTCCGCACCCCTTGCGCACGTGCCTCGCGACCCGGTCCCGACCCGATCGCGATCCGGTGCCGGCCCGTTTCCGGTCGTGTCGGGCGGCGGGGACGGTCGGCGTGTCGCGCGTTGCGGGCTTCCCGGGTTGTTGTACACGGGTCGGGGCCCGACGCGCGAGCGAGACCCCGAGGCGCGTTCACCCACATCGGTGAATCCGGCCGTCGCCGGCGTCTCGGTTCAGGCCACGCAGGTCGCCCCGGAGAAGCCCGCGTAGGCGCCGGGTCGGCTGCGCTCGGTCTCCCCCACCGCCGTGGCCAGTCGGCGGATGGCCTCGGTCAGCGTCGCCGGATCGTGCGCGTACGGCAGTCGCACGTGGTGCTCGAAGGTGCCGTCGGTGCCGAAGTGGGTGCCCGCCGCGATCCGCACGCCGTGCCGCGCCGCCGCCTCGGTCAGGGTCAGGCTGGAGGTCCCGTCGGTGCGCACCCACAACGACAGACCGCCCACCGGCATCGCGAAGGTCCAGTTCGGCAGCCGGTCGGCGAGCGCGTCGGCGAGGGCGCCTCGGGCGGTGCGCAGCGCGGGCAGCCGGCTCTCCAGGATGGTGTCCTCGTGGTCGGTGATCAGGTGGTGGGTGACCAGTTGGTCCAACACGGGCGCGCCGACGTCGAAGGACGCGCGGGTGGCCGCGATCCGCCGGACCAGGTCCGGGGTGGCCCGGATCCAGCCGATCCGCAGGCCGCCCCAGAAGGTCTTCGACGTCGAGCCGATGGTGACCACGTTGTTGGTCCGGTCGAACGCGGCCATCGGCAGCGGCCGGTCGCTCGGGTCGATGTCCAGGGCCAGGTCGAAGCACGTCTCGTCGACGATCAGCGTGGTCCCGGTATTGCGCGCCAGGTCCACCAGGGTGCGGCGGATGCCCGCGTCGGCGAGGTGGCCGGTCGGGTTCTGGTAGTCCGGGATCAGGTAGGCCAGTCGGGGCGCGGCGGTGCGCAGCGTGTCGCGCCAGGTCTCCGGGTCCCACCCGGTGTCCGTCATCGGCACCGGGACCAGCCGGTTCCCGGCCTGCCGGATGGCGTCCAGCACGTTGGCGTACGTGGGCGATTCGACCGCGACCCGGTCGCCGGGGCCGGCCAGCGTGCGCAGGACCAGGGTGACCGCGGCGAGCGCGCCGGGGGTGACCAGGATCTGGTCGGGTGTGGTGGGCACGCCGCGCCGGGTGTAGCGCTGGGCCAGCGTGTCGCGCAGGACCGGCAGGCCGCCGGGCAGGTAGCCGTGGCCGGTGGTGTAGGTGGGCAGCGAATCGGTGGCGTCGGCGACCGCCTGGTGCAGGGCCCGGCCGGGGCCGGGCAGGGCCGCGACGCCGAGGTCGATCACGCCGGTGGTGGTGCTCGGGCTCAGTCCCTTGGTGGGGATCTCGGTGTGCGTGCCGGGCAGGGTGGTCCAACTGCCGGAGCCGCGCCGGCTGGTCAGGTAGCCGTCGGTGCGCAGGAGTTCGTACGCGGCGGCGACCGTGGTGCGGCTGATGCCGAGTCGGTCGGCGAGGCCGCGCTCGGCGGGCAGGCGCGCGGTCAGCGGGATCCGACCGTCCAGGAGCAGCGCGCGGATGCGATCGGCCAGCGTGCGGTACGCCGGGCCGGTGCGCGCCGCGGACTGGGTCGTGGTGGTCCAAGGGTGCAGGAGGTCGGCGAGGCGGGTGCTGCTGACGGTCAGGTGAGGCGCGCTCATCAGTCCACTCCTGTCGAATTGGCTATGGAACCGTGATCCGGTGTCGACGATTCTTTCACCGTTGGCTCTTTTTTGGCAGTCCGGTAAAGAACGAGGTGCACGGTGGCTTGGTCGTGGGTCCGGCGCTTGGTCCAGTTGTATGCGGGACTCACGCTCTACGGGTTCAGCATGGCGTTGATGATCCGGGCCGAGCTGGGCCTGGATCCGTGGGACGTCTTCCATCAGGGCCTCGCCGAGCGCACCGGATGGAGCTTCGGCGTGGTGACGATCGTGGTCGGCGCCGCGGTACTGCTGCTGTGGTGGCCGATGCGGCAGCGGCCGGGCCTGGGCACGGTGAGCAACGTGTTCGTGATCGGCATCGCGGTGGACGCGTCGCTGCGGTGGCTGCCCGCGCCGGAGGCGCTGGGTTGGCGGGCGGCCTTCCTGGTCTTCGGGGTGGTCCTGAACGCGGTGGCCGGCGGCGCCTACATCGGCGCGCGGCTGGGCCCGGGACCCCGGGACGGCCTGATGACCGGGCTGGTGCGGCGGACCGGGCGCTCGGTGCGGCTGGTCCGGACCGGCATCGAGGTCACCGTGCTGGCGGTGGGCTTCGTGCTGGGCGGCTCGCTCGGCCTGGGCACCGTGCTGTACGCGCTGGCGATCGGCCCGCTGGTGCAGGTCTTCCTGCCCCTGCTGACCGTCCCGGAGCGACCGCGGGCGACCGAGGTCGCGCCCGGCGCGGCGGGGTCGGGCGGGCCGGCACGCCACGGGACGCCGGAGCCGACCCCGGCCGGTTAGGGCGGGCCTCGGGAGCGGCCCCGGGGCCGCTCCGGGGCCGGCGTCCGCGATCGTGCTCACGCCTGCTCGAGAGCTCCCTCGGCCGTGTACACCGCGGTGCCCCGCACCGCCGTCCGCAGGCAGCGCGGCAGCGGCAGGTCGGGGGCCAGGTCGGGCAGCCCCGGGGTGCCCGAGCGCGGGTCGGTGGACCAGCCGGAGAGCCGGCTGTCCGGCGCCTGCACGACCAGTTCGGTGGTGTCCCACACCGCGTAGGTGGCGGGTGCGCCGGGCACCAGGACGCCGGCGTCGTCCCGGCCGACCGCGCGGTGGCCGCCTCGGGTGTGCGCGGCGAACGCGGCGCGCACGCTGATGCGTTGCCCCGGGGTGCGGTGGAAGGCCGCGGCGCGCACCGTGCCCCACGGGTCGAGCGGGGTCACCGGCGCGTCCGACCCGAACGCGAGTGGTACGCCGGCGGCGCTCAGCGCGGCCAACGGGTTCATCAGCGCGGCGCGTTCGGCGCCCAGGCGGCGGACGTACATGCCGTCCGGGCCGCCCCACGCGGCGTCGAAGGCGGGCTGTACGGAGGCGGTCAGGCCCAGTTCGGCGAAGGCCGCGACGGCTTCGGCGTCGAGCAGTTCGGCGTGTTCGACGCGGTGTCGCAGCGCGCGGAAGGCCGCGCCGTGCGGGCCCTGGATCAGCGCGCGGGCGGCGGCGGTGACCGCGCCGATCGCGGCGTCGCCGATCGCGTGGAAGCCGGCCTGGATGCCGGCCCCGGTGCACGCGGCGAGGTGCTCGGCGACCTGCTCGGCCGCCAGGTGGGCCAGGCCGGTGCCGGCGCCGGGGTCGTCGGAGTAGGGCGCGTGCAGGCACGCGGTGTGCGAGCCGAGCGAGCCGTCGATGAACAGGTCGCCGCCCAGTCCGTGCGCGCCCAGGTCGGCGCGCAGGGTGCGGGCGTGCTCGGCGTCGGCGGCGAGCGCGCCCCAGTAGCCGACCACGTCCGGGCCGGCCTCCTCCCGGGCCAGTGCCAGCAGCGCCCGGAAGTCGGCCTCGCCGGCGATCTCCGGTCCGCCGCACTCGTGCAGCGTGCCGATGCCCAGCGCCGCCGCCCGGGCCCGCGCGACCCGCTGCGCGGCGACCCGATCGGCCGCGGTCAGCGCGGCGTTGGCGGCGGCCCGCGCGACGTGGTGCACGGTGCCCGCCAGGGGCGCGTCGCCGTGCTCGCCCGGGACCAGCGCGAGCAGCGCGGGCGAGCACGCGGCGGAGTGCACGTCGATCCGGGAGAGGTAGACGGTGGCACCACCTGTGGCCCGGTCCAATTCGGCCGGGGTGGGCGGCCGTCCCTCGGGCCACGCGCTGTCGTCCCAGCCGTGCCCGAGCAGCACGTGGCCGGCCCCGTACAAGCCGCGCCGCTTGGCGTGGTCCTCCACCGCCGAGAGCGCGTACGCCAACGAGGGCGCGCCGGTCAGGTCGAGGCCGGTCAGCGCGAGGCCGGTGGCGGTGGCGTGCACGTGCGCGTCCACGAACGCGGGGGTGACCAGGGCGCCCGCGAGGTCGAGCACCGCGTCGACGGCGTCGACGTGGGCCGCGGCGGCTCCCTCGGCGCCGATCCAGGCGATGGTGTCGTTCTCGACGACCATGGCGGTCGCGAAGGGATCGGCCGGACTGTGCACGGCGCCGTTGCGCAGGAGGAGCGTGGTCATGACCACCAGTGTGGCCCGCCCGGCTCCAACCCCTGGCCGGAGGTCACCCCTTCGGGGGTGTGATCCGCGCCGCGCACACCCGCTCGGGTCCGGGCGGCGTTGTCGACGGCCGCCCTCCACGCGGCTTCTCCCGGACGGGCGCGGGCGGTTCGCTCGGGATCGCTCGGGCGCTTCGTTCGGGTTCGGGGCGGGCGGGTGCGCTCAGAATCGGGGCGCGCGGGCCTCGTAGGGCGTCGACAACACCACCGTCGTACGGGTGGACACGCCCGCCTGGAGCCGGATCCGGGCCAGTAGCGTCTCCAGGTCGCCGGGGGTGGCGACGCGGACCTTGAGGATGTAGCTCTCGTCGCCCGCCACGCTGTGACACGCCTCCAGCTCCTCGAGGTCCGCCAGGCGCTCGGGAGCGTCGTCGGGGGCGCTGGGGTCGATCGGCTTGACCGAGATGAACGCGGTCAACGGCAGCCCGATGGCCTCGGTGTCGACCACGGCGGCGTAGCCGCGGATGACCCCGCGTTGTTCGAGTCGGCGCACACGCTGGTGTGCGGCCGAGGTGGACAGGCCGGTGGCCTTGCCCAGGTCGGTGTAGCTCATCCGCCCGTCGAGCAGGAGCAGTTTGACGATCTGTCGGTCGAGGTCCTCCACACGATGAACCTATGGCATGGCGGCCTCGCGTGGCGTCGCGCGGGCGGTTAGGAGGCCTTCGGCGGGCCCGGCGGCCGGCCCGGCGCGGCGCGGGCACCGGGTCGATCGGCGATCGGGGTCGGTCGTCGGTGGCCGTGGTTACAGTGCCCCCATGGCCGACCAGGACCGTGCTCCCGCGCTCGATCAGCTCGACCGTGCCCTGCTTCGGGTCACCGCGCGGGCCGATACTTCCGCCGCGCGGGCTCGGCAACTGCGTTGGGTGGTGGGCGAGTTGCGTCGGGCGCTGGTCCAGGAGGGCTTCCCGCCCGAGGCGCGCGGCTCGCTCGCGGCTCTGCTGTCCGCCGATCCGATGCGGCGTTATCTGGAGTTGGCGGGCAGCGGCCGGTTGCGCACCCGCGCGGTGGCCGGCGACGGCGTCTCGACGACGTCGAGCATTCGGGTGCGGATGGACTGCCTGGAGATCCTGGCCCGGGCCGGATCGGTGCCGATCGCCTTGCCCGAACGCCCCGCGATGCCCGAACTCAAGCCGCCGGTGGGCGCCCGGCAGCGCTCGTTGCTGCTGGACTGGCTGACCGCGCACGCCGATCGCTCCGGCGCCGACCCGGGCCGGGTCCGGCTGTTCGCGCTGATCGGCGTCGTTTTGGACACCGGCGCCAGGGCGGGCGAGTTGTGCGCGCTGCGGCTGAGCGACCTGGCGCCCGACGAGCGCACGGTGCGCATCGTGCGGCGCCCGCAGGCGCGCTCGGTCAACCCGGCGGTGACCGAGGTGCTGCCGCTCTCCGGCCCCACCCGCGCGGCGCTGGCGCGCTGGTTGGACGTACGCGAGGAACTGGTGCGGCATGTACAGGGGTCGGTGGCCGCGGTGTGGGTGTCGGTCCGCGGCAACCACGCCGGCGTGCCCGATCGGGACGGGAACTCCCGGCGCCGGCCGGTCGGGATGCCGCTGATGCCGCGCGGGCTCGCCCGCGCCTATACGCGCACGGTGGTGCAGTTGAACGTGGACATGGCCGGGCGGCCGGGATGGGAGCCGATTCCCTATCGGCTGGAGCAGTTGCGGCGGGCGGTCGAGTTCGAGCCCGTGCCGGGGGCGGAGGCCGCGGACGGCGCGGGGGCGTGAGCGGGTTCGGCCGCGCCGACCGAGAGCGCCGGCCGGCGCGGCCCGACCGAGGACGCCGGCGCGGCACGGCGCGCCGGCCCGGCCGGTGGCGATGCCATCCGTTTCGCGCGTCGCGCGAATTGGGTTCGGATGAGTACTGCAACGTTCCGGTCGGGCGCACTATCGTCGGCGGAGCGCGCCGTCACCGCGGCGCTGTGGCGACAGGGGGAGCCCCATGAGTATCGCCGTGGACGTGCCCGCGGGCACCGGGGCACGCGGTCCGATCGCGGACTTCGACGACACGTTCGAGTTCGAGCCGGACGGGGACCCGTCCGCCGCCGCGACCGCGCGTCGGGCGTGCCCGGAGTGTGCCGTCGTACTGGTCGTGGACGTGGCCGCCGACGGGGCGACGGTGCCGGATCACGCGGTGTGCCCCAGCGCGCGGGATCCGTTCGGGATTCGTTCCTGCCCGGGCTCGGGCGCGGTGTTCGGGGACACGCCCGACCGGGCCGGCTCCGCGACGCCCGAGCCGCCGCGGCCGCGGCCCGCGGTCACGGTGTTGCCGGCGGGCCTGGACTGGCGGGCCCAGCCGTTCTCGCACACGTGGTGAGCCGGCGGGTCCCGGTCCGAACCCGGGCACCGCTGCGCGCGACGCGCGAAGCCGACCGCGTCCGCACGGGGCCGGCCGCCTCGCGCGGCGCACGAAAGCCGGCCGGCCGCGCCGCTCATTCCCCGTTGCCGACGGCCCCGCCCTCGTAGGCACCCATCGTCCGCACGAACATCGCCCGATCCTCGGGCGAGAGCGGGTCGAAGGCCCGACGCCACGCGTCGGCGCCGTTCGCCAGCCAGCTCTCGATCGCGGTCCGGGTCTGCGGGTCCTCGGTGATCGCCACGATCGACCGGCGCCGGTCACCGGGGTCGGTGTGCCGCTCCAGCACGCCCTGCCGGCCGAGGTCGCCGACCATCAGGCTGACCGTGGTCGGGGCCACCTCCAGCCGCGCGGCCAGGTGGTTGACCGACATCGGGCCGTCGAAGAGCAGATAGGCCAACAGCGACAGGTGTCGCGGGGCCAGGTTCATCGACTGCAACCGCTCGGGGATCCGGGTGCGCTTGAGCCGTGCCGCCACCCTGGGCATCAGCAACAACATGGCCCGAATCGCCTCGTCGGTGCTCAGGCCATCCTCGGCCGAGGCCCCCGGGGTACGCTCCCTCGTCACGCCCGCCGCCTCCTCGTCCTCGACCCGCGCGGCTTCGGATGCCGGGCGCGATCCCCCGGATCCCGCAACCGTACCCGACCCCCGCCGCCCGATCCGGAAGGCCGCGATCCGCCCCGCGCCGACCCGCCCGCTGCCCGTCGCCGGCCCGCCCCGGCCGCGGGCCGCCCGCCGGCCGGCACCGCCGGATCATCCGTGCAGCAGCAAGTCCCGGGCGATGACCATGCGTTGGATCTGATTCGTGCCCTCGACGATCTGCAGGCACTTGGCCTCGCGCAGGTAGCGCTCCGCCGGGAAGTCGGTGGTGTACCCGTAGCCGCCCAGGACCTGTACGGCGTCGACCGTCACCCGCATCGCGGCGTCCGTGCAGAAGAGTTTGGCCATCGCCGCCTGGCGGCCGAACGGCCGGCCCGCGTCGCGCAGTCGCGCGGCGGACAGGTACAGCGCGCGGCCCGCCTCGATCGCGGTGGCCATGTCGGCGAGCATGAAGCGGATGCCCTGTTTGTCGGCGATCGGGCCGCCGAACTGCGAGCGGCTCTTGGCGTAGTCGCTCGCCAGGTCCAACGCGGCCTGGGCAACGCCGGTGGCACACGCGGCGATGCCCAACCGGCCGCAGTCGAGCGCGGCCAGCGCGATCGGGAAGCCCTGGCCCTCGTCGCCGATCCGCCGCCGCGCCGGGATCCGGGCGCCGTCGAGGTGGATCTGCGCGGTGGGCGAGGACCGCATCCCCATCTTGTGCTCGGGCGCGGCGGCGGACAGGCCCGGCGTGTCGGCGTCGACCAGGAACGCGCTGATCCCGCGCGAGCCGTCGGGCGAGGTACGGGCGAGCACGGTGTAGAAGTCGGCCACCCCGCCGTGCGTGATCCACGCCTTGGTCCCGGTGAGCACGTATCCGTCGGTCGCGGCCAGGGCCTTGGTGCTCAGCGCCGCGGCGTCCGAGCCCGAGTGCGGCTCGGACAGGCAGTACGCGCCGAGCAGGTCGCCGGACAACATCGCGGGCAGGTGCGCGGCCCGCTGCTCCGGCGTACCGAAGGTCGCGAGCGGGTGACACGCGAGCGTGTGCACCGACACCCCGAGGCCGACCGCCAGCCAGCCGGCGGCGAGTTCCTCGAGCACTTGGAGGTAGACCTCGTACGGCTGATCGCCGCCGCCGTATTCCTCGGCGTACGGCAGCGACAACAACCCGGCGGCGCCGAGGGTCGCGAACACCTCGCGCGGGAAGCGTCCGGCGGCCTCGTCGGCGGCGGCCCGAGGGGCGATCTCGCGAGCGGTGATCTCCCGGGTGAGGTCGAGCAGGGCACGGGACTCGTCGGTGGGCAGAGTGCGCGTGAGGGCCATGGGACGTCCTTCCGTGCGGTCCGGAGGTGGCCGGATCCGGCGGTGGCCGGCGGCGGACCGGGTGGGGTTCGCCCCCCGGCCGTTGCGCACGATCGTACGGCGCCGCCCCCGCCCTCGCCCGACACCGACGCGGCCCGCGCCCCGAACGCCGGCCGGCGGCGGCCGGATCCGGGTTCGCGGGCGGCGGGCCGCGACCGGCGGCACCACGAACGGACCTACACCACGGCCAACCCGTGCGGACGCACGTTCATCGGGTCGGCGCCGCTCTCGCCGCAGACCACGATGTCCTCGATGCGCGCGCCGTGCGCGCCGGGCAGGTAGATGCCGGGCTCGATCGAGAACGCCATGCCCGGCTCCAGGGGCAGCGTGTTGCCCTGGACGATGTACGGGTCCTCGTGGCTCTCCATGCCGATGCCGTGACCGGTGCGGTGGATGAAGTACTCGCCGTAGCCCGCCTCGGTGATGATGTCGCGACCGACCGCGTCGAGTTGCTCGCAGGTCAACCCGGGCCGGACCGCCGCGAGTTGGGCGGCCTGGGCGCGCTCGAGCACGTCGTAGTAGCGGCGGAACTCGGCGGGCGGTTCGCCGACGCTGTAGGTGCGCGTCTCGTCCGAGCAGTAGCCGTCGGCGGTGGTGCCGCCGATGTCGACGACGACCACGTCGCCGGTCTCGATCACCCGGTCGGAGAGTTCGTGGTGCGGGCTCGCGGCGTTGGGGCCGGAGCCGACGATCACGAAGTCCACCCGCACGTGGCCCTCGGCGATGATCGCGTCGGCGATGTCCGCGCCGACCTCACGCTCGGTGCGGCCCGCCCGGAGCCAGTCGCCCACGCGCGCGTGCACCCGGTCGATCGCCGCGCCGGCCCGGCGCAGCGCCTCCACCTCGGCGGCCGACTTGCGCATCCGCAGTTCGCGCAACACCTCGCCGGCGAGCGACTGTTCGGCGTCGGGCAGGGCGGCGCGAAAGGCGAGCACCTTCTCCGCCCACATGTGGTTGTCCAGGCCGACCCGGGCCGCGCCGCGCGGCAGTCGGCCCGCGATCAGCGCGTACGGGTCCTCGGTCTCGCCCCAGCCGGCCACGTCGATGCCCAGCGCTCCCGCGGGCGACGCGAGGGCGGCGGGCTTCTCCAGGCCGGGTACGACGAGGAAGGGTTCGGCGCCGACGGGCACCACCAGGCAGGTCAGGCGCTCCAGCGGAAGCGCCTCGTAGCCGGTGAGATAGCGCAGGTCGGCGCCGGGCGAGATGAGCAGGGCGTCCAGTCCCGCGTCGGCGGCTGCCTTTTGAGCGCGGCCGAGGCGGTCTGTGGGGTGGAGGGCTGCGTCGTGGGTCACGCGCCCAACATATGACACGTCACACGGCCCCGGGCAAGGCCGCGTTTCAGCCGGCCCCGGTACGGGCCGCGTCGATCGCGGCGCGCACCGCGTCCCACAGGTCGGCGCGGGCGCGCAGCGAGACGGTGACGGTGCCCGCGCTCTCGCGCCACGCGCGGGCCGGGTCCGCGGTGGCGGCGCACAACCGGCCGAGCAGGCGCAGCGCCATCGGGCCGTGGTCGTCCCCGTCCACCTCGATGTGCCGGGCGAGGTATTCGCCGAACACCGCGAGCCGGCCCTCGTGCAGGTCGTCGAGCGCGGTGAGGTGGTCGAACATGCGCGGGATGAGTTCCTCGCGGCCGAGCGCGAAGGACGCGGCGACGCAGTGCAGTGGCGCGTGCTCGACCACCTGCCACGTGCGCGTGACGAACGCGGCGGCCCCCGCGGGCGCCCCGCACGCGGCGACCGCCTCGGGCACCGGGACCCCGTCCGCGAGCAGGCTCAGGAAGCGGCGGGCCGGTCGGGTGTCGGCGCCGGCCCCGTCCATCGCGGCGAGGTAGAGCTCGAAGTGGCTGAGCGGGCCCAGCGAGGTGGTGTCGCTCTCCTCGCCGAGCACGATCTCGTTGACCATCCGCCGGATCTCCGCGTCGCCGCGCGGCACCCACGGGATCTCCACGCAGGTCAGGTGCCGTTGCAGGCTCTTGAGCAGGGACATGAAGTCCCAGACGGCGAACACGTGGTGCGCCATGAACACCCGGATCGCGGTGAGGTCGGTGAGCTCGCGGTAGACGGTGTGCCGGAGCACGCGTTGCCGCACGGGGGCGGTCTCGCCGAGCAGCCGTGCGATGGGGTCGGCGCTTGCCGCGCGCGCGTGCGGGACGGTGGTGTCGATCGTGCCGATGGTGCCGGTGAGCGTGCTGGGGTCCATGGTTCCTCGCGTGTGGTCGGCGGCTGCGGCTACCGATCGTAGAGAGATCGCTACGCGTCGAAACATTTGTCGCGCAATTCCCGGCGCGCGGGGCACGCGCGTGCCATGATGCGCGCCGCGCGCGCGAGGGCCGCCGAACGACCGCGGCTTCGGGTGGAGTTCGGGGGGCGTCGAGTGGCTTCGGGTCCTGCTCCGGTCAGTCCTGGGGGGCCAGCTTCGCGGCCTCGTCCGGGGTCAGGCCCCAGGTCCGAAGCAGGGCCGCGTCCAGGCGGCCGCCGGCGTCGCCGACGAGCGAGGGCGTGCCCGAGAAGCGGGGAGCCGGCGCGGGCTGGAGGATGCCGTCGGAGCGCACGAAGGTGTCCCGGGCCCGGTTGTGCGGGTGCTCGGCGGCCTCGTCCCAGGTGAGCACCGGGGTCACGCACGCGTCCGTCGACGCGAAGACCGCGGTCCACTCGTCCCGGGTACGGCCGGCGATCACGGCGGCGAAGCGCTCGCGCAGGAGCGGCCAGCCCGCCCGGTCGTTCTGCCCGGGCAGGTCCTCGTCGGCGAGCCCGAGACCGGCCAACAGCAGGGCGTAGAACTGCGGTTCGATCGCGCCGACGGCGAGGTGGCGACCGTCGGCGGTGGTGTACACGTCGTAGAACGGAGCGCCGGTGTCGAGCAGGTTCTCGCCGGGCTCGCCCGCCCAGCCGCCGATTCCGCGCATCCCGTGGATGAACGCGCTCAGCGTCGCCGAGCCGTCCGTCATCGCCGCGTCGACGACCTGCCCCCGCCCGGTCGTACGCGCCGCCAGCAGCGCGGCCAGGATGCCGAAGGCGCAGAACATCGCGCCGCCGCCGTAGTCGCCGACCAGGTTCAGCGGCGGCACCGGGCGCTCGCCGGCGCGGGCGAAGGAGTGCAACACCCCGGAGATCGAGATGTAGTTGATGTCGTGCCCGGCCTGCGGCGCGAGCGGCCCGTGCTGGCCCCAGCCGGTCATCCGGGCGTAGACCAGCGCCGGGTTGCGCTCCAGGCAGGTGTCCGGCCCCAGCCCCAGCCGCTCGGTGACGCCGGGGCGAAAGCCCTCGATCAGCACGTCGGCACCCTCGACGAGCCGCAACACCGAGTCGCGCGCGGCGACATCCTTGAGGTCGACCTCCAGCGTGCCCAACCGGCCGCGCCCGACCACCATCGAGGGCATCGTCGCGCCACCGGGCCGGTCCACCCGGATGACCCCGGCCCCGGCGTCCGCCAACATCATGCCGACGAACGGCCCGGGCCCGATCCCGGCCAGCTCGACCACCTTGACGCCATCCAGCGCACCCATGCCCACTCCCCACGCCACGCCCGATTGCCTGGCACAGTCAAGCAGACCGCCCGCGCCGTGTCGCGTGCTCGGGCCGGCCCGTTGCGCCGTGCCCGCGCCGGGGTCGGCGCGCCGGGGGCACCCGCCCGCCCGCCGGTGTCAGCGTCCCTGCATGCGCACGATCTGGAGCGCGATCATCAGATTCAGCCGCAGGTGCGGGTCCTGGGTGAACGGCCCGAGCAGGCGCTCGAGTTTGGTGATCCGATAGCGCAGGGTGTTGTAGTGCACGTAGAGCCTGCGGGCGGTCTCGGCCACGTTCAGGTTCGTGTCCAGCAGCGCCTGCAACGTGTTGCGCAGGTCCGCCGCCTCGGGATCGCGCGGATGCGCGAGCGAGCGCAACGCCTCGCGCGCGAAGCGGTCCAGCTCGCCCGGGTCCGGAATCAGGCTGAGCAGGCGGAAGACGCCGAGTTGATCGAAGTCCGCCACCGCGCCGGGTCCGTGGATGCGCCGGCCCGCCGCCACCGCGCGCCGCGCCTGCTCGTACGCGGCCGGGAGCGCGTCCAGCGATTCCGCCGGGCGGCTGATGCCGGTGGTGAACGAGCGGATCAGCGTGCCGCAGTCGGCGTGCACCACGGCGGCGAGTTCGGCGACCACGCGCGCGGACCGGCCGTCGTCGGGCGCGCCGAGCAGGGCCACCACCTCGCGCGGGTACGCCGCGACGGCCGCCTCGGGGGCACGCGCGCCCAGCACCGTGGACCACGCCAGGGCGAGCGCCTCCTGGCCGGCCCGGATCGCCCGCGCGTCGCCGCTCGCCGCGGGCGGATCGGGCTCGGCGACCACGACCAGGAGCGGGCCGCTGGGCAGCGCGGCCCAGCCGGCGAGGTCGGTGCTGCGCCCGGTCAGCAGATCGCGCATCAGGTCGCTGCGGTACTTGACGTCCGAGGCGGCCTGCGCGAGTCGACCCGCCAGGCCGATCGCGGTCTCCACGAGCGGACGCCCGGCCTGACGCACGACCTTCGCGGGAGCGGCGGCGGCGGACGCGGCGGGGCCGGCCTGCGCGGGCACCGGCCGCGGGTCGCCGCCCGCGTCCCACGCCGTCGAGGCCCCCGCGACCCGAGCCCTGGGCACCAGTCCCGGTTCCGGCGCGCTGGCCCCGCCGCCGACCGCCTTGCGGCGCCGCGGCGGCAGCCGTCGCGGCGCGGCGCCCGCCACCGCCGCGCGGCCGCTCCCGCCACCACTCTTGTCACCGGGACGAAGCGATGGTTCGCCCCCGGCTGCCGTTCCGCCCGCGTCCCCGAGGTTGCCCATATACCGACCGTAGCGTTACGAACACACGCGCGTCAGCACCACGGAGAGCGCGTGGGCAGTGCACTCCCGGAGTGCGCGGGGCGCACGATCCCCGATCGGGGCCGATTCACGAAGATCACGTTCCGTCCGGAGATTTCCCGGCGTGGCGTCCTTGACCGTTGTGTCCGGATCGCCATAGCTTGCGGTCCAGCGGCAGTGCCGGACCCCCTCGCCGGCCCCGCGTCGAGACGAAGCCTCCGGCCGTTCCCCCGCGGCCGGAGGCTTCCTCGCACCGCGCCGGGTCGATCGGCGCCCGCCCCCGGATCCGCGGGCCCCCACGTCACCACCGGCACGCGCCCGACGGCGGCACTCACCACCCCAAATACCTTTCGCCCCTCGGATTGCCGGGCCCCGCTCGGTACGATGCGCGGGGACGAAACGCGTGGCGACGCGGACACCATCCGTGACCGCCTCGCGCGAGAGCGCGTGACGGGCAGCGGAACGGGAGAGGCTCTAAGGGGCGTCGCCGATCGGGCGGAATGGACGCACCGGGATTCATCGGCAGCGGGCCGACATCCTCTCGAAGTCCCCTCGGGGACACGGGCACGCGGAGAGGACCGGCCGGGGGAAGGGGGGTCCACCGTGGGACAGACCGATCGTGGCGCACGTACCGGAAGTCCGGCCGAACTGGCCTGGTTGCGCGGCATGGACGCCTACGTCGCCGGCGAATACGGCCAGGCGGAGGTGCAGTTCCGGGCCGCGGTCGAGGCCGACCCGGGCATGGCCGACGCGTGGCTGGGGCTGCACGCGCTCAAGGTGGAGGTGGCCGCCGCGGTGGTGGCCATGCACACCCATCGAGAACGCTTCGGCGAGCAACGCGCGAAATACGGCCGACCGCTCAACTCCTGGTACTGGCTGGGCTGGTGGGTACAACTGGTCCTGGAGACCCCGCGCGACCTGGCCCTCGCGCACGCCTCGCACTGGTTGGACGGGCGCCATCTGCCCGAGCTGGACGCGGCGTTGGCCCTGTGCCCGCCCGCCGAACAGGACGCGGCCACCCGGTTCCTCCTCGCCTGCCGCGCCTATCTGGGCAAGGACTGGCAACAACTGCTCCGCCACACCGCCGGCCTGGACGACGACGCGCTGCTCGGCGTCGAGGCGGGCCTGTTCGCGGGCATGGCCCGGGTGCGCCTGGGGCTGTACGCCAAGGCCGAACAGGTGCTCGCCACCGCCCTGGTGCGCTGCCGCTCGGAACACCCGCAGCGCAAGGAGCTGCGCTACTGGCTCGCGCGCGCGTACGAGGAGACCGGTCGCACCCCGGCCGCGCTGCCGCTGTACCGCGCCGTGCACCAGGCGGACCCCTCGTTCATGGACACCGCCGCGCGGCTGTCCTCGCTGGCGGCCGGCGAACCGCTGGACGAGTACGGCGGGATGACCGCGCGCCTGGCCGGTCCCGTGGTCGGCCGGGGCCCGCTCCCGGACGTGTTGCCGCCGATACCCGCGACGGCTCCCCCGCCGGCCGGGCCGCCGCCCGCCGCCGAGGTCGAGCGCGAGCCGGACCCGATCCCGGACGGCGTCGACGTCGAATCCCAGCCCGACCCGGACAACCGGGCGGCCGGCCGATCCGCGCCGATGCGCCCCGCCGCCGCCCCCGAGGAACTCGCGCTGGTACTGGCCGAATTGGAGTCGATGGTCGGCCTGGAGCCGGTCAAGCGCCAGGTACGCGCGTTGTCCGCGCAGATGCGGATGGCCCGGCTGCGCGAGGCGCAGGGCCTGCCCGCGCAGGCCCCCAAGCGGCACTTCGTCTTCTCCGGCCCCTCCGGCACCGGCAAGACCACCGTCGCCCGGCTGCTCGGCCGGGTCTTCGCCGCGCTGGGCCTGCTGGAGAGCGACCGCCTGGTCGAGGCCCAGCGCTCCGACCTGGTCGGCGAGTACCTGGGCCAGACCGCGGTCAAGACCGGCGAGTTGATCGACTCGGCGCTGGGCGGCGTGCTGTTCGTGGACGAGGCGTACGGCCTGACCAACGTGGGCTACTCCAAGGGCGACGCGTACGGCGACGAGGCGCTCCAGGTGCTGCTCAAGCGGGCCGAGGACGACCGGGACCGGCTGGTGATCATCCTGGCCGGCTATCCGGAGGGCATGGACCGGCTGCTCACCTCGAACCCGGGCCTGATGTCGCGGTTCACCACCCGGGTCGAGTTCCCCTCCTACGGCGCCGAGGACCTGGCCCGGATCGCCGAGGTGATGGCCGCCGGCGGCGGCGACACGTGGGACGAGGACGCGGCGGCCGAGCTGCGCAGCATCACCGGCCACGTGCGCGAACAGGGTTGGATCGACGAGTTGGGCAACGCCCGCTTCGTCCGCACCCTGTACGAGAAGTGCTGCATGTACCGGGACGTGCGGCTGGTGGAGCTGGCGGAGGGGCCGGACCTGGCCGAGCTGACCACGCTGCGCCTGTCCGATCTCTTCCAGGCATACGGGGACCTGGCCGACGGCCGGGGATAGCCGGGGCAGGCACGGGTAGGGCTATCCGATCATCGCTTCTCGACCGCCGGGCGGGCGCGGCGGCACGCGCCGGGCCGCCGGTCGAGCAGGACGAAAGGGTCTCCCGTGGCCAAGCAGAGCGTCGCCGAGCAGTTCGTGGACATCCTCGCCCAGGCGGGGGTGCGCCGGTTGTACGGCGTGGTGGGCGACAGCCTCAATCCGATCGTGGACGCGGTGCGGCGCAACGCCGCGATCGACTGGGTGCACGTACGGCACGAGGAGGTGGCCGCGTTCGCGGCCGGCGCGGAGGCGCAACTGACCGGCACGCTGGCCGCGTGCGCGGGCAGTTGCGGCCCGGGCAACCTGCACCTGATCAACGGCCTGTTCGACGCGCATCGCTCGCACGCCCCGGTGCTGGCGCTCGCGTCGCACATCCCCAGCGGCGAGATCGGTACCGCGTTCTTCCAGGAGACACATCCCGAACGACTGTTCGTCGAGTGCAGCCACTACAGCGAGATGATCGGCACCCCCGAGCAGATGCCCCGGGTGCTGCAGTCGGCGATCCGGCACGCGGTGGGCCTGGGCGGGGTGTCGGTGGTCACCCTCCCGGGCGATGTCGCGGACCGGCCCGCGCCGGAGAACGCCTACCGGCCGGCGCCGCCCGTGTCGCTCCCGACGGTGCGCCCGGCGGACGCGGACCTGGCCGCGCTGACCCGGATGATCGACGAGGCCGGGCGGGTCACCCTGTTCTGCGGCGCGGGCACGGCGGGCGCGCACGAGGAGGTGATGGCCTTCGCCGACCGGATCAACGCGCCGGTGGGACACGCGCTGCGCGGCAAGGAGCACATCCAGTACGACAATCCGTTCGACGTGGGCATGTCCGGACTGCTGGGCTACGGCGCCGCGTACGAGGCGATGCACGAGGCGGACCTGCTGATCCTGCTGGGCACCGACTTCCCGTACAACGCCTTCCTGCCACAGGACGTGGCCACCGTGCAGGTGGACGTACGACCCGCGCACCTGGGTCGGCGCACGAAGCTGGACCTGGCGGTGTGGGGCGACGTACGCGAGACGCTGCGCGCGCTGACCCCGATGGTCCGGGCCAAGACCGACCGCAGGTTCCTGGACCGGATGTTGCGCAAGCACGCGGACGCGCTCGAGGGCGTGGTGAAGGCGTACACCCGCAAGGTGGACAAGCACGTGCCCATCCACCCCGAGTACGTCGCCTCGATCCTGGACGAGGAGGCCGCCGACGACGCGATCTTCACCGTCGACACCGGCATGTGCAACGTGTGGGCGGCGCGCTACCTGACGCCGAACGGGCGGCGCCGGGTCATCGGTTCGTTCTCGCACGGCTCGATGGCCAACGCGCTGCCCCAGGCGATCGGCGCGCAGTTCCTGGACCTGGACCGGCAGGTGGTGTCGATGTCCGGGGACGGCGGCTTCTCGATGCTGATGGGCGACCTGCTGACCCTGGTGCAGTCCGCGTTGCCGGTGAAGATCGTGCTGTTCGACAATTCGTCGCTGGGGATGGTCGAGCTGGAGATGATGGTCGCCGGGCTCGAGCCGTTCGGGACCACCAACAAGAACCCGGACTTCGCCGCGATCGCGCGTGCGGCGGGCGCGTTCGGGGTGCGGGTGGAAAAGCCCAGGCAGGTCCGGGCCGCGCTGCGCGACGCGTTCGCGCACCAGGGCCCGGCGCTGGTGGACATCGTCACCGATCCCAACGCGCTGTCCATCCCGCCGAAGATCACCGCCGAGCAGATCCAGGGCTTCGCCCTGAGCGCCGGGCGCACGGTGCTGGCCGGCGGCGTCGGCCGGATGGTCCAGATGGCCAGGTCGAACCTGCGCAACGTGCCGAGGCCGTGAGCGGGCGGGCCGGGCCGGCGTCGAGGAAGCGGCGGGCCGTCTAGCTCGCCTCGGCGCCCGTGCCGTACTTGTCCACCAGGTCCCGGAGCTCGCGGGTCGCGGTGATCGCGTCGGCCTTGCCGTTGGAGGTCTGGATGCCCATCACCGCCAGCGTGTCGCCGTTGGACATGTCGATCTGCGCCCACGGGTCGCCCTGGCGCAGGTAGACCCGGACGATCTGGGCCCACTCCAGGTGCGTGGTGCGCAGCAGGTTGACCACGGTCACCCCGCTCGCCGCCGCGACCACCTTCGGTCGGCCGAGCATCAGCATCGCGGCCAGGCCGAGCACGCCGGTGAGCGCGACGCCCATCCGCGAGCCGAACCCCCAGCCGCCCTCCTCCGGCAACATCAGCGCCAGCACGCACAACCCGACCAGGATGACCGCGCCGAGCACGGCGGTGATGAGACGACTGCGCTTCGCGTACCAGGTGCGCGGGAGGTCGGCGGCGGGAGTGGTGGCGCTCATGGCGGAACGGTTCTCCGGTGGGGTGAGGGTGGTCGGTCCGCCCGCGCGCGCGGCGGGAACGGACCGACCGGGTGTCAGAGGCGGCAGGCGTGGATGCCGGTGACCAGGATCGCGCGGGCGCCGATCTCCCACAGGTCGTCCATGATCTGCTGGGCGTTCTTGCGCGGGACCATCGCGCGCACCGCCACCCAGCCCTCGTTGTGCAGCGGGCTGACCGTGGGCGACTCCAGGCCCGGGGTCAGGGTGACCGCCGCCTCCACCCGCTCGACCCGGATGTCGTAGTCCATCATCACGTAGCTGCGCGCGACCAGGACGCCCTGGAGCCGGCGCACCAGTTGCTCCAGCGCGGCCGAGGTCTCCGCGCCGGCCCGGCGGATCAGCACCGCCTCCGAGCGCAGGATCGGCTCGCCGAACACCTCCAGGCCCGCCTGCGCGAGCGTGGTGCCGGTCTCCACGACGTCGGCGATCACGTCCGCGACGCCCAGTTGGATCGCGGTCTCCACCGCGCCGTCCAGCTTGACCAGCGCGGCGGCCTCGATGCCGTTGTCGGCGAAGTCGCGCTCGACGATCCCGATGTAGGAGGACGCCACCCGCAGCCCGGCCAGGCCCTTCTTGCCCTGCCCGTCCAGCTCCCGGGCCAGCGCGGCGGGCGCGGCGTAGCGGAAGGTGGCCGGCGCCAGCCCCAGTTGCAGGATCTCCTCGGCCTCGGCGCCCGAGTCCATCAGCAGGTCGCGCCCGGTGATGCCGGCGTCGAGCCGGCCGGAGCCGACGTAGATGGCGATGTCGCGCGGGCGCAGGAAGAAGAACTCGACGTTGTTGTCGGGGTCGGTCAGCACCAGTTCCTTGGAGTGCTTGCGCTGGCGGTAGCCCGCCTCATGCAGCATCGCCGACGCAGGCTCGGAGAGGGAACCCTTGTTGGGGACGGCGATGCGCAGCATGGAATGACCCTTCGGGAGGTGCCGAACGAGGTTGCGGTACGGCGGCGCCCCCGGCCCGGACGACGGGCCGGGGACGGCGGATGTCACAGGTGAGCGTATACGTCCTGCAGCGAGATGCCGCGAGCGACCATCATCACCTGGAGGTGGTAAAGGAGCTGGGAGATCTCCTCGGCGGTGCGGTCGGCGCCCTCGTGCTCGGCGGCCATCCACACTTCGGCGGCCTCCTCGACGACCTTCTTGCCGATCGTGTGCACACCGGCGGTGACGAGCTCGACCGTGCGCGAGCCCTCCTGACCGGAGGCCGCCTTGGCCCGCAGCTCGTCGAAAAGCTCTTCAAACGTCTTCATGGTGCCCATCGCGTGGTTGTGGGTGGCATGGCGCGTGCGACCTGTCGGTGCGTCGATCAGGCCGAACGCCGCGGTTCGGAGAGCGTACGCAACGCCATCGCGGTCGCGACGGCCGCCTCCACCGCTTCGCGGCCCTTGTCCTCGCGCGAGCCGGGCACGCCGGCCCGGTCCAGGGCCTGCTCCTCGGTGTCGCAGGTGAGCAGTCCGAAGCCGACGGGAACGCCGGTGTCCAGCGCGACCCGGGTCAGGCCGTCGGTGGCGGCCGAGCACACGTACTCGAAATGCGGGGTCCCGCCGCGGATCACCACGCCGAGCGCGACCACCGCGTCGTAACCGCGCCCGGCCAGCGCCTTGGCGAGCACGGGCAGCTCGAACGCGCCGGGGGCGCGGATCAGCGTGGGTTCGGTGATGCCCAGCTCGCTCAGGGCCTTGAGGGCCCCGTCCACGAGTCCGTCCATCACGGCGGTGTGCCACTGCGCGGCGACCACGCCCACGCGCAGGTCACGGCAGCCCTCGACGGTCAGTTTCGGGGCTCCTGCGCCACTCATGTCTGTCGGTGTCCTTCGGCTGGAACGGCTGAAAGCCTGATTGCGGTGGTCAAGTAGGGCGAATCGAGCCCCGGGGTGCCGGCGCGGGTTCGCGGGTGGAGCGGATCGAACGGGTTCGCGCGGGTCGAACCTATCGGCGCGGCGGGGACGGTGCCGCGCGCGTTTCACCGATACGGGTGAGACCGCGGTCGGTCAGGCGGTGCTGACCGCGTGGCCCTTCGCGTCGACGACCTCGGCGACCTCGCCGACCGAGGGCGCGGTCGCGGCCTCGTCGGAGGGGTCCAGCCAGGGCAGGTCGTGCCCCATCCGGTCGCGCTTGGTGAGCAGGTAGCGCAGGTTGTCCGCGGTGGCGTGCACGGGCAGCGCGACCCGGCCGGTGATCTCCAGGCCGTAGCCCTCCAGGCCCGCGCGCTTGGCCGGGTTGTTGGTGAGCAGGCGCATCGAGCGCACGCCCAGGTCGACCAGGATCTGCGCGCCGGTGCCGTAGTCGCGGGCGTCGGCGGGCAGGCCCAGTTCCAGGTTGGCGTCCACCGTGTCGTGGCCGGCGTCCTGGAGTTGGTAGGCCTGGAGCTTGTGGATCAGCCCGATGCCGCGACCCTCGTGGCCGCGCATGTACAACACCACGCCCCGGCCCTCGGCGGTGACCCGCTCCAGCGCGGCCTCCAGTTGCGGGCCGCAGTCGCAGCGCAGCGAGCCGAACACGTCGCCGGTCAGGCACTCGGAGTGCACCCGCACCAGCACGTCCTCGCCGTCGCCGATGTCGCCGGCCACCAGCGCGATGTGCTCGACGCCGTCGGCGGTGCTGCGGTAGCCGATCGCCTGGAAGGTGCCGTGCGCGGTGGGCAGCCGGGTCTCCGCGGCCCGCTCGATGGTGCGCTCGGTGCGCCGCCGGTAGGCGATCAGGTCGGCGATGGTGACGATCTTGAGGCCGTGTTCGCGGGCGAAGGGGACCAGTTGCGGCAGCCGGGCCATCGTGCCGTCGTCGTTGACCACCTCGCAGATCACGCCCACGGGTGCCAGGCCGGCCAGTTCGGCCAGGTCCACGGCCGCCTCGGTGTGCCCGGGGCGCACCAGCACGCCGCCCTCGACCGCGCGCAGCGGGAAGATGTGGCCGGGCCGGGTCAGCTCGCCGGCCACCGTGTCCGGGTCGGCCAACAGGCGCACGGTGTGCGTGCGGTCGGCCGCCGAGATGCCGGTGTCCACGCCGTCCTTGGCGTCCACCGAGACCGAGTACGCGGTGCCCTTGCGGTCCTCGTTGACGGCGGTCATCGGCGGCAGCTTGAGCCGGTCCAGGTCGGCGCCGCGCATCGGCACGCAGACCACGCCCGAGGAGTAGCGGATCATGAACGCCATCAGCGCCTGGGTGGCCAGTTCGCCGGCGAAGATCAGGTCGCCCTCGTTCTCGCGGTCCTCGTCGTCCACGACCACGATCGCCTCGCCGGCGGCCATCGCCTTGATCGCGTCCTCGATCGAGTCGAGCACCAGTTCCTCCGATGCGGCTTCCGGCGCCGCCTTCTGCGCCGGCACCTCGATGTCGGTGGTTTCGCTGCTGGTCTTCACGCCGTTGCCCCTTCCAGGTGCCGGTCTGCCACACGGGCAGCCCCGTTGTCCCGGTACCGCCGGGAGCGGTTCCACCAGTCGACGAGTCCGGCGACGCACATCACGAAGAAGACGCCGTAGACCAGTCCGCTGAACACCAGGCCGTGCTGCACGGCGAGCGGCACGCCCACCATGTCCACGGCGATCCACACCAGCCAGAACTCGAACAGGCCGCGGGCCTGGGCGAGCATCGCCACCACCGAGCCGACGAAGATGTACGCGTCCGGCCACGGCGCCCACGAGATGCCCGTGCGCTCGAGCAGCAGCGCGAAGCCGACGGTGCCGGCCGCCATCACCGCGACCAGCGCGATGCGCTCGTGGGTGGTCCCGAAGCGGATCTGCACCTCGCCGGTGTCGCGCCGGCCGCGGGCCCAGCGCCACCAGCCGTAGCCGGCCGCGAGGATGATGACGACGTTGCGCATCGCGCTGCCGCCCAGGTGCACCGAGGTGTTGGCGGCGATCAGCAGTGCCGCGCCGAGGATCTGCACCGGCCACGCCCACAGGTTGCGGCGCAGCGCGAGCCCCACGGTGGCCAGCGACGCGATCTGCCCGAGCAGGTCGGACCAGGGCACCGGCTTGTCGGCGACGGTGAACGCGGCGTCGTTGAGCCAGCCGATCACGATGTCCCCCCGTGTGTGCCCAGCCGTTCGACGTACTTGGCGATGATGTCGACCTCGAGGTTGACCGGGTCGCCGACGGTCTTGACGCCCAGCGTGGTCAGCGCGAGCGTGGTCGGGATCAGGCTGACGGTGAAGCTCGCGTCGTGCGCCTGTACGACGGTGAGGCTGATGCCGTCCACGGTGATCGAGCCCTTGTCCACCACGTAGCGGGCCAGGTGCGCGGGCAGCGCGATCTCCACCACCTCCCACTCCTCGCCGGGCGTGCGGGCGAGGATCTCGCCGGTGCCGTCGACGTGGCCCTGCACGAGGTGGCCGCCGAGCCGTCCGCCGAGCACCATGGGGCGCTCCAGGTTGACCCGCGCGCCGGTGGTGAGCGCGCCCAGGCTCGACTTGTCCAGCGTCTCCTGCATCACGTCCGCGGTGAAGGTGGCCTCGACCGGGTCGACCTTGTCGTCCACGACGGTCAGACACACCCCGTTGACGGCGATCGAGTCGCCGTGCCGGGCACCGGTGGTGACGACGGGGCCGCGGATGGTGATCCGGGCCGAGTCGGTCAGCCGCTCGATGGCCACGATCTCGCCGAGTTCCTCAACGATTCCGGTGAACATGCGTCAGGACTCCTTCGTTCGGCCGGCGGATTCCGGCCGGGGGCGGGCGGTGATGCGGATGTCGGTGCCAAGGCGCGCGACGTCGTCGACGTCCAGTCGCAACACCTCGGAGATGGTGGCGATTCCGGCCGGTCCCAGGGCGGCGGGTCCGGCGCCGAGCAGGGCGGGGGCGAGGTAGCCCACGACGGTGTCGATCAGGCCGGCCGCGGCGAACGCGCCGGCCAGGGTCGGACCGCCTTCGAGCAGCACGGCGCGTACGTCGCGCGCGTACAGCTCCTTCAGCAACGCGGGCAGGTCCAGGCCGGCGTCGGCGCGCGGCACGCGCAGTACGGCGGCCTGGGGCAGGTGGGCGGCGTCCGCGTCGGGGCCGACCGCGATCAGGGTGGGCGCCGCGTCGTCCAGGACCCGGGCGTTCGCCGGGGTGCGGGCGTGCGTGTCCACGATCACCCGCAGCGGCTGCCGGACGTCGGGGATCTCGCGTGCGGCCAGGTGCGGGTCGTCGGCGAGCAGGGTGCCGGAGCCGGCCAGCACCGCGTCCACGCTCGCGCGCAGGAGGTGCGCGTCGGCGCGGGAGGCGGCGCCGGTGATCCAGCGGCTGCTGCCGTCGGCGGCGGCGCTGCGGCCGTCCAGGGTGGCGGCGTATTTCCAGGTGACGTGCGGACGGCCCAGGCGGGTCGCGGTCAGCCAGGCCCGGTTGCCCGCCTCGGCCTCGTCGGCCAGCAGGCCGCCCTCGGCGTCGACGCCCGCCGCGCGCAGCACCGCGCCGCCGCCGGCCGCGGCCGGGTTGGGGTCGGCGACCGCGTAGCGCACCCGGCGGATGCCGGCGTCGATCAGGGCCTGGGTGCACGGGCCGGTGCGGCCGGTGTGCGAGCAGGGTTCGAGGGTGACCAGGGCGGTGCCGCCGCGGGCCGCGGATCCCGCCGCGCGCAGTGCCTCGACCTCGGCGTGCGGGGCGCCGGCGCGGGTGTGGAAGCCCTCGCCGACCACGGTGCCGTCGACGCCGAGCACGACGCAGCCGACCACGGGATTGGGGCTGGTGTGCCCCAGGGCGCGGCTCGCCAGCGAGATGGCGCGGCGCATCGCGGCGGTCTCGTCGACCGGCGGGGTGGTGTTGCCCTGCACCTCGTGCCTCCTCGCGTTTCGACGCGGGGCACCGGGGTGTTTTCGGGCAGAACGGCACGACGAAGTGACGTGCGGGGATGACGGCGCACCGAGGGTACGCGAACATGCCGCAGTCGCTCGCCGCGCGCTGCCTCCCATCCGGACTTTGACCGTCGGTACCGGAATTCCACCGGTTCAGCCGGCCGTCGCTCCACTGATGCGGGGCGTCGACCGGGTCGCGGACTGTAACCGCCGGTTCGGATTTTCACCGACCCCGGAGCGCGCGTACGTGACTTTCGTACACCTCGAAGTGTGCCACGACGGCCGACAACGTTGACCTTGGGCAACCTGTGCCGTCCGTCACGGTGCGTTCGTATACCGGAACACGACTGCGGCGTGGATGATCTGACGTGTCGTCAGCTCGGTGGCCGAAGGCGGTGCCGAAGGACTGTGGCGGCGATGAGATTCTGTGCGCATGACCGTGCAGATCAATCCGAGCATCCTGTCCGCCGACTTCGCCCGCCTCGCCGACGAGGTCGCGCAGGTGCGCAACGCCGACTGGCTCCACGTGGATGTCATGGACAACCACTTCGTCCCGAACCTGACCATCGGCCTGCCCGTGGTCGAGAGCCTGATCAAGGCCACCGACACGCCCATCGACATGCACCTGATGATCGAGGACCCGGACCGCTGGGCGCCCGCCTACGCGGAGGCCGGCGCGGGCAGCGTGACCTTCCACGTCGAGGCCGCGACCGCCCCGGTCAAGCTCGCCCGGGACCTGCGGGCCAAGGGCGCGCGGGCGTCGATGGCGCTGCGCCCGGCCACGCCGATCGAGCCGTACGAGGACCTGCTGCCGGAGCTGGACATGCTCCTGGTGATGACGGTCGAGCCGGGTTTCGGCGGGCAGAGCTTCCTGGACATCATGCTGCCGAAGATCCGCCGGACGAGGCAGTTGATCGCCAAGCACGGCCTGCAGATGTGGCTGCAGGTGGACGGCGGGGTGTCCGCGAAGACGATCGAGATGTGCGCTGAGGCCGGCGCGGACGTGTTCGTGGCGGGGTCGGCGGTGTTCGACGGGCGTGATCCGGGGGCGGCGGTGGACCGGCTGCGGGCGCTGGCCACCGGGGCCGCGCAGCGCTGCGCTCACTAGGCGGACGTGTCGCGCCCACCCGCCGGCCGTTGCGCTGCGTGAACAGGCGGCGGGATTCGGGTTCGGGGCGCGGCACTCGGAGCCTCGCGGGCTTCGTCACAAAGAGTGAAGGTCGGGCCTCTCGTCGTCCTCGCCGGGGCGGGAGGCCCCTTTCAGTGTTTCGCCGACCAACCGGTGTTTCGCCGACCAACCGGTCCAGAAGTCGCTCTCGTGATCGGGGTGGAGGCGGCGGGTTCGGCCTCGATGTAGGCGGCCGGGTCGTCGAGTTCGGAATCGGTGAGCTCGTGCAGGATCGAGCGGCCGGTGCGGGCGCGCAGGTCCGCGGCGACCTCGCGGGCGCCGGCCGGGTGGACCGGTTCGCGCATCAGGTCCGCCCACTCCGCACCGGGGGTGCGTCGGGCGTAGGTGAGGCGGTTGGCGTCGCTGTGGAAGTCGATGGGCATGGTCGCGCTCCCGGCGGTGCGAGGAAGAAGCAGGTATCTTGATGTCAAGATACTTTGGGGTGGGCGGGCCGCTCAAGGTCTCCCGCGCCGCGCGGCGGCGTCAGGCGGGCGCGCGGCGGCGCTGCCAGGCCAGGTAGGCGCCGGTGCACACGGTGACGCCGGCCATCGCGGCGATGTGCTCGCGGCCGGCCAGGTTCGGCTTGACCACGACCTCGGCGATCATCAGGATCCACGCGCCGGCGAACAGGATCGGCGCGCGGCGCACCATCGCGATGCACACCACCAGGCCCACCACCGCGGCCGAGGGGCCGGTGTCCAGGACGTCGCCGTGCCGGGCGTCGATGCCCAACAGGTGGTCCGGGCCGAGCGCGATCATCACCCGAGCGGTCAGCGTGCCGCACAGGGTGGCCAGGTACGCGATCGCCAGCGTGCGCCGCGCGCCCAGGTCGAGTTCGGCCAGTCCGAACAGGATCAGCACCTGGATCAGGGCGCCCCACACCGGCAGGTCCGGCGCCGGGACGAACAGCGACACGGGGGTGCGCAGCAGCGCGAGCGGCAGCGGGATGCCCGCGCTCACGCCGCCGAGTACACGCGCCACGTCGCCGCCCCACGCGGTACGCCAGGCGAGCCAGAAGCCGAGGGTCAGCAGCACCGTGCAGCAGGTGAGCGGGATCGCCCACACGCCGTGCGCGCGCAACTCGCGCGCCGGGACGGAGGTGAGCCTGTCCCACTCGCCGCGGACCGCTCCCCCGGTGCGGGCGAGCAGGCCGGGGCGCGGGGTGCTGGGGGCGAGCGTGGACATGGGTACGGCGGCTCCTGCGGTGGCGGCTGCCGGTCGCCCTCGGACTTCCTGGGATTTCCTGGGACTCGAGGGACGACCGGTGCGGCCGAGCCGAAAGTGATGACCGCCTTCGCCGTTATGCCCCACTTGTACCGAATTCAGGCACGTGCCACCCGTCCGTACGGGTGATCGTGTGACACGTGTGGGTGAACGGGCACCCACGCGGGTGGCGGCCTGGGCGTCGCGCTCACCCGGGCGTCGCGGTCACCGCGGTCACCCGGTCACCGCGGTCACCCGGGCGTCGCGGTCACCCGGGCGTCGCGCCTGCCCGAAGCCGCCTGCGCCGAAGCGCCGGTCGGCCCGGGCCGTCGAGTGCTCAGCCCGTGCGGCGCAGCAGGGCCAGGTACATCGCGTCGGTGCCGTGCAGGTGCGGCCACAGTTGTACGTCCGGGCCGGTGCCCAGGTGCGGCACGCCCGGGAACAGCGGCCGGGCGTCGATCAGCTCGGCCTCGCCCGCGCGCAGGATGTCGTCCACCACCACGCGCGTCTCCGCCGGATGCGGTGAGCAGGTGACGTACGCGATCGCCCCGCCGGGGCGTGCCGCGGCCACCGCGCCGCGCAGCAACGCGCGCTGGAGCTCGCCCAGTTCGGGGATGTCCTCGGGCTTGCGGCGCCAGCGCGACTCGGGCCGGCGGCGCAGCGCGCCCAGGCCGCTGCACGGCACGTCGGCGATCACCCGGTCGAAGCTCCCGGGCTGCCAGGCCGGCCGGGTGCCGTCGGCGGTGATCACCTGATGGTGGGTCAGGTGGCCGATCGCGTTGCGCACCAGTCGGGCGCGGTGGTGTCGGCGCTCGACCGCCAGCAGCGACACCTCGCGCCCGGTGGCGATCGCCGCGAGCAGGCCGGCCTTGCCGCCGGGGCCCGCGCACAGGTCCAGCCAGCGGCTCTCCGCGCCCTCGACCTCCGCGTTGGCCAGCGCGGCGGCGACCAGTTGGCTGCCCTCGTCCTGGACCGCGGCGCGGCCGTCCCGGATCGCCTTGATGCCGGCCGGGTCGCCCTCGGGGAGGGTGGCCGCGTACGGCGACCAGCGCCCGGGGGTGGCGCCGGCCTCGTAGAGTTCGGCGAGTTCGACCCGGCCCGGGCGGGCGACCAGGGAGATCACCGGGGCGATGTTGTCGGCGGCCAGCAGCGCCTCCATCGCGGCGCGGTCGTGCGGGTTGCCGCGCGCGCCCAGGGCGTCCCACAGCGCCTGCACGATCCAGCGCGGATGCGAGTGCAGGACCGCGAGGTGGCCCTCGGGGTCCTCGTCGTAGGGCGGCGCGATCTGCCGCAGCCAGGTGTCCAGGTCCTGCTTGGACACCCGGCGCAGGATCGCGTTGACGAACTTGGCGCGGCCGTCGCCGAGGACCGCGCGGGCCAGTTCCACGGTCGCCGAGACGGCGGCGTGCACGGGGGTGCGCATGCTCAGCAGTTGGTGCACGCCGAGCGCGAGCACGTCCAGCACCGGCGGGTCGATCTCCTTGATCGGCCGGTCCGTGCAGGCCGCCACGATCTGGTCGTAGGTGCCCTGGCGGCGCAGCGTGCCGTGCACGAGTTCGGTCGCGAAGGCGGCGTCGCGCGGGATGATCCTGCGTTCGCGCAGCAGCGCGGGCAGCACCAGGTTGGCGTACGCGTCGCGTTCGCCGACCGCGTGCAGGACGTCGTAGGCGGCCAGGCGCGCGGCGTCGGGACGCGGGCGGCGGTAGGGGCGTGCGGCGGGGGCGTTGGTCACGGTGCTCAGTTCGTGCCGAGGGTTTCACCGGACTCGGGGTGTGCGCCCCGGGCCCAGTCGGTGGCGGCCATCATGCGTTTGCCCTGGGGCTGGACCTGGGTGAGTTCGATCGCGTGGCTGCCGGTACCCACGCGCACCACCTTCTTCTCCACCGCGATCTCGCCGGGAGCCAGCGCGTTGTCACCGCCGCGCGGACGCACCGGGGCGAGCTTGAGGCGCTCGCCGCGGAAGGTGGTCCAGGCACCGGGGGCGGGCGTACAGCCGCGCACCACGCGGTCCACCCGCAGGGCGGGCGCGGTGAAGTCCACGCGCGCGTCCTCGACGGTCAGCTTGGGCGCGAGGGTGACGCCGTGCGGCGGTTGCGGGCGCGCCTCCAGGCTGCCGTCGGCGATGCCGTCCATGGTCGCCACCAGCAGCCGCGCGCCGGAGCGGGACAGCCGCTCGAGCAGGTCGCCGCTGGTGTCGGTGGGGCGGATCTCGTCGGTGACGGTGCCGTAGACGGGGCCCGAGTCCAGGCCCTGCTCGATTTCGAAGGTGCACGCGCCGGTGATGTCGTCGCCGGCGAGCACCGCGTGCTGCACGGGCGCCGCGCCGCGCCACGCGGGCAGCAGCGAGAAGTGCAGGTTGACCCAGCCCCGCGCGGGGATGTCCAGCGCGGCCTTGGGCAGCAGCGCGCCGTAGGCGACCACGGGGCAGCAGTCGGGGGCGATCTCGGCGAGCCGGGCCAGGAAGTCCGGGTCGCGCGGCTTGGTCGGGCGCAGGATCTCGATCCCGTCCCGGGCTGCGCGCTCGGCCACCGGGCTGGCGACGAGCTTGCGGCCTCGGCCGGCGGGTGCGTCGGGTCGGGTGACGACGGCGACCACCTCGTGCCGGGATTCCAGCAGGGCTTCGAGTGCGGGTACGGCGACCTCGGGGGTGCCGGCGAAGACTAGGCGCATGGGGGTTTAGAGGGCCTTCCCGAAGGTGCCGTGGGGGGAGAACTTGACCTGCGGCGGCGCCTGCCCGGCCCACTGGGCCTCGCGCAGCGCGCGCAGCGCGGCCTTGCGCTGCTCGCGGTCGAGCCGGTCGATGAACAGGATGCCGTCGAGGTGGTCCGTCTCGTGCTGGATGCACCGCGAGAGCAGTTGGGTGCCTTCGATGGTGACGGGGTCGCCGTGCATGTTGAAGCCCTTGGCGACCACGCCGTACGCGCGCTTGGTGTCGTAGCGCAGGCCCGGCAGCGACAGGCAGCCCTCGGGGCCGTCCTGTTCGTCGTCGGACAGGTCCAGGTCCGGGTTGATCAGGTGGCCCACCTCGCCGTCCACCTGGTAGGTGAACACCCGCAGGGCGACGCCGATCTGGGGTGCGGCCAGGCCGGTGCCGGGCGCGTCGCGCATCGTGTCGGTGAGGTCGGCGACCAGGCGCCGCAGTTCCTTGTCGAACACGGTGACCGGGTCGGCCTTGCTCCGCAGGACGGGGTCGCCGAACAGACGAATCGGCTGGACTGCCACGGGTGTGCTCCCCCATCGGTGGTCGGTCGTGGTGACGAAAGTCGCCGGCGCGCGGCGGCGTTCCGGCGCGGTGCGGCCGCGCGGTGGCGCCGGTCGATCGAAACCGGAGAGCGGCAAGTCTACTGAGCACCCGGGCCGCGGCCGGCGCACACACCGCGGCATGGGGCGGGGGCGCGGGGGGTGGGGCCTCGCGGGTGGGGTTCGGGTGGGTTCGAGTGGGGTCGGCGCGGGATGCGGGGCGGGATGCGGCGTCGGAGTCGGCGCGGGAGTCGGGGCGGAGGCAACCTCGGTGGGCGAGGCGGACACTCTCGGGGTGTGACGACGGATCAGGTGCAGGAGGACGGGGATCACGTGGTGTGGTCCCGGGTCCGGACGGGGGATCGCGATGCGTTCGCGGTGGTGTTCGACCGGCACGCGGGGGCGGTGTATGGGCATGTGCTGCGCCGGATCGGGGACGGCGGCGAGGCCGAGGACCTGACGTCGGCGGTGTTCCTGACCGCCTGGCGCCGCCGCGCGGAAGTGACGTTCGACCGGGACAGCGCGCTGCCGTGGCTGCTGGGTACGGCCAATCGCACGCTCGCGAACCGGCGGCGCGCGCTCAAGCGCTATCGGGCGCTGGCGGCGCGCGTACCGCTGCCGCGGGATGTCCCCGACCACGCGGACGAGGTGGCCCGGCGGATCGACGAGGAACGCGCGGCGCAGGCGCTGCGGCGCTCGGTGGCGCGGCTGCCCCGGCACGAGCGCGACGTCGTGGAGTTGTGCGTCTGGGGCGGCCTGGACCAGCAGGCGGCCGCGACCGCGCTCGGCGTCGCGCTGGGCACGGTCAAGGCGCGCATGCACCGGGCGCGGAAACGATTGGGCGGCCTGTTGGCCGAAGAGGGCGTGCACGCGGGCACGTACCGAGGCATCGAGGAGGCACGATGAGCCCGTACAACCAGGACCGACTGCCGGGGCACGAGCGGCGCAGGCGCGAACTGCTCGCGATTCTCGACACCGGGGAAACGTCCCGCGCCCGGGCCCTGACGCCGGGCATCGCCGCGGGCGCGGTGCTCGCGGTGTGCGCGGCCGGGATCCTGGTCGCGCAGCCGTGGCAGGGCCCGCGGGATCTGGCGCCGGCCGGCCCGGTGGCCGGGCAGGACCCGACCCGGGGGGTGCCCCAGGACGCGGCGAAGCCCGGCGATCCGGTGCCGTGGGACGTGGCGACCCGCACGCTGACCGCGTGTCTGGAGCTCGGCCGTCGGACCGCCGTTCCGCCCCCGCCGCCGACCGGATTCGACGCGGGAGGTCCGACGATGTCGCCGCCGGGATCGAGCGCGCCCGGGTCCGCCCCGCCGAGCGACGGCCACACCCTGCCGCCCGGCACTCCGTTGAATGCCGCTGACATGCCCATGCGCACGCCGGGAGACGGGACGGGCCCGAACGGGCTGCCGGCCCAGCCGCCCCCCACGGCCGTGTCGTGGACCCCGACCGGGTGGATCGTGCCGCCCACATCGACGCCGCGCCCGACCGGGATCACCACCGCGCCCGACCGGAGGGTGTGGAAGGTGCGCGAGCCGGACGCGGCGTTCCGGCCGTACTTCACCGCGTGGGAGCACGACGCGTCCGGCGGGCTGCGCCCGTTCGTGCTGGGCAAGGCCGACAAGCCCGATCTGGTGGTGTGCCACGGCGAGAAGTCCCCGCCGGAGCTGCCGGCGCCGACGGCCGCCGACGGCGTCCTCGCGGGGGCGTTCGAGGTGCGCCGGACCCTGGCCATGATGCTGCCCGGGGCGCAACCCCTCCCCCTGGACCCGGCCGCGGCCGAGCCGCTTCCGATGGTGGCCCCGACCCCGACCACGTGGTGGGGCCGCACCACCGGCGCGGTGGCGCGGGTCGTGGTCGAGCTGCCCGACGGGCGGACGGTGGGCGCGGTGGTACGCAACGGCGTGTGGTTCGCGGCCGTACCGGGCAACGACGTCGCGCCGGCCCGGATCCGGGCCTACGACGCGGCCGGCGCGCTGCTGCACGAGCGCGTGGCGGACGCGGAATCCCTGCGCTGCGCACAGGCCCCGACGACGAAGTCCTGCGGGAGCCGAACCCACTGGGGGTGAGTGTCGGCGGGGAAGGACGGCCGTCCGGCGGAACGGCCGGGCGGTTCACGGGCCGGCGGTTCACGGGCCGGCGGTTCACGGGCCGGCGTGCGTGATGGGGCGCATACGGCCTGGCGCGCACCGGTCGGCTCGGTGCGGCGGCAGGCGCTCAGCCGATGTCGGGTGGGTCGATTCTGATCTGCACCGGGTCGGGGGCGGCTCGGGCCAGGCGGAGGGTCTGGGCCGCCTTGAGGGCATGGGCCAGCTCCGCGCCTCGGCCCGGTTCGATGCGCAGCAGTACACGTTCGTGCCGGGGCGGCGCGGCGGGGGGCGCGGCCGGGCGGCGGCCCGGCGGCGGGGTGTCGCCGAACAGGGCGCGGGTGAGCTCGGCGCGGGTCCGCGCGGCACGCGGGTCGGGTTTGGCCGGCGCCGCCGGCGGCGGGGTGCGCGGCGCGGTCGGGGCGACCGGGACCGGGCCCAGCACGTCCGCCCCGTCCGGCAGCCGGAGCACCGCCAGGAAGTCGGCGATGCCCGCCGGCGGCCCGGTGACCGACGCCATCCGCGACACCGGCGGCAGGTTCAACTCGGCGCGCTCGACCAGTTCGGCCAGCGCGTACCCCTGCGGATCCCAGCGCACCAGCGCCTGCACCGGGCGCAGCGTGGACTCGGCGACCACCACCAGCGTGCCGCCCTCCCCCGCCGGCCGGACCAGGCTCGCCGCGTCCAGCCAGCGGCGCAGCGCCTCCTCGCCGGCGCGCAGGTCGGGCCGGGTGAGCAGGGCCCAGCCGTCCAGGAGCAACGCCGCCGCGTAGCCGCTCGGCGCGACCGGTTCGGCGCCGGGCGTGGCGATGATCAGCGCGGGCAGGTCCGGCACGGCGGTCAGGATCGCGTCCCGGCCCGAGGTACGCACCGGCACGGCGGGAAACGCGCGGCCCAACTCCTCCGCGGTCCGGCGCGCGCCGATCACACCGGCCCGGATGCGATCGCCGCCGCACACCCGACAACGCCAGGCCGGTGCCGGACGGGTACACCAGCCACAGGTCAACACGCCGTCTCCGGAGGGCAGTTCGAGCGGCCCCGAGCAGTGGACGCAGCGCGCGGGTTCGCGGCACCGTTGGCACGAGGTGCGGACCAGGTAGCCCCGGCGCGGGACCTGGACCAGGACCGGCCCGGTCCGCAACGCGTTGCGCGCCACCTCCCACGCCATGCTCGGCAGCCGCGCGGCCCGCGCGGCCTCGTCCCGGGCCAGGTCCAGATCGCTGCCGACGGTGCGCACGAGCGGGGCCGCGGCGCGCACCGCCGCCCGGTCCGCGTCCAGCGGCCGGGCCCACCCGGAGCGCACCAGTTGCGCGGCCTCGACGGTGGTGGCGTGCCCGCCGACGGTGAACGCGGCGTGCTCGCGCGCGGCGCGCATCGCCAGCACCTCGCGCACGTGCGGGTAGGGCGCGTTGAGGTCGGCGTGCGAGTCGTCGCCGTCGTTCCAGACCAGCGCCAGGCCCAGTTCCACCACCGGCGCGAACATCGCCGCCCGGGTGCCGACCACCGCGCGCACCGTCCCGCGGTTGACCGCCAGCCAGCGCCGGTAGCGCTCCTGCGGCCCCAGACCCGCGGTGAGCGCGACGTGCCTGCCCGGTCCCAGCAGCGCGGTCAGCGCCGCGTCCACGCGCTCCACCGACTTGGCGTCCGGGACCACCGCGAGCGCGCCTCGGCCGCCGGCCAGGGTCGCGGCCATCGCGCGGGCGATCTCGTCGGGCCAGTGCGGGCCGGGCAGCGCGGTCCACACCGTGCGCGGCGATGCGCCCGCCGCGAGCTCGGCCAGGTGCGCGGCGCCCGACGGGTAGCGCGTCCACGGCCCGGGGGGCGGCGGGGCGGGGCGGACCAGGGGCTCCCCGGACGGCTCCGCCTCGGCGCGCGCGTGCCGGGCGGGCAGCGCGATCTGGACCACGTCGGCGAGGGTGCCCGCGTACCGGTCCGCGACCGCGCGGGCCAGCTCGATCATCGGCGGCGCGAGCACGATCTCGGGCGAGGTGACACCGGCCAGCGGCGCCAGCGGCCCGCCGTACGTGCTGCGCTCGACCCGCTCGACGATCACGCCGTCGATCAGCCCGCCGCCCTGCCGCCGCCCGTCCACGACCTTGGCCCCGAACCGCACCCGCACCCGCACCCCGGGCTGGGCCACCTCGGCCAGCTTGGCCGGCACCGAGTAGTCGAACAGGCGGTCCAGGTGCACCAGGCCCTTGTCCACCAGGACCCGCGCCACCGGCAGGCGCTCGGCGGACGCCTTGGGCTTGGGCTTGCGCGCCCGCACGGCCCGGACCGCCCGCCGCGCCTGCTCGACCCCGAGCGTGAGCTGCTCGTCCTCCTCGTTGCCGCCCGCCTCCGGATCGTTCGTCGCCACACCAGGAATCTTGACAGACGGGTACGACGAACCCGCGCGGGTACCGGGCCGGCTCCCCGCGGGTACGCGAGGCGCCGGCGGGCCGCTGCCGCGCCCTCCCGGCGCGGGCCGCGCGCTCCTCCGTCGTCGGCTCGGGGCCTGCCGGCCTACTCCACCTCGACGCCGTGGGATTCGGCCACGCCCAGCAGGCCGTTGCGGAAGCCGTTGCCGGTCGGGGAGAAGGTCCAGGTGTCGTCGGTGCGGACGAAGGCGCCCAGGACCATCGCGGTCTCCCCCGGGCGGCGGGTGGGTACGGAGGTCTCGCCGATGCGGTGGCCGTCGGCCTGGTCCAGGCGGGTCAGCGTGGCCCCGCGCAGGCCGGCCAGGTCGCCGCCGGGGGCCTGTTCCTCGTCGACGGCGGCGGCCAGCACCAGCCGGTCGGCCCGCGCGGGCAGCAGGGCCAGGTCGACCAGGAAGGCCACCCCGTCGCCGATCCGGACCGCGCCGTCGGGGCTGGCCGGGTTGTTGAAGAAGACGAAGTGCTCGTCGCTGAGCACCCGCCCGCGCTGACACACGAACGCGCACGGGTCCAGCGGCGGCGCGTTGCCCGGCTGCCGGCCGAGCTGGACCAGGATCCGGCTGCCGGGCGCGGCGGGCGCGGCGCCCCCCGCGCCGGGACCCAGGCGGCCCCGCAGGCCGTGTTGCGCGAGCAGGCCCACCAGTTCCGGGCCGGTGACCAGGCCCAGCGGCTTGTTCCGGATGAACTCGTGGCTGCCGGGCCCGAATCCGGACGTGGTGACCAACAGGCCCTTGTTCGCGCCGTGGTGTTGCACCGTGCCGGCCAGGTCGCGCACGGCGGTCGGCGGGACGGTGTTGCGGTAGCGCTTGACCTGCACCACGATCTTGCCGCCGCGGATCGGGTCCGGATCCACCGCGACCACGTCGACCCCCTGGTCGCCGCTGCGCGCGGTGGTCTCGACCTGCATGCCCATGCGCTGGAACAACTGGGCGATCAGGTTCTCGAACTCGATCGGGTCCATCACGAACAGGTCCGGCTCGTCGTCGCCGGAGCCGGACCGCGCGGGGGCGGGGGTCGGGGCGGGCGCCGGCGTCGGCGCCGACGCGACGCTGTCCGCGAGCCGGCTCGGCTGTACCGGGGTGGGCCGGTCCGGGCGCGCGGACAACGTGCCGCGCATCGCCTCCAGGCACGCGAGCGCGTCCACCCGGTCCAGACTCACCTCCCGGAACTCCCGGGCCCGCGCGGTCACCGTGAGCAGGTACGTGCGCCCGTGTCGGCCGGTGGCCGGATTGACCGCCTGGACGAAGCCGTTGAGCACCACCGAGTCGAGGATGCCCTCGTGATCGGCGAAGAACAGCTCGGCCAGTATCCGGATCGCGCTCTGCGCGAGCACGTCGCGGTGGATCGCGCGTCGGTCGGTCGCGGTGCGCGCGACCTCCTTCTCCTGGTCGTCGGTCTTGACATAGCGCACCCGCGCGATGTGCGGCACCACATCGGTGGTGGGCAGTTCGTGATCGACCACGAGCTGGCGCGCGGCGGCGTCGAAGGCCACCGTCGAATGGTCGGAGAAGCCCTCGGGCCAGTCCGGCGACGCCAGCAGCACGCCCTCGAAGTAGTCCTCGATCGCCTCGGGATCACGCGCCGCCAGCCGCCGCACCAGGTCGTCGACCTGCTCGTTGCGCTGCGCGGCGAGCGCGCGCTGCCCGTTCGCCCAGTCCTGGAACTGCCGGTGGTAGTCGTTGTATCGCTGCTGCCGCTGGTACTCGGCCGCCTGCGCGGCCCGCAGGTCGTACTCGTACCGCGCCTGCGCCTGCGCGCGGTCCTGCTCGTAGCGCGACTGTGCGCCCGGCGCGAAACTTCCCAGGCCGGACGGCGCGGCCGGTTGGTAGCGCGCCGGGTCGGGCATCGGGATCGGTCGCGCGAGCTCACCCGGCTGGAACGGCGGGATCTCCACGGCGGCCCGCAGCCGTTCGATGCGGAAGCCGGGTTGGCTCAGGCGGGCCCGGAGCACACCCTGAAGCTCCGCCACCCGCTCCTCGATCTCGGCGGTCCGCCGGGCCACTTCGGCCTCGCGGGACTGCTGATACGCGCGCTGCGCCTCGCGGTCGGCCCGTGCGGCGGCCTTCTGCGCCTCGCGCCGATTGCGTTCGTCGGCCCGCAGTTGTTGCTGTCGCGCGCGCAACTCGGCCTCGCGTTGCCGCTGTTGTTGCCGCTGCAGCTCGGCCCATGCCCCCAGCACGCCGGTGCTCCGCCGACTCGCCACGCTATCGCCCTTCCACCCTCACCCGTCCGCCCCCACGCTCGAAGACATCCTGCCGTGTCGGACCGACCGACGCGAAGGCGGTCGGTGGGTTCGGGCCGGTCGCACCGGCTGTCGGAACGGCTGTCGAAGCGCGGGGCGGCGCGCCGGCCCAAACGCCGCTCGGGCTCGGGTAAGCCGGGTCATTCGCAGGCGACTCCGTCACCGTCGCGGTCCAGGTGCGAGCCGAAGCCGGGATCGCCGCGGCGGATCGGCGCGGCCCCCGCGGCGCGGACGGCGGTGCAGTTCTTGTAGTAGACCGGTCCGCCACCGCCGGTGCTGCTGCCGTCGCTCGTGCTGCCGTTCGCACCGGAGCCGGCGGACGAGCCGGTGCCGGTCGAGCCGGTGCCGGAGGACCCGCCGACCGTGGAGCCGCCCGCCGCGGACCCTCCGTTGGAACCGCTTCCGCTCGCTCCGCCGCCCGAGGCGGTCGCGTTCGAGCCGCCGGGCACCGGCGCCGGAGCCGTGGTGAGCGGTCCCGTGGCCTTCGGCGACGGCGTACCGGGCGCCTTGGTGGTCGGCGGCGCCGAACTCGGCGGCGCGGACGTGGGCGGCGGCGTGCTCGCCGGCGCGGTACCGCTCGGCGACGACTTCGGCCGATCGGACTTCCCGCCGCCGTCCCCGTCGCATCCGGTCAGGGTCAACGCCAGGGTCAAGGTCAACGCGACGGTCCCCGGCAGCAGGACGGAAGCGGTTTTCGGCAGACGGCCGGCCGATATGCGCATGTGCGAGTTCCCCCCTCGATACGTGCCGTCCGGACTCTAGCCCCCTCGGGCCCGCCCGTTCCGGCGATCCCCGCATCGCGCACGGCCCGTGACGTTTCGGCGGAAATCTGGACCCCGGCTCGGGGCGCGACCTACCGTGCCTGGATGGACCGATTGAGCGCGATGGATGCCGGGTTCTACTTCGTCGAGGACGAGAACGTGCCCATGCACGTCGGATGCGTCCTGGTCTTCGAGGGGCCGGTGCCGGCCTACGGCGACGTGATCCGCCTGTTCGTCTCGAAGCTGCCGGACGTACCGCGCTACCGCCAGCGGGTGCGCACGCTGCCCCTGCACCTGGGGCGACCGGTGTGGGTGGACGACGACCACTTCCAGATCCTCTACCACGTGCGGCACACCGCGGTTCCCGCGCCGGGCGGCGCGGATCAGGTGCGCAACCTCGCCGGTCGGCTGTTCGCGCAGCGGCTGGACCTGAGCAAGCCGCTGTGGGAGGTCTGGCTCGTGGAGGGCCTGGCCGAGGGTCGCTGGGCGATCATCTCCAAGGTGCACCACTGCCTGATCGACGGCGTGGCCGGCACCGACCTGCTCCAGATCCTGCTCGATTGGCGCGAACACCCCGAACCGGCCGAGCCGGTCGACCCGGACCCGTGGCTCCCCGAGCCCGCGCCGAGCACGTTCGACCTGATCGCGGACGGTCTGCGGGACGCCGTCGCGGCCCCGGTCAAGCACCTCGCCGCGGTGCCGGCCCTGGCCCGGGAGATGCGCAGCGGATCGGAGCTGGCGGACATCGTGCGAGCCCTGGCCGGCAGCCTGCCCGGTACCGCCCATCGGCTCCTGGAGACGTCGGCGGGTTCGCTCAACGGCTCGATCGGCCCGCATCGGCGGTGGGTGTGGGCCGCCTCCGACATCGCCGAGATCAAGCGGGTGCGCAAGGAGTTCGGCGGCACCGTCAACGACGTCATCCTCGCCGCGATCACCCGGGGCTTCCGCGATCTGCTGGCGGCACGAGGGGAGTTGACGACGGAGCAGGTGGTCCGTTCGCTGGTCCCGGTGTCGGTGCGCTCGCCGCGCGAGCGCAATACGTTGAACAATCGACTCAGCGCGATCCTGGTGAACCTGCCGGTCGGCGAGGACGATCCGGTGGCCCGACTGGCGTCCGTGCGGGCGCAGATGGACGATCTCAAGCGCAGTCGGCAGGCGGCCGGCGCGGACGTGCTGACCGGGCTGGGCAATTTCGCCGCACCGACCCTGCTCGCCCTGGGCTCGCGCACCGCGCTGCGCTTCCCGCAGCGCTTCCTGCAGACGCTCACCACGAACGTGCCCGGGCCGCGGGTACCCCTGTACATGCTGGGCCGACCACTCGCGGAGATGTACCCGTACGTGCCGATCGCCAGCACGATGCGGATCAGCGTCGGGATCTTCTCCTACCTGGACCGGGTGACCTTCGGGATCAACGCGGACTTCGACGCGGTCCCCGACGTCCAGGTGCTCGCGGACGGAATCCGGGCGGGCTTCGAGGAGTTGGTGGCGGCGGCGGGCGGGACCGCCTGAGCACGCCACGCGGGTGTGGGCGGCCGCGCTCCCACGGGGGTGATCGCCGATCCGGGACGGCCGGGCCGCCCTCGTGATGTGCTGGGTCACGTCGATATCCGTTCGTGTGGTCCACCCGAAGACCACACCACCGAGCCGGGGGGATCCCCATGCGCACGATGTATCCGGCCGTCGAACCCTACGACCAGGGCATGTTGGACGTCGGTGACGGCCAGTCGATCGCGTGGCGCCGCCACGGCACACCCGGCGCCAAGCCGGCCGTCTTCCTGCACGGCGGCCCCGGCGGCGGCTGTCTGCCCGACCATGTGCGCTCGTTCGATCCGACGCGGTACGACGTCCTGCTCTTCGATCAGCGCGGTTGCGGCAAAAGCACACCGCATGTGAGCCGGTTCGACACGGACCTGAGCACGAACACCACCTGGCACCTGGTCGCCGACATCGAGAAGCTGCGCGAACTCATGGGCGTGGAGCAGTGGTTGGTATTCGGCGGTTCGTGGGGCAGCACGCTGGCGCTGGCCTACGCGCAGACCCACCCGGAACGGGTCACCGAGCTCGTCCTGCGCGGCATCTTCACCATGCGGCGCGCGGAGTTGGCGTGGTTCTACCAGGGCGGTGCGGCGATGTTGTTCCCCGAGGCCTGGCAGGAGTTCCTCGCGCCCATTCCGGAGGCCGAACGCGGCGACCTGCTGGGCGCGTTCCACCGACGGCTGAACGGGCCGGACCCCAAGGTCCGCGAGGAGGCGGCCGTCGCGTGGAGCACATGGGAGGGCACGCTGATCGCGCTGCTGCCTCGGCCCGACCTGATCGAGGCGCACCGGCAAAAGCAGTTCGCCCTGGCGTTCGCCCGGATCGAGAGCCACTACATGGTCAACGCCGGTTTCCTGGAGGAGGGCCGACTGATCCGCGACGCCGACCGGCTGCGGCACATCCCGGGCGTGATCGTGCAGGGCCGCTACGACATGTGCACGCCTCCGGCGAGCGCGTACGACCTGCACCGCGCCTGGCCCGAGGCCGAACTGGTGATCGTCCCGGACGCGGGCCACGCCTCCTTCGAACCGGGCATCACGCACCACTTGATCGAGGCCACGGACCGCTTCGCGGGACGGAAGGTGGGCTGAGGTGTGCGTGGGCCCGGGAGAATGTGCGGATGAGTGCTTCTCGTGACATCCTCACCCGCCCGGCCGCCGGGCCCGATCGCACGCTGCGGTACGGCCCGGCGGCGGACCACGTCATCGACCTGTGGCAACCCGCGGCCGAGCCGCGCGCGCTCGTGGCGGTGGTGCACGGTGGGTATTGGCGGGCCGAATACGACCGCACGTACACGTATCCGATGTGCGTCGCGCTGGCCGCCGAGGGCTACGCGGTCGCCAGCGTGGAATACCGCCGCGCCGGGCAGCCGGGCGGCGGGCGGCCCGGGACGTTCGAGGACGTCGCGGCCGCGCTCGACCTGCTGTGTACGAAGTCCGAGCAGCCCGTGGTCCTGCTGGGACACTCGGCGGGCGGGCACCTGGCGGTCTGGGCGGCGCTGCGCGACCGGGTACCGGCGGGCGGCGTCGGATGGTTGCCCGCGGCTCCCCCGGTCGCGGGCGCGGTGTCGCTGGCGGGCGTCCTGGACCTGGACGCGGCCCTGGCCCTCGACCTGGACGACGGCGCGGCGGCGGAGTTCCTCGGCGAGGACCGCTCCGAGGCGGCGCTCGCACAGGTGGACCCGGTGCGGTTGGCCGCGGGCGGCCTGGGCGACCGTCGGCTGATCCTGCTGCACGGCGACGCCGACGAGCAGGTACCGATCGCGCTGGGCCACACCTTCGCGGCGGCATCGGGCCTGCCCCTGCGGGAGTTGCCCGGCGTCGGCCACTTCGAACCGGTCGACCCGCTCTCGGCGATCTGGCCCGAGGTCACCCGGGCGGTCGGGGAACTCGCGGGCTGACCGGGCCGGTTGGGACGGTTGAGGGCGGGCGGGCGGAGCGGGCGGGCGGTGCGGGTGATCGGACGTGGGCCGGGGTGAGACCGGGGCGGTGGGCGCCGCGTCCGGAGCCGTGGGCGCCGGGCTCGGGGCCGTGGGCGCCGGGCTCGGGGCGCGGACCGTACCTTGCCCGCCACTGCCGCGCTATCGGCGATTCGCCAGCAGTACGCCGATTCCGCCGATCGCGATCCCGGCCAGGGCGGCCGGGCGCAGCGCCTGGTCGAGCAGGAGCCACGCGAGTACCGCGGTGGCCGCCGGAGTCAGGAAGAACAGCGTGCCGACCATGCTCGCCGAGGACTGTCGCAGCATCAGGTTGAGCAGCGTGAACACGCCGATCGAGTTGACCAGGACCATCCACGCGAGCGTCCCGACGAACGGCCCCCACGCGCTCACGTGCGGCGTCTCGAAGAGCAGCGAGCCCAGTCCGATGAACGGCGCGCTGACCAGGAACTGCACGGCCGTACCGGTGCGCAGGTCGACGTCGTGGACATAGCGCTTCTGGTACACGGTGCCCACGCTCAACCCGAGCAGCCCCACGACGGCCAGGACCAGCGCGGCGATCGACAGGCTCGCGGGGTCGGCGACGGCGAGCACGACGCCGATCGTGCCCAGGCCGAAGCCCGTCCACTGCCGAACGCTGACCCGTTCGCCGAGGAGGCGTCCGGCCAGGAGCGCGATCAGTACCGGATTGAGCCCCTGGACGAGCGCCACGACGGCGGCGGGCAGGCCCATCGCCAGCGCGGTGTACATCGCGCCGAACTGGACCGCCTGGAACAGCAGTCCGGCGACGGCGACGTGTCCGAGGAGACGCCCGCGCGGCCACGGCGCCCGCACCGCGAGCGCGAACGCGCCGAGCAGCACACCGGCGAGCGCGAACCGGAAGAACGTGAGCAGGAGCGGCGGCGCGGCACCCACACCGATCGCGGCGACGATGAACCCACTGCTCCACAGCAGCACGAATACGGGCGGGATCGCCTTCCCGAGGAGGGCCGGCCGGTCCCGGTTCTCTCGATCGGGCGGCCGGCCGGCGGCGCTCGGCGCGATGTCGACCGTCCGGGCCTGGGCGCCTTCCGGGGTGGGTGTGGTGTTTCCCATGGCCGCCTTGTCTGTGGTTTCCGTCGTGCGGCACGGCGCCGTCGGGGCGTCGAGGCACGAGGCATCGGGCATCGGGCATCGGGCATCGGGCATCGGGCATCGGGCAAGTAACTGCCTAATCCGGTTATTCACCTTGACGCGCCCGCCACTAACCTGTCAATCCGGTTATGCTGGCCGCGTGACCTACACCTTCATCGGCGGCGACATCGCGCTCGATCTGGTCGGTACCGTGCAAAAGCGCCGCACCGCACCGCGTGACCTCTTGGAAACCCCGGCCGCACTCGGCTCCTGGGTGGTCGCGGCCGGCCTCGTGGACTCGGCGCCCGCGGTCGACGACGAGGCGCTCGCCGCCACGATCGAGCTGCGCGAAGCGCTGTACCGGCTCGCGTCCGCGCACGGGACGCCGACGGGGTACGGCGCGCGTGATCGCGCGACGCTGAACCGCGTCGCGGCCGGTGCGCCGGTGGCGGTCGTGCTGACCACCGACGGCCGGGTACGCCGTACCGGCGACCTCGCCGCCGTCCTGGCCACGATCGCGCGCTCCGCGGTCACCCTGCTCGGCGGCTCGGACGCCGCCCGGGTCAGGGAGTGCGAGGCGCCGACCTGTACCCGGCTCTACGTGGACGCGTCCCGGCACGGCAGCCGCCGCTGGTGCGACATGCGCGGCTGCGGCAACCGCGCCAAGGCCGCCACCTTCCGCGCCCGGCACCGCGACGACCAGCCCACCACGGCCTAGGGCGTGGCCGTACCTGTCCAACCCCGCGCGCCCAGCGTCGAGGCGAGGATCCGCAACGCCTTGTCGACCACGTCCCGGTCCGTGCCCGCGATCGGCTTCAGCAGGCCGTCGAGCGCGTCGATCCGCGCCCGCATCGCCGCCCGAGCGCACTCGCGCCCGCGCTCGGTGAGGCAGACCAGGACCGAGCGGCCGTCGTCCGGATTGGGCCGGCGTTCGACCAGTTCCTTGCGCGCGAGCCGGTCCACGCAATGCGTCATCCCGCCCGACGAGTACATCACCAGCGGTTGTAGCTGACGCAGGGTCAACCCCGGCTGGTCCGGCCGGGTCGCCAACACCGCCAGCACCATGTACTCGGGCGCGGTCAGATCCAGCGTGCCGATGCTGCGCCGGTCGAACTCCTCCATCGCGATCATCGCCTGATGCAGGCGCACCACGAACCCGACCGACGACGCCTCCACGTCCGGCAGGACCGCCGACCACGCCGCCACCACGGAATCGGCGTAGTCGACCTGTTCTTCACTCACGTCGTACTCCCTGGCAGCGTGCCGGGTCCCGCACCGAGGACGGAACCCGGGTCCCGGCGGCCACCGTAGTATCGGCGACCCGCCCCCGGGTCACGGCATCCGGAAGCCTCCGCTCACAACATCCGGAAGTCCTCGAACGAGAACGCGGGCGAGACCACGCACGACACCAGCACCTCGCGCTCCGCCGCCGGCCGGGCCGTCTGCCACACCCCGGGCGGGATCAGCACCTGCGGCTGTTCGCCCGCCGCCACCTCCGGGCCCAGCAGGATCCGGGCCGGCTCGGCGTCCGGCGTCTCCCCGTCCCCGCCCAGGCGCAGTTCGAGCGGCCCACCGCGATGCCAGAACCACAGCTCGGCCGACCTGACCACATGCCACGCCGACTCCTCGCCCGGACAGAGCAGGAAGTAGATGCCACTCGCGGTTTCGCGCGGCCCCGAGTAGCCGGGCGGGGTCAGACTCACACCGCTGCGCCACGTTTCCCGGAACCATCCACCCTCGGGATGCGGCGTGAGCTCCATGATCCGGGCCAGATCCGGCGGATCGAGTCGCGGACGGGCGACGGGGGCGCCCTTGGCGGTCTCGGCGGCTTCGGTTCCGGAGCCGGCCCCGGCTTGGGCCCCGACTTCGGCTTCCGTTCCAGCTCCGGCCCCGGCTTCGGTTTCGGCCCCGACTTCGGATCGCGAAGCCGAGTCGGCTGCCGATTCTGATGCGTCGTCGGATTCGGGGCCCGATTCGGACACGACGGACATGTACGCTCCCTCGCCTGGTGTGGGTTCCGGCGCCGGACACGGCCGGAACCCACACCCTCACACGAGTGAGCCCTATCCCGCAGGCGCCGTGCACGGCGCGCCGCCGCACACGTCCACAACCCGCCCCGTGGCCAGGAACTCCGCCTTCTGCCGCCGGGCCACCGGCGAGTTGCGCGGGTCCGAGTGCGGGTCGCGCCCGTACTCCGGCCCGATCGGCGGCGTGTTGGTCACCGGCGGCGCGGGCGACCCACTGTCCCACACCACCAGCGCGGATCCCCGGTACGGCTCGTGCGGCAGCGGCCGGATCCCCCAATAGGGATCCCGGTCCGGGTTGCGACCCGCCGCGATGGCCGGCTCGTGGATCCGCGCGCCGATCGTGCGCGCCTCGATCTCGGCGGTCACCGTGGAGACCTGATGGTCGCCGAAGGCGATCTGCATGAGCACCTGATGGCGTGGCGTACGCGGCAGCGGACTGTGGTCCAGGCCGCTCGCGTAGCCGTTCGTCTCACCTCGGTCCCACAACATCTGGAACAGCGACAGCACCACCTGCTGGTCGAGCTTGTCCGGATGCGTGGCATCCAGGATCCGGCCGTACGGCCCGAAGTCCGAACTGCGGTTGAGCAGGACGCTGTAGTTCATCCCGGTCACCCCCAGCACCCCGCGCTTGGCGTCCTGGGACACCGCGACCAGCGATCCGCCGAGGATGCCGCCCTGGCTGTTGCCGTCGTAGACCAGACCCTTCGCGATGTCGATCAGCGGCCGGCCGTCGTCGGTACGAAACGCCGGGTCCGCCGTGAAGCCACGCTCGTGGATCATGTCCCGGCCCAGGAACAACGCGTTCAGGAAGCCCTGCTGGGTACGGTCGGGCACGGCGCCGAAGCTGCCCAAGTCGGCGAGGGCGCGGGCCACCGTGGGCAGATCCTCGTCCGCCATGCCGATCCACTTGGTCGCGCAGAACGTGATGCCGTGCTCGGCGGCCATCGCCTTGACGTTCCCCCCGCCCACCTCGTTGTTGCTGCCGAGCAGACCGTGCCCGTACAGCGATGCCTGCGACGGCGTGTCGAACGCGCCGCGCGGGATCTCGCAACGGAACTGCGCCTGCTGGGTGTTGCCCGGCAACTGGCGCGGCAGGCCGTCCCGGCCGAGGTTGAGCGTGGATCCGGTGGGGCCGCCGGGGCGGTTCAGATAGCTGGGTACCGTGACCGTTCCGCTCACCTCGCGCGCGATCCGCGAATCCTGCTCCGGGGTCAGGTTCTTCACCCCGGTCACCGCGAACTCCGGTGCCCGGCCCCCGAGTCGCCCGAACGCGTCGTCCCGCATCCGAAGCATGCCGGCGGTGAGGTTGCGCTCGCTCGCGACGGTGAAGTCCCAGGCCAGGTACAGTCCGCGACGATCCACACCCGCTCGGTCGAGGCGATCCAGCACGGGACGCACCTGCGCCTGGCGCGCCGCCAACGGGTCACGGCGTGGCAGGGTACGGCCGGCGATCCTGGCGAACGTGTCGGGCGCGGGGATCACCCGGTTGTCGGCGCCGCGCAGATTGCGCAGGCCGACGACGTAGCGATGGCCGGGAACGAAGTTCTTGGCCGGGTGTACCAGGAGGGCCTGGCGGGCCGGATCGGTGGCGTTGGCGTCGAGTTCCGCCCAGTAGGGCCACCGTTCGCCGGTCTCGGTGTCGAGGATGACGATCGGCGCGTTGCGCGCGAGCGACGCGCCGACGTCGGTGACCGGGGCCGCGCCGCTCTTACCGAGGTCGACACCGGGAATCCGGGTGATCAGCGTCGAGCCGGGCGAGAACCCGTCGTTGCGGTTCCAGGCGTCGGGCGTCGCGCCCTTGGGCATCATGTCCGCCTTGAACGCGACCCGACGCCCGGTGTCGGTACGCCAATCGGCCCGAGTGAACCAGTTGTTCGGAAACGGCAGCAGACACGCGGCCGGATCGATCGGATCGCAACCGGGTTCACCGGCCGGATGGTTCGGGTGCGCTTGCGCAACGGGCGGTACCAGGAACGACATCAGCAGGGCGGCCACGGCGGCGACGGCCGCGGCCGGCAGCCGGCGTCGAGGACGGTGCGCGGTTCGGCTCACTATTCCTCCAACTCCTACGGCGAGGGCTGTGCAGGAATATCCACCGACATCTTGCAGCGTGGGCGGCACGAGGGGAACGGGAAACGGGGGTGGCTCGTGGTGATGGTGATGGCGGTGGCGGTGGGGGTGGGGGTGGGGGTGGGGACCAGCCGTGGCGGCTGGGGTGTGCCCATGGGCGCGGGCATGCGCGTTCCCCGCCACGAGGGTCGTGGCGGGGAACGCGAGGAGAGGTGGGTGGGGGGTAGAGGTGCGATCCGCACCCGAGGCCGAAGTCGAGGCCGGTTCGTTTCGATTCGGTGAGATTCGATTCGATTCGGCTTGGCCTGGCTTGGCTTGATCTGGCTTGATTTGGCCTGATCTACTTTGCTGCGGTTCGGATTCGGCTTTTTATGGAGTGCCGGTCGGTCAGACCTTGACGAGCTTGCCCGGCTCGACCGATACCTCGACCGTGCGGAAGCCGCCGGCCAGACCGCGCAGCGTGAAGCACACGTCCGCACGGCCCATCGTGGTACGCACGACCACTCCCGGTGCGCCTGCCGGGACGGTCTGCTTGGTGAAGCCGCCGATTTCCAACTTCGCCTGAACCTTGTCGCCTACATTCACATTCATCGTTCCGTTCTCCCCGTTGCGTACATGGCATGGGTCGCCCACACGCCTCGCGGCTCTTTGGGGTCGCCGAAGTCGCGCGGCGGCGGGGTGGCACGGAGTACGGCTCGCCTGGGACCGGGCCATCGGCTTGCTGCCGGGCGGGGTCGTTCGAGCGGCCGTGACCAGAATACGGGGGCGGTCCGCAGGTTGGCGCGTGTATTTCGGGGCCGCGCTCCCCTCTATTTCATAGCCGGTGCCCGTTTGTCGCCGCGTGTGGACCGCGGGAACACGGTGCGTGCTCGGGTGGCGGTTCTTCGCACCGCAGGTGAATCTGCCGCCGCCGGGTGGACGAGTGGGCCGGTCGGACGGCCGGGTGAGACGGGTGGACGGTCGGCCGGGTGGATGGGCGGACGGGCGGGTGGATGGGCGGACGGGCGGATGGTCGGACGGCCGGGTGGACGGGGCGGCGATCCCGACCCCGGTCAACTCGGCTCGATGCAACCCGACTTACCGGCCACCGGCAGGGGTGCGCGCGGCGCGGACGAGGTACGTGTGCTCACGCGCGTGCTCACTCGGACGGCGCAATCACGGACGCGTACGGGCGTCCACTCAACGACGATTGACCGATGACGCCGACGCGGATGAAGCCTCCGAAGCCCGGGTGGGCGCCTGGGCAGGCGCGGCCGTGACCGCCGTACTGATCGCCGCGGGCGCCTTCCTGATGACCCTGCTCGGCGGCTGGGTGGCGCAACGCATCGGCGACCGCCGGCACCTCGTACTGGGCCTGGCCGCCGGGCTGATGCTCGGCGTGGTCGCGTTCGACCTGCTGCCGGAGGCGCTTTCGGCGGCCGGCGATCGGATCGGCGGCGTACCGCAGGCGCTGCTGATGTTCGTACTCGGCTTCCTCGTCCTGCACGTGGTCGAACGCTCGGTGGCCATCCACCGGGCCCACGAGGGCGAGTACGCCCCGCACGCCCACCACCACGGCCCGACCGCGAACCCGAACGAGCCCGCCAAGGGCATCGGCCTGACCGCCGCCGCCGCGTTGGTGGGGCACAGCGTGATGGACGGCTTCGCGATCGGCGCGGCCTTCCAGGCCGGTACGACCGTCGGCACCACGGTGGCCATCGCGGTCGTGGCCCACGACTTCGCGGACGGCTTCAACACGTACACCGTCACCCGCATGTACGGCAACGACCGCCGCCGCGCCCTGGCCCTGCTGGGCGCGGACGCCGTCGCCCCGGTCGCCGGCGCGGCGATCACCCTCGCCTTCACGATCCCCGAACACGTTCTCGGCCTCTACCTGGGCTTCTTCGCCGGCTTCCTCCTCTACCTCGCCACGGCCGACATCCTCCCCGAGGCGCACAGCCCCCACCCATCGGGCTCGACCCTGCTCTGCACAATCGCGGGAGTGGCCTTCCTGTGGCTGGTCATCGCGCTGGCGCAGCACTGACGGCCCGCATACGTTGGTCCGCCCTTGCCCCACTCGGCCGGCGCCGGCTCGGGGCGGAGCCGGGGTCTGCATCGGCCATCGACCGCGAAACGAACCTTCGTGGTCGGCTCGGAGCGGCGGCGGCTGCGTCGGCGGCTTGCGCGAGCAGGACGGTGGAGGCGCGTTCCCGGGTGCCCTCGATCACCCGCGTCCGCAGCCTGCTTCGGGCTCCGTTCCACGACCCGACGTGCTCTGGGAGTTCCGTCCAGCGTTCCGGTCCGTTCCGGTCCGTTCCGGTCCGGTCCGGGACGCGAGCGCGTCCGTCACACGTACGCGAAGCCGGGCCTCGCCGCGACCGCCCATCCCCCGTCCGCCCATCCGTTCGGATCAGCGCACAGCACCGCACGGGATGTCGTTCACCGTGTCGGACCGGTGCGCTCGATCAGGTCCCAGCGGTTGCCGTACAGGTCCCGGAAGACCGCGACGACGCCGTACTTCTCCCGTCGCGGCGGCTCCTCGAAGACCACGCCGGCGGCAAGCATCCGGGCGTGTTCCCGGATGAAGTCGTCGGTGTACAGGAACAGCCCGACCCGCCCGCCGGTCTGATCCCCGACCCGGGACCGCTGCTCGTCGTCCACCGCACGCGCCAACAGCACCGCGGCCTCGTTCGGCCCGGTACCCGGCGGCGCGACCACGACCCATCGCTTGCCGTCCTCCATCGGACTGTCCTCACGCAGGTCGAAGCCGAGCGCACGCGTATAGAACGCGATGGCCTCGTCGTAATCACGCACCACCACCGCGACCAGCCCGAGCCGATTCACCGGCCACCCCCGCCGGCCGAGACCGCCGAGCCGACCGCGAGCGCGAGACACAGCGGCGCGTACGCCCTGCGATCAAGGCGGCGAAAGCGATCCGACGACGATCCCGGCGACAGCAGATCGGTCCGTCCGACCAGGCCGACCACACCGCGCAAACCCAATACGCCGGCCACCCCGAACGCCCCGATCCGAGCCACCGCCGGCTTCCTCCTCGGCCGCCCGGCAACCAACACCGCCGCCGTACCCAGCGCACCCGCGGCCGCGAAGCAAGCCGCCGGTCCGGGCACGCCCGGCTGCCCGACCACCGCATCCGCCAGCGACTTCCGATCGGGCAGTGGCCACGACGACCCCAGCCCCCACGCAACATGCAACCCCGCGATCGCGGTCAGGGTCCCGACCGACATCCGCACGGCAATGCCCTCGATGGTCATGCGCCCCAAGCTACCTCCACCCACCCTCACGTCCCCCGCCCCGGGTCGCCAACGAACCCGACGCCACCCCTCGCGGCAGGACCGGTCCGCCATGCTCCAGCGGTGCGCCCGGACACGAACGCCCGGATCGGCCCGAGCCGCGCACGCCGAGGACCACCCACAACCACGAACACCGCCGAAGCCCCACTCGAAGCCGGCGTCACCACATCCACCCGGACCCGACCGACCGACCGACGCAGAACCCACCTCGGCACACCGCAGCGCCCCTCGGGACCCTCGGGACCCTCGGGACCCTCGGGACCTTCGGGACCTTCGGACAGCCTCCGGAGCCGGTATGGCCCACCCCGCATGGCCAATTCGCCTACCCGTCCTACCCGCTCCTACCCGCGCGCGAGTACGAATACGGGCACCGGTGAAGCCCCGCTTTGAAGCCGGCGTCGACACGTCCACCTCGGCGCTGCGGCCCACCCGAATTGATCAACCCGCACCCGCTCCGACGCGACAGGAGGAGCCCACGCCATCGGCTCGGCACGCCCCTGAACCGGGCGTAGCCACTTTGCGTCGGCCCTTGCGGAGCCGGCGCGTCGGCAGTCCACCCGGTCATCCGCCAATCGACCGGCCGGTCAGGACAACGCCCACCTCGGTGCTTCGGCCCATCCGAACGGAGCGGAGTCGAGTCCACACCCGCATCGGCCCGGCAGGACCCGCGACTGGTACTCCCCCTCGGGACGGCCTTCGGAATCGACATATCCCACCCCGCGTCGCCGATTCCCCCATCGACCGAATGCCCGCCGCACCGACCAAACGCCATCCCGCGGATCCCCAAAGTCCCCGGCCCAGTTCAACCCCGCCGAGTCCAACCCAACCCAACCCAACCCGGCTCGCCTCAGCCCAACTCGGCCCAACTCGGCTCGACCCGAATCGCCTCCGCCGAACTCGGCTCGACCCGGCCCTACTCAGCCCACCGATCCGGCCGACCCAGCCCGACCATCGGCCGCCTTCAGGCCGGACATCGCCCTCCCGAGCGTCGTCGGATGCCCGAAGAACCCGGGCAGGCCACCGGTATGCACAAACACCGTGCGCCGGCCGGGTCGGACCTCCCCGTCCTTGACCGCCGCAATCAGCCCGGCCATCGCCCGCCCGGTGTAGATCGGGTCGAGCACGATGCCCTCCGTACGCGCCGCCAGGGTCAGCGCGGCCATGGATGCCTCCGTCAACGTCGCGTACCCGTGGCCGACTTGATCCAGCCGCACCCGCAACGAGTCCCGCGCGCAAAGTACTTCGTCCGGGGCGGAAAGCAACCCGTGTACGGTCCCGGCCGGATCGTCGACGGCACCGCAGTGCACACCGAGCACACGTTCGGGACCCAACTCGCCGACCAGCCCCGCCATCGTGCCGCCGGAACCCAGGGCCACCACGACGACATCCAATTCGGGTGCCTGGCCGATGAGTTCCCGCCCGCACTCCGCGTACCCTCGCGCACCGAGCACACTCGACCCGCCAAACGGAATCACCATCGGAACGCCCCCACGCTCGCGCAACCGCTCGGCCACCTCCCCGGCGGCGGCATCGAGCGCCGCCCGCCCGACGTCGCCCGCCCACACCACCGTGGCGCCGAACAGCCCGTCGAGCGCGATGTTCCCGGACGCCGAGACCCCACCCGTACCCGCCAACACGAGCACGACATCAAGCCCCAGCCGAGCACCGGCCGCCGCCGTCAACCGCGCGTGGTTGCTCTGCGGAGCCCCCGTGGTCACCAACGTGGTGGCCCCGGCGGCGATCGCCGCACCACACGTCCACTCGAGCTTCCGCACCTTGTTGCCGCCACCACCCAGACCGGTGAGGTCGTCCCGCTTGACCCACAAATCATCCGCACCGAGCCCGAGCGCCTTCGCCAACCTCGGCGCGGGTTCGAGCGGCGTCGGCCAGGTCCCGAGCGACACCCGCCGAGCCGTCCGACCCTCCGGACCCATCACCATCACCCCTCACCCGCACCCACGGCGCCACCACAGCCAAAGCCGCGACCGTGGCCACGGCAATAGCCCCGGCAATAGCCATCGATCGTGCCACGGCAACAACCGCCGTCGACCCCGGCACGCTGCCAACACCCCTCCGCGCTCCGAACTCCCACCCCGCGCCGCCCCACCCCCACCCGTCGTCCGTGTCCGCGTCCGCGTCCCGCTGCCAAATTCCGCTGTGGGCGGACCTCCTTGCCATCGGCCGGCATCGGCGTAACTTGAATTACATGATTACAACGAAGCAAGAAGCCGTACGAGGTTGGTTCACCGGCCGCCTCCCCGAAGGACTCTTCACCGCCCTCGTCGACGTGACCGTCGACCGCGAGGAAATCACCGTCATCGGCCGCATCCCGGAACCGGAACTCGCCGACGACGTCTCCACCGACGAACGCGACGCCGCCCTCGACGGCCGAATCGCCGAATTCCGCGAACGCACCCGCGACGACCGCATCGCCGTAGCCCGCGAAGCCGAGCGCCGCTTCGGCCGCAAGGTCTCCTGGGGCGTCGAATGCGGCGGCACCCGCGCCCTCTACACCACGGTCTCCGTACCGGTCATGACCCGCCTCCGCCAACCCGAACGCCAAGTCCTCGACACCCTCGTCGCCGCCGGCGTCGCCCGCAGCCGCAGCGACGCCCTGGCCTGGTGCGTACGCCTCGTCCAGGCCAACACCGACACCTGGCTCACCAACCTCCGCGACTCCCTCGAAAACGTCGAACGCGTCCGCGCCCAAGGCCCCGACACCCCCACCCCCTAACCCATCCCACCCCCACCCCGGCGCGGGCCGAGCCGAAATCAAAGCCGGGGCCGCAGCCGAGGGTCCGGATCAAGGTCGGTCCCGGGGCCCAAGCCGGGGCAGGGGCGGGGGCGGGGCCGGGGGTTGAGGAACATCCATGTCAGATCGTGCGCTAAGCCGACGTCCGCCCTGGTGGGCGGCCGGCGAGGCGGATGCGGTCGACGTGTTCGAGGATTGAGACACGGATAATCCCCTATTATCTGCGGCAACTCCCGGCGTGAGCTGGGCAGACCGTTCCCGGGGCGGACGCGAAGCGACCCCGTTATCTGCGACAAGCCGCGCGAGGGGGTCCGGGGTGGCCGAGGTCGTGGTGCTGCCGGTCGCGGCCGGGCCGACGGTGCGGGCGGCAGCCGAGGCCGCCGACACGCCGCGCACACCCGGGCACAGCCCTCCGGCGCTGGGACCAGAGCGGGCGGTCGGTGCCTTACGAGTCGTGCTTCGAGGCAGATTCCGCATCGGCGATCCATGGCGCCGGGTCGGCTTCGGCGTCGCCTCAAGCGCTGAGGGGGGTGGCCGCACCCTGTGACCGGAGCAAGCTTCCTGCCCGATGGCCTCGAACTCCTCTCGCCGGACCCGATCGGGGAAGGCCATCAGGGGGTCGTCTACGCTGCCGTCCACCGGCGGAGCGGGACCCGGGTGGCGCTCAAGACGCTGTTCGACCTCCACGGCGTCGACGTCCACCGCGACCTCATGCACGAGGTCAGGCTGGGAAAGCGGGTGCAGCCGTCCCCCCACGTGGTCCGTACGCTGGGCTACTACGCGGCGCTGGGCCCCCGTCCGCCGTTCGCCGTCACCGAGCTGATCGCAGGCCGCCACCTGCGCGAACTTGTCGCAGAAGGCCGTAGGTTCACCCCCAGGGAAGTCGCGGAGCTGGGCGAACAGGCCGCCGCGGGTCTGGCGAAGATCCACGACGCGGGCATCCACCACAACGACTTGCACGGCGGAAACATGCTCCTCGGCAAGGACGGCGTCCTCAAGATCGGGGACTTCGGACAGGCAACCGCGGTCGACCCCGACCTTTCCCCGCGTCGGCGCGCCCACAGGGTGGCATACGACGTCGGGGGTCTGGGCGATGCGCTCGCCGAAATGTTGTGCGGCCCCATCACCGCGGAAGAACGGGTGCACGAGCTGGCTGTTCCGGGTGCCTACCGCAGGCTTGCGCTGGACGCCGGGGCCGGCTCCGAATTGGCTGGTCTCATCGGCGATCTGGCGCACGGGGACCACCGAAAGCATCTGACTGCGCACGAGGCCCACGCCCGCCTCGGGGAGATCGCTGCCGTCGCGCGCTGCGCCGAACGTGCGGCGCTAGGGGCGTTGCCGGCCGTCCAGGGTCTTCCCGCACTCGGGAAGGCGTTCGGACCGGCCGGCGCCAAAGCGGACCGGTCGCGCGGCATGGGGCATCGCGGCCCGGGCGCCGCACCAACCCCCGTGAACGGATACTCCCGGGTCGGCGGAGCCCGGCGTTCCGGAGGCAACAGCATCCGGCCGAACGGGCCGGGCGGCGGCCGGACACTGTGACGCGGTGCGCCCCGCCGCCGGGCATGTACAGGCACGCTCGAATCCAACGGGGTGGCGTGTGCGGTCGGCGCCAGCGGGACCGGGAGGGGGCGTGCATGCACGGAATGGGTTGGCGTAGCGGCGAGTTCGGGGCCGCACGAGGCCCGGCTGACGACAACGTGGCCGCCCCGGAGCGGCCGCGAACGGCGAGGACAGCCAGAGCGAGCAGGACGGGCTCGAGGAATCGGGACAGCATCTCGGTGTAGGTGCCGGCGCGGCAGCATCGCCCCCACCGCGGCCCGCAGGTTCAGCAGGGAGACGGGCTCCGGCTCCGGTTCCAGCGCGGCGAAGTGCAGCCGGCCGCCGGCGTCGAACGTGATCTGCGTGTCGGCCGGGATCCGGGCCGCGACCTCGCGGTAGGTGCCGTCCAGCAGCGCGGCCCGCGCCGCCAGGTGCTCGCCCGGCGCCTCGGGCAGATTCAACGACGCCGGCACCGTGGGCTCGGTGAGTTGCCACGCGTCCCCGGCCGGCAGCTTGGCCCGCGGGTCGCCCCACTCGGAGGAGTTGCGCGTGGACACCTCCCGCCGGCGCAGCATCCGGTGGAACTGCTCCAGCACGCAGAACACGTACGCCTTCCGGTCCACCGTCCCCGGTTCCAGGCCCGGCGCGCTCAGCACCAGCCGCCGCCACGACCCGGCCGGCAGGTCGGCGTCGACCTCGGCGGGGTGACCTTCTTGCGGCCCACCAGGTCCGGCAGCGACTTCAGCGCGACCAGGACCGGCGTGCCCTCCGGGGTGGCGCCGACGTCGACGACGTCCACCAGCAGCTTCAGGAACGGCCGCACGGTGCCGAACCGGGCGACCAGCAGCGCCCGCCACGCGGCATCGGCATCCGAGTCCGGCGGCGGCGTCAGCTCGAACAGCGCCGCGACGGCTGCGGCGAGTTCGTGGCGCGGCACCACGGCCTCGATGCGCTCCCACATCCCTGTCAGTGTGTCGACCTCGGGCGGGGTGATCTTCCCGGTCTCGGTGTCGACCTGCTCGGCGGTGGTGTCGAAGACGACCTGGAACGCGGTCGCCGGCTTCGCCGACGCCCGCTCCACCCGCGGCAGCGTCTTCAGCTTCGCCTTCGCGCTCTCGTCGGCTGCACCGCGAACCCGAGCCGGTTGTGCGCCCGCCGCTTGGCCTGCACCGCCTCCATGTCCGCATCGTCCAGGTGGAAGTACCGCTCCAACTCAGCCCGCGACGGCACGTCATGAAACGCCCTGTACCTGGCCGCCTGCTCATCCGACAAGAACTCGACCGCCATCAAAGCCCTCCGAGGGTCGACAACAACGACCCGCGAAGGCTCCGCCCCGCAATCACCCCAGGTCAAAGCACCAATCAGCCCAGAAGGCTCAGCGCACGATCTGACGTGGATGTTCCTCAACCCCCGGGCCGAACCGGGGCCGGGGCGGTCCCGAACCGGGCCGAAGTCGGAGCTCGAACCGGGGCCGAAGCCGGGGCCGCACCGGAGTCGAGCCGGCGCCGGAGTCGTCGCCCAAACCGTAGGGCCCGAACTGGGGCTGGAGCCGAGGCCCGAGCCGGAGTCAGGGCCAGAGTCAGGGGCCAGAGTCAATGGCCAGAGCCCGAGCCGGGGGGCCAGAGCCCGAGCCGGGGTCGGATCCGGAGTTGGGGCTGGGGCTGAGGCTGGGGCCGGGACCAGAGAACGGGGCCAAGGTGGTCAACTCCATGGGCAAGCCTTGTGAACGGCCGGATTCCGGAACGCGATGCGGTGTTGATGCGTCCCAAGATCGTGGGCTTCGCCGAGAGCCGACCCCACGCGGTGCGAGGCGACGCGACCCGCCCCGTACCGACCCCGACCCGACCCCGACGCAACGCCGTACGAGACCGGAGAACCTCCGTGCCCCTCTTTCGTCGACGATCAAGCGAACTCGGCCCCAGGAACGGTGGCCGGGCGATCGCCCGGCAGGCCCGGGAACGGGCCGACGCGGGCAAACAGCGTCCCGCAATGGTCAGCGCCCACACCGCGTACGACCTGCTCACCGAAGACTTTCCGACGCCCGATCCGTTCGCCACCGCAGATGCTTTCGTCGACTGCGCCTCGGCGTTCACCACCTTCGGCAACCACGGCATGGCCTTCCGCTGCATGATCGGCGCCATGGCGGAGGTGGGCCGAGTACGCGACGACGAGCCCGAAAACGGGTTGGCGCAAGCCAGATTCGGCATGCTCGGCTATGCGGCCTACACATCGGGCGTGGCCGGCGGCCTGGCCGCGGCCGAACTCGTGGACCTCCTCGAGGTCACCGTCCGGGCCCTGACGACCGGCTCGGAACTGGGCTTCGCCGACCCCGACACCCTCATCGAAGCCGCGAAGGCCCTCGCGGACCGCTACGAGGACAACGACCGCCCAGCCGACGCCGCAACCATCCGACGCGTAGCCGAAGGCATGGCCGAACTGGACTGACCCCACCACACCAAGCCACGAGGCCAAGACCAAGAAGGGCGCCCAAGGCCACCCCACACAACGTCAACCGACCAACACCGGCCAGCCGGCCGGCCAACACCGCAATCCCACCTCCAACACAACCAGCCCACCCCAAAGCCCGCCCTCGACCCGTATCACTCGGGGAAGCTCGGACCCGGCGGCCCCATGAGCCAAGTAGCAAGCGCCTGGCGAGTGTCGCTAAGGCCTGTTACTCCAGCCGATCACGGCCGAACCCCGTGCGCGGCGGGCGGCGGGCGGCGGGCGGCGGGCGGCGGGAACCAGTCTGGCCAGCAGGTCCGCGAACAACTCGGGGCGGCTCAAGAAGGGGTGGTGGTCCGTCGGGATCTCCATCACATGGTCGGCCCGGGCCGCCCGCTCCCGCTGCCAGGCGGCCGAAGAGCCACGATCCTCCGTACAGACCACGTACGTGGAGGGCACATCCTTCCACGCGGCCACGCTCGGACTCTGGCCGAATGCGGCCAACGACTGCGGCACGAGTCGACGCACCGCCTCGGCAACGATCACCTCGTCGTCGCAGCCCTGAAGGAAGACCTCGGCGGCGGTCTCGGGTCGCGCGGAGATGGTGCCGTCGCTCCCGACCTCCATCCAAGGCGCGGGCTCCGCCCCGGCGAAGTGCGCCAGGGTCTCCCCTGGTTCGGGCATCACGGAGGTCACGTACACAAGGTGCCGCACCGAACCCAAACCGGCCGCAGCCTCCGTCACGACCATGCCGCCGTACGAGTGGGCAACCACGATGGTCGGCTCGTCGCTCCCCTCGAGCACGGCCCGCGTCGCCGCGACGTCATCGTGCAAGTCTCCCAACCCGGCCACATCCCTGCCGGCACTGGTCAGTTCGACCGCCTGTGTGTCCAACCAGTGCGCCGCGAGCGGCTCCACCATGCGATGCCACCACCAGGCGCCATCCGCCACGCATGCGCCGTGTACGTAGACCACCCTCACCTGAGAACCTCCCCGTCGGCCCCAACCCACCGCTCATGCGGCTTCCCTCAAGGTCAGCACACCGAGTGGTCCCTCAGGATCGGATTCCGCCACCGGCAGATTCCGCCATCGGCACAACCCTTCCGAGGCCCGCCAACCCCCCACACCCTCCAACCAAACACCCGCACGACCACCCACGCCCCGTGGCCATCCAAGAGCACCGCCCCACACCAAGACCACCGCCCACAACCAAGAGCACCGCTCTCGCACCTCAAGTCGGCAACCACCCACCCACCCCAAAACCCCGCGCCCCGGACCACCACCGCCTCTCCCCAAGCCCCCGAACACCGCTCACCATCGCGATCACCGCCCACAACCAAGAGCACCGCTCTCCTTTCGGAGCACGCGACCGAATCGACACCACCAGCCGCAACCCATATCCACCCAAGCAAGCTCCGCACGCACGCTCAGCTTCAAGGCCGACCCGACCGAGTCCGACCGCCGAGCAAAACACCGCTCACCAACGAGAGCACCGTCCGCACACGAGAGCACCGATCTCACTCCGGAGCACCCCGCCGGACCCAAGCCCTCCCACTTACGAGCCGGCCACCCGCCCCGCGAGCCGGCCACTCTCAACCCGTCACGCACGTCTACTCAGGGCAGCAAGGTCAGCCAGCCGGCCGGCATCGACAAAGGCCAACCCGACAGGCCGGACGGGGCAGACCAAGGCGAGCCGCACCACCGGGGCCTCGTTGTCCGGCCCCACATCGAAGTGGGCGAGCCCAAGCGGCCAGGAGGGCCCAGACGGGCGAGACAGAACCGAGCCGCGCATGCGTAGCAGATCGGGCAGGGCGGTTCGATGCGATGCCAGGGGAATGCAGGGCGAAGGAAAGGGACGGACCCAGGCGGGCAGCGTCGGCAAGTCACGCTCGCCCGCTCGCCCGCTCGCCCGCTCACCGCTCTCATCCGTGAGCACCGCCTCCAAACAAGAGCACCGCTCTCGATATTGAACACCGCAACCAGCCCAAGACGCATCCACGCAAAACGCAAGATGCGATGGCCCAGATGGCTCGCGCCACACCCACCGCCGACGCCGGCCCGCCCCCGGTCGGACAGGTGAAGCAAGTCGGGCGCCTACGGCTGCCGCAGCAGATCGGACGAGTCAGCCGAGTCGACGGATACGGCTGATGGCACGGTTCGGGCGGGTCGGATAGGCGAGGCACACGAGCGAGGCGGAGTCGGACGGTTTGGCCCGATGGGGCGGGTCGGACAGGTCGGGATCCCGCGCCCGCAGACCTCGGCGGCTGCGGAGACTCGGCGGCGCGTTGTGGTGGTGGGCGATTCGTTCATGCGGGCATTGTGCGAGAGCGGTGATCGCAAGAGAGAGCAGTGCTCTTGACTTGGAGCAGTGGACGCAGAATGATGCTCTCAGACGAGAGCGGTGCTCTCGTTTTAGACGGGGAGGCTCGCGTGATCGTGCTCTACTGGACCGCCATGGTGGCGCTGTTCTTGGCCGAACTTGCTGTTGTGGGGGCCACCGCCTTCTGGGGATTCACCCTTGCTGCCGCCTGGCCGGTCCGGGTTCTGGTCGGGTTGGCGGCGCCTTCGGTGATGATGCTCTTGTGGGGGCGGTTCGCGGCTGCGAACAACGCGGACGCGTTGACGGGCCTTCCGCGAATCCTGTTCGAGTTTGCGTGGTGGGGTACCGGGATCGTGGCGTTCATAGCCGCCGGGCTTCTCCCGGGCGCGATAGGCGTCGCCGTCACCCGCCTCACCGGCCTTGCCGCCCAACGCAGCAAGGCCCACACGCAGCGCGGTGCGGGAATCTCCGCCTGACTCTCGACCCACGTCCTCGCCCGCCGGCCGACCGAGGATCAAAGGATCAAAGGACCAAGGATCGACACAAAGCTCGCCGGACGCACCACCGCCCCGGCCCGCCTCGTCGCGATTCGGCCCGTCCGTGCAAGACGCAGCCACACCGCCACCCCCAGCATCCCCAACATCCCCGACATCCCCGTCGAGCGGATTCGCACCAGGTGCCGGATCCGGTCGAGTGTCACGCGATGCCAGTCGGCAACAGGTCGACCGGGAGCCGGCCCCGGCCTCGCAACCGACCAACCTCGCCCCGACCTGCCCCGCCTCACCCCACTCGGCCCGCCCCGCCCCGCTCCTAGCGGGCCAGGCGCACCCTTACCGTCGTCCCCGCGTCCTTCGTCGAGCGGATTTGTACCAAGTCGCAGATTTGGTTGGCCATCCACAGTCCTCGGCCGCCGTCTTGGTCGGGGGTGGGGCGGTGGCGGCCGGCGAGGGGGTCGGTGATGTGGCCGGCGTCCTGGATCTCGCAGATGAAGGAGGCGTCCTCGAGCCAGACGGCGACCGTGCCGTGGCCGCCGCCGTGCACGATGCTGTTGCCCGCGATCTCGCTCACGGCGAGGATCGCGTGGTTCACGTGTGCGCGCGGCGCGTCGGCCAGGGTGCGGCGGACCAGGGCACGGACGCCCGCCAGTTCGCCGGAGCGGAACGCCAGTCGGTCGGCGTGCGCGGGTGCGTCCGGCAGGGCCGGGCCGAGCAGGGTCGCGGCGTAGTCCTCGGCGGCGAGGTTCATCCCGCCGCGCTCGGCCGCGGCGGTCAACACGCGCGGGTGCGAGTGCTCCACGCCGTCGATCACCTCCGCGTCCAGCGCGGACACGTCGTACGGACACAGCAGTTGCCATGCCACGCCGTCGAACGCGAGGTTGAGCAGGGCCTCGTGGTGTCGGCACTCGACGATCTCCTGGGCGCTGCGACCGGCCCAGATCGGCTCGCCGATGCCGCGGAACACGCGTGCGCCGTGGTGTTCGGCCCAGTCCTGCCAGACCGGGATGATCCGGGCCGGGTTGCGGCCCACCCGCTCCATGTCGATCCAGGCCACCCGGTCGGCGTCGGCGCCGAGTTCGTCGCGCAGCGCGCCGGCACGCGGTTCGATCACCGCGACACCGACCGCCTCGTCGTCGGCCAGGCCTGCCCGGACGAAGCCGGCGGTACGCTCGACGAACTCGTCGATGCCCGCGTAGAGCAAGGCGTCGTGCCGGAACATCGTGGCCGTCGTCATCGGATCGTCACCTTCTCCAATACCAGGCCGGGGACCCGGTCCCATCCGGCGAGCCGGACGAGTACGCACAGTTCCTCGGACGCGCGATGCAGGACCAAGCGCCTCCCGGGCTGAATCCGCAGGGCGGTCTCGACCAACGTACGAATGCCGGCGACGTCGATGAAGCGTAGCGACGACACGTCCACGTAGAGGTCACCGGTACCGCCCGCACTCTGCGCGACCAGGGCCGAGCGTACGTGCGCGCAGTTGTCGAGGTCGACCTCGCCGAACAGGCGCACGCCGAGCGGTGGTGAGGTTCGCTCCACTCGGAGCACCCCATCCGCGTAGTCGACGCTCATGCACGCCCCTCCCGTTCGACCGACCGTCCTCGGCGACTACCCAGCTCCAGCCGTCCGACACCGCTCACCCCATGCGTCGCCGCAGCCACGTGAGTGCGCCGTGCGCCTGGGCCCGCTGGAACGGCCGCAGCGTCGGCAGTCCGGGCGGAGCCGGGCGCAGACTGCTCTCGGCGAAGAATCCCGCGACGGCGGCCAGCACGGTGGTGATGCGGTCCGGATCCACCCGCCGCGCCGCGAGATGCGCCTCGATCAGGTCGATGGCCGGATCGCCATTGTGCATGATCACGCTCGGTGCCATCACGACCACGTCGAACCACGCGGCGCCGATCACGGCCCATGGCCAGTCGACGAACACGACCCGGTCCGGGGTGAGCAGGATGTTGTCCGCGCGCAGGTCGCAGTGTACGAGCGCGGTGCCCTCCGCGGCGCTCTTCCAGTCGGCCGCTCGGGCGGCGAGCCGGTCGACGTTGGCGCGCGTCCACGGCCCGAACGGTTCGGGATCGAAGCCCCGGCGCCAGGCGCCGAACGTCCGGGCGAACGCCTTCGCGATCGTGGGCACCTCGATCGGGGACGGGTCCATGCCGGCGGTGAACTCGGAGTAGGCGGTCAGGACCCGTGCGAGGTCCTCGAGGCGCCACGGCTGGACCGGTGTGTGGCCGTCGATGTCCTCGAACACCAACGCGACCCAGTCGTCGAGGTCGACCACGGCGAGCAGGTTCGGTACGGGGGCGGCGGCCGGGAGCGCGGCGGTGATGCGGGCCTCGGTGCGGTGCAGATCAGGTGTGTCCGGGTTGGCTTCGGAGCCGACGGCCTTGACGAACGCCCTCCGCCCGTCCGCGAGTTCGATGCGAGCGGCGACGCCCGGCGAGAATCCGCCGACCTGGGTGACCGCGCGGGTGACCGGGGCGCCGAGCCGGGCCTCGACGGCGGCACGCAGCGCGGCGGGCGCGGCCTCCCACGACATGCGGACGCCGGCGGCCACGGGCGGAGGCGGAACGCTCGGGGTCGCCGCGCCCACTTGGTCCACGTCGGGCACCCCATCCTCCCGGCCTGGCCGCCCCACGCCGCTCACCCGACCCACTCCCCCCGCCCCCTCGGTCGCCTCCGCCGGCGTACCGACCGACTCGCCCACGCTCTCATCGCTCATGCCCATCAGGATTTCGACCCCTCCCGGCCCCGGGCAACCGCATATCCACCCCCACCGCCGAAAGAACGCCCGCCCACACCGGACCGGCCCGGGGCGTGTCCGCACTCCCCCGTCAGGCGATGGAAGGCACGGCACGCCCTGGGCGCCGACGCTCCCCTACCCCTGCTCCGCCGGGAAGGCCGCCACGCGGGCCACCGCCACCGGCTCGTCGTCGCGCGGCCGAACACAACAACAACCGGGCCGGCGTCCCCGATCACCCCCGATCAGCCGCGACGCCCCGATCGCACACCCCGCGCAGACCACCCGCACCCCACGCCACCTCGGTCGATTCGCCCGCCGATGCGTACCGGCGGCGCAGCCGTTACCGTTCCGTCCAATTTCGGCCATGTGGCGTCCACCTGACGCACCGTGGGCCGCCGCTACCGTTGCCGGCATGATCCGCATCCCTCTTACGTCCCTCGGAGTCGTCCGGTGATCGGTTGGTTCGAGGCCGTTGTACTCGGCTTGGTCCAGGGGCTCACCGAGTTCCTGCCGATCTCCTCCAGCGCGCACCTGCGCATCGTGTCGGCGTTCGCCGGCTGGGAGGACCCGGGCTCGGCGTTCACCGCCGTGACCCAGATCGGGACGGAGACCGCCGTCCTGATCTACTTCCGCAAGGACATCGGCAACATCGTCGGGACCTGGGTGAAATCGCTGTACACCCCGTCCCTGCGCGGCGAACTCGACGCGCGCATGGGCTGGTACATCATCGTCGGCACGTTGCCGATCGGGGTTCTGGGCCTGGTGTTCCAGGACACCATCGAGACCACGTTCCGCGACCTGCGGCTGATCGGCACGACGCTGATCGTGTTCGGTCTGATCCTGCTGTTCGCGGACCGGATGGCGTTGAACAACCGGGGGATGGACAAGCTCAACGGCAAGGAGTCGTTGATCTACGGCTTCGCGCAGTCGCTCGCGCTGATCCCCGGCGTCTCGCGCTCGGGCGGTACGGTCACGGCGGGCCTGCTGATGGGATACCGGCGCGAGGTCGCGGCGCGGTACTCGTTCCTGCTGGCCATCCCGGCGGTGCTGGCCTCCGGGGGGCTGGAGTTGTTCAAGATCGGCGAGGGGCCGGCGCCGGCGTGGGGGCCGACGATCCTGGCCACGGTGGTCGCCTTCGTGGTCGGCTACGCGGCGATCGCGTGGTTCCTGAAGTACATCAGCACGCACAGCTTCACCGTCTTCGTCGCCTACCGCGTGACGCTGGGTCTGATCGTCCTGGGCCTGGTCGCCTTCGGCACGCTGGAGCCGACGTCAGGAGCCACGAAGTAGCCCACGCCACCCCTGCCCCGCTCGGCCTCGTCGGCCTCCCACCGGCTCCGGGCCGGCCGCCCGGGCCCGTTGCGCGTACCCCTACGCACGACCGGCCCGGGCGTCTCGCGTCATCCGCCCATTCGTCCCGGTGACTCGCCCGCCCACTCACCGCACGCCTTCACCCCCACGCCCGGCCTTCCGCCCGCCCGGCCGGTTCCTCACTCGTCGCCGAGCATGGCGAAGGTGAAGGCAAGTCGGCGGTCGATCCAAGGGGCCAGGACGCGGACCGGCTGGTGGCGGCCGTCCGTTGTCATGACGAGGTCGCCCGCGGCCTTCCAGGCGAGGACACGTGGGCGGACCGGGCCGAGGGAGCCGTCGGGGCCGGAGAGCAGCGTGTCGAAGGTGAGGCTGAGCGCGGTGTCCGCCGTGTGCGCCGCCAGCCTGCGCGGATCGGTCGTGGCGAAGAGGTTGCGGCCGACGATCTCGGGCCGGCCGGGTTGGTCGATCCGCCACGTGTGCTTGAGCAGGCGACGAGCGGGCGGGATCCGGCGGATGGTGCCGACCGGTTGTCCGTCGGCGGCCCGGACCCGATCGTGGCGTACGCCGTCGATCGTCTCGGCGGCGTCCACCGTGCAGAGCAGACTGCCGTCCGGCAGGTACAGCGAGCGGCGGTCGTCACCGGCGAACGCGCAGGGGGTGAAGAAGGCGTCCGAACCGCCGCCCCGGAGAATCCGGATGCCGACGGTCGAACCGGGTGTGGGCGTGGTGGAGCGGGACTTCGCCGAGGCGAGCGAGCCGTACCGGAACGCGGTGACCCGCTGCCAGTCGGTCGCGTCCTCGGGGGTCGAGGCGGCGTCCGCCCCGTGCACCGGCGCGCCCGACGCGTTCGACCCGGGCCCGGCGGAATCCGGCCTCGGCTCCGACTCCGACCGCAGCCCCGTCTCCAACATCTCCGCCGATTCCGTCGCCGACGAAGGCGCAGGCGAAGGCGCGTACGAAGGCGCGTGCGAAGGCGCCCGCGAAGTCCCCGCCGTGGTTTCCGTCGGCCCCGTCTCCGGTTCCGTCTCGGTGCGCGCTCTGCGCCTGCCGAACACCATCCGAGCCCGCTCCTCCCCCGTCACGACACGTCGGTCGACGGGCGCGTGGGCGGAGGGGCGTCGTGCGCGCGGTCTCTCGACCGCCCGACCGCCCGTACGCCCGCGCGCCGGTACGAGGCCGACCGTATCGGGCGGGCTCAGTCGCCCTCGAACCCGGCACACACCGCCTTGCGTCCGCTGGTGCGCAGCTCCACCTTGAAGCGGTGGGTGAGCGCGGCGACCACGAGCAGGCCGCGGCCGGCCTCGGCGTCCTCCAGTACCTCGACGGGGGACGGCAGCGAACACGGCAGACAGTCGAGGACCTCCACCCACAGGACTCGGCCGTGCAACGACGCGGACACCTCGTAGTCGCCGTAGTCCCCGGCGTGCTCGACGGCGTTCGAGGCCAGTTCGGAGGTGACGCGGACCGGATCGTCGGACTCGAACCCGACCCGCTCGCAGAAGCGCCGCACATGCGCGCGGGCGGCGGAGACGGTTTGTGGTTTCGACACGAGTCGTACGGTCGAGCGCGTTCTGGACACGGTGGTGGCCACGTCTCCCCCTCCAGTCGGTCGGGCTGCTGAGAGCACCGTGATCGAATACACCCTGGAAACGGGCCCGAACTGCGATTATCGGTCGCCGAGCGCCCGCGATCTGGTAGAAACCGCGGCAAGATCGGTGGACCACTTGGAAGTTACCGAATCCGAGCGCCTTCCGGGCGGATCGCTTGGCAAAGAAACCCGCGAGTCGCGCCGGACAACCCGCGCGTATGACGCCAACCAGCCATCCGAGCCCGGCAGTTCACCGAATCCGCAGGTCACACCCACCCTATCGGCGGTGTGACGGGAGCGGGCGACGAGCGTACGGCGGCGAATTCCCGGGCCGTGTCGGGCGCGCCGAGGGGAGTGAACGGGCGCGGGACGGCGCGCGATGGGCGAGCCGAACGGCGCGCGGAGGCGTGCGTTTTTCGCGTCCCGTCGCCCGTCCTGCGCGCGCCCCGTCGCCCGTCCTCCGCGCGTCCCGTCGCCCGTCCTCCGTCAGAACCGCACCGAGCGCTCGATCGACTCGATCTCGCGGAAGCGTTCGCCGGCGCTGCTCGGTGCCGAGGACAGCATGTAGATCGGCACCGTCCCGGTGTCGATCACGGTGACCCGCAGCCGGAACGGTGCCACGTTCTTGTCCTCGGGAGTGCACTCGATGTCCATCAGCCACGCGTTGCGGCCGTCGAGTCGGGCCGCCTCGCTGGAGCGGACCGTGTCCTGGGCCTTGGCCGGGTATATCAGTTCGAGCTGGGCCCGGCCCACGGTCTCGGCCATCTCCGGCATCGAGCGCGACTTGGCCGCGTACACCTTGGTGTCCACCACGCCGACCATGAACGTCCCGAGCGGGTTGTTCGGGTCGACCGTCGGCTTGGCCGTGGGGTTCACGGTCTTGGGGTCGACCGTGGAGGCGACGGAGGAGTACAGGCCGACCACCGTGTCCGGCGGCTTGGCGTACCAGCCCGGTGGCAACACGTACGAGACGTGTGCCTTCTGGTCGCGGATCTCGCCGGGCCGGGCCGAGTGTGTGGTCGACGGCGTCGCGGACGGCTCGGCCTTGGCGTCCTTGTCGTCGCCGGGGCCGCACGCGCCGACCCCGATCAACGCGGCCACGGTCACCGCGAGCGCCGCGCGCCTCATTGCTCGACCTCCACGTCGCCCGCCTCGACCGCGGCGCGGTAGGCCGCCTCGACCTCGCCGGTGTCCGCGCCCTCGCGGTCGAGCAGGTGCGCGTACAGCAGGCGCGAACCCTCGATGCCCGCGTCGAGCGCACGCCGGATGTGCTCCCGCGCGGCCTCGATCCGGCCCGCGTCCAGCTCGGCGTCGCCGAGGTCGACCAGCGCGTCCTCCTGGCCGGCCTCGACCGCGCGGGTCAGCCACGCGATGCCGTCGTCGACCGCGTCGCCGTTGAGCAGCAGCCGGCCGAGGTTGGCCATCGCGAACTCGTCGCCGCCCTCCGCCGCCGGGCGCAGCAACGCCTCCGCCTCGGCGGCGCGGTCGAAGTCCTGGAGGAAGGCGGCGAAGTCGTTCGGCGCGTCGGGGTCGCCGGCTTCGAGCGCGCTGACGTACCAGCGCTCGGCCGCCTCCGGCTCGTCCAGCGCGTCGGCCAGCAGGTTGGCGATCGGCAGCGCCCACCGCGACTCGCCCAGCCGGTGCCGCTCGGTCAGCAGGTCGACGGCGGCGTCCGGTCGGCCGGTGACCTCCAACAACTCGCTGAGCGCGTCCACCGCCTCGGCGTCGCCCTCCGCCAGCGCCTCGCGCAGGATCGCCTCGGCGGTTTCGTCGCCGCCCGCGAACATCAGCTCGCCGGCCTTGCGACGGGCTTCGGGCACACCGGCGTCGGCGGCTTCCAGGTACAGCTTGACGGCGGCGTCCATCCGCCCCTCGCGCACTGCTTGATCGGCCTGGGCGATGTGGTTGGTGCCGGACATGGTCCTGCTTTCGATTCGCGGAGCGTAGACCCACGAGCCTGCCACATCCGGCACCGAACCCCACCCTTGGCGCGAGGCGCACAGACCACCACCGGGCCGCCCGGCCGGCCGAGCCTCGGCGGCGGGCGCGGCGGGCGCGGCGGGCGCGGCAGGCACGGCGGACGCGGCAGGCCCGCAGGCCCGGCGGCCCGGCGGGCGATTCCTTCCACCCGGCGCAAGAACCGGGGCTCGGAGCGGACAATATGCTGAGCCGATGAACCAACCGAATCGGCGTCACATCGACTTCGCGCGCCTGCACAACTTCCGCGACCTCGGCGGCTACCGGACCGCCGACGGCCGGACCGTGCGATGGGGCGCGCTGTACCGATCCGACTCGCTCGGCAAGCTCGAGGGCGCGGACTGGGACGCCTTCCTGGCGTTGGGCGTCCGCACGGTCATCGACCTGCGCTACCCCCAGGAGATCGAGTATCGGGGCCGCGTGCCCGAGCACGAGTCCCTCGCCTACCACAACCTCAGCATCGAGCACCGTCCGTACAACCAGCCCGACTTGGCCGAGGACGTGCTGCCCGGCCCGTACCTCGCCGCCCGGTTCGCCGAGGTCGCCGAGGACGGCGTCGAGGAGATCCGCGCGGCGCTGGCCGTGATCGCGGCGGCCGAGTCCGCGCCGGTGGTCTTCCACTGCGCGTCCGGCAAGGACCGCACCGGCCTGATCGCCGCGCTGGTACTGGCCCTGCTCGGCGTCTCCGACGAGGACATCGTCGCCGACTTCGCGCTGACCGAACTGGCCACGGCGCGCCTGCTCGCCGACTGGCAGGCCGAACGCGGCGGCGCCTCGCCCCGCTGGCCGGGCTTCGGCCGGGCACCGGCGGAGGTGATGGAACTGTTCCTGGCGGGCCTGGCCACGACGTACGGCTCACTGCGGGCCTACGTCACCGATCAACTGGGCTTCACCGAGGCCGAGATCAAGGCGCTGCGCGAGGCGTTGCTCGAACCCGCCGCGTGACCTCCGGCTGAGGTGACGCCGCGATCGAGGAAATTACCCCTCCCGCCGGCGGCCCGGTGTGGTGGGGTGACCCGATGAACGTGACCTCCCTCGCCTACCGCACCGACCTGATGCTGCTCACCCTCCAGGGCAGCCACGTCGAGGAGCGGGACGACCACCTGGTCGTGCGAACCCCGGCCAATCCCACCTTCCATTGGGGCAACTACCTCCTCCTGGCCGCGCCGCCGGCCCCGGGCACGGCGGCCGGCTGGATCGACACCTTCCGCCGTGAATTCCCCGACGCGGCCCACGTGGCACTCGGCGTCGACGGCACGGCGGGTGCCGCCGGCGACCCGAGCGAGCTGGCCGCCGCGCACCTGTCCGTCGAGCGCAGCACGGTCCTGACCGCGACCTCGCTCCGCCCTCCCGCGCGCCCCAACACCACCGCGACGTTCCGCGTGGCCGACTCCGACGACGACTGGGCCCAGGCCCTGGCGCTCAGCGAGGCCGGCAATCCCGGTTACGCCGCCGGTGAATACCGCGAGTTCGCCGCCCGCCGCCTGGCCGGCTTCCGCGACCTCCAGGCCCGCGGTCACGGGGCCTGGTTCGGCGCCTTCGAGAACGGCCGCCTCCGCGCGGGCCTGGGCCTGTTCACCGACGGCGGGGGCCTGGCCCGCTACCAAACCGTCGCCACCCACCCGGACCACCGCAACCAGGGCCTGGCCACCACCTTGATCCACACCGCGGCCCGGCACGCCCGGACCCACTGGTCCGCCGACCACCTGGTCATCGTCGCCGACCCCGCCTACCTGGCCATCGACCTCTACCGAGCCCTCGGCTTCTCCGACACGGAATCCCAGATCCAACTCGACCTCGTCCCGGCCTGACCTGACCTGACCTGACCCGCCCTGACCAGGGCACGGTCCGGGACACCGGTCCGGCCGGGCGAGCGCATCCCCGCCGCTCGCGCACCGCCCCCCGCCGGCGAAGCCGAATCGCCCGCCGACGGCGGCCGGAAGCCCCCGCCTATGGCCGAGCGAACGCGATCGCGGCCTCGCCCGTGTACATCAGGAAGGTCAGCGTCTCCTGGAAGTACAGCCGGATGTCGTCATCGTCGTGCGAGAGGTAGCCGATCGACAGATCCTGGCCCAACCGCAGCTCGTAGTCGCCGCCTCGGGTGGACAGCACGAACGCCCCCTCGATCGCGGGCGCCCAGATCGGCTCGCCGCCCAGGATCCGGGTCAGGTGCTGGCGGATCGGGTAGCCGTGGTCGGCCGCCTCGTTGACCGCCGTGTACGCCTGGGGCCCCAGCACGAGCTGATACTGCCCGTTGACGCCCGCCAGCCGCAGTTCGGTGAGCGCGCGGCTGACCGCGTCGGGGTATTCGCGCACGTCCATCGGCAGCGTCACCGGTTCATTGGTGGCCGCCGCCCGGATGCCCTCGATCGACGCGGCCGGGTAGCCCTCGAAGATCAGCCGGTCCTCGGTGAACGCCATCTTGCGCGCGGCGTCCTTGACCGGCTGCCAGTCCGCGTCCTTGGCACCGCGCTCGACCGCGTCCACCGCACCGCGCGTCACCGTGAACGGCACCCGCAGCTCGATCAGCGGGCGAAAGTCCCGGCTGCGCGCCCGGACTCCGTCGGCGGGCGGCGCGAGATCGGTCAGGTGCCCGGTACCCACACCGGCCGCCTCGCTGCCGTCCGGCCCCTGTACGTCCACGACCCGGCGCCCCGCGACGTGCCGCTTGAACGTACGCCTGGCCTCGTCCTCGAGGTCCGCCCACGCGGCGTCGGAGACGGGGGCGAGCTCGCGGTGGAGATTGTTCATGAGGTGTGGCTCCTGCTTTCCGGGTCGATGCGGCGGCTTGGGTGCGGCGGAACGGACGAAAGGAATGGAATGGAACGAACGCACGGAACGGCTAGCCGGGACCCACCCCGGCCCGGGCCTGCGCGTCCGCCCCCGCCCCCGCGTCCGCACCCAGGCCACCGATCCCGAGCGAACCGTCGGCCGAGTCGCCCGACGCGGGAACGGCCGCGGACGGATCCGGCGTCGGCGCGGGCAGCACCACCGGCTCGACCTGCTCCGCCCCGGCGGACGCCGCGCGCGATGCGGCCGGCGCCGGCGGCCCGGGCGGATCCGCCAGGAAATCCGCGGTGGGCACGAAGAACAGCCCGCCGGTGACCGCCGTCGAGAAGTCCAGGATCCGGTCGTACGTGCCCACCGGCCTGCCGATGAACATGTTCCGCAACATCTGCTCGGTGACGCTCGGCGTGCTGGAGTAGCCGATGAAGTAGGTGCCGAACTCGCCGCTGCCCACCGTCCCGAACGGCATGTTGTCGCGCAGGATGTCGCGCTCGGTGCCGTCCGGATCGGTGATCGTGTTCAGCGCGACGTGCGAGTCGATCGGCTTGATCGCGTCGGGCAGTTCGATGTCGGACAGCTTGGTCCGGCCGATCACCTTCTCCTGCGCCTCCACGGGCAGCGCGTTCCACGCGCGCATGTCGTGCAGGTACTTCTGCACGATCACATAGCTGGCGCCGGCGAAGTCCGGGTCGTCCTCGGCGGTGACCGTGATCGCCGCGAACGCGTCCCGCCCCTCCGGGTTTTCCGTACCGTCCACGAAGCCCATCAGGTCCCGCTGGTCGAAGTACTTGAACCCGTGCACCTCGTCGACGACCGTCGCCGCGCCGGCCAGCCGGTCCATGATCACGGTGGCCAGTTCGAAGCACAGGTCCATCGTCCGCGCGCGCAGGTGCAGGAGCAGGTCGCCCGGCGTGGACACGGCCCGGTGCTTGGCACCCGCCAACTCCCGGAACGGGTGCAGTTCCGCCGGGCGCGGCCCCTCGAACAGCCGGTCCCACGCGTGCGAGCCGATCCCGACCACACACTGGAGGTCGCCGTCCGGAATCCGGAACCCGACCGATCGGCGCAGTCCGGCCAGGTCGGCCAGGAAGTCGCGGACGGTGTCCTCCGCCTCGGCGCCCGCGTCGACGGTCAGGACCATGAACATCGCCGACTTGGCCGGCAGGCCCAGGATCGGCTGCGGCTGGGGCAGGTCCGGCGGCGCGGTCTCCCGAGGCTGGGTCATGGTGCGTGGCTCCTCGCCCGATGGTGACGCTGGTAACAGTGGTGCGGGTGATGCAGGTGGTACAGGTGGTGTCGGCGCTGACGACGATGGCGGCGCGACGACGGCGCGACGGGTCCCGGCACGCTCGACGAACGCCGCCGGCCCGGCGGCCGCGGACCCGCGCCGAGCGCGCCGGATCCGGCCTCGCCGTCACTCGCCGCCACCCCCTGCACCATCGACGGATCGCCCGGCCGGCAAACCTGCCCGGACCGGCGATGCGGCCGATTCGATCTTGTCCTTCGTCGTCCGCGTGGCGGCGGCAACACGGTTGTAGCCTTCGCGAACGAGGTCGAACGGGTGGGGCAGCGAGTGCTTGGGGGCACGGATGGAGTGGAGCTTCACGCGGACGCGGCTGCGTGAGGGGTACGCGATCGCCGACGTGGACGCGTTCCTGGCACTGGTGCGCAGCAGCCTGGACGGCACGGCCGCGATCCCGCTGACGCCGACCCAGGTGCGCGAGCAGCAGTTCACCACGGTGCGGCTGCGCGAGGGCTACGACGAGGACGAGGTGGACGCGGCGCTCGACGAGATCGAGGCCAGGTTGGCGGCGCGGGCCGGGGCCTGGGGCTTCGACGGCGGGCGCGGGCCGGACGGGCCGTGGCGTTCGAACGGCACGGCGAACCCGGACCGGGCGGCCGACTCGGCCGGGAGGGCGGACGCGGTCGGGACGCCGGACGCGGTAGACCGCTTCGCCGAGGCGCGGGCCGAGGCCGACGTGAAGGCGGTGACGCTGCGCCCGGCCGGGGAGCGCTTCGATCCGGTCCGGCGCGGCTACGGCCGGGACGAGGTCGACGCGCTGGTGGCCCGCGTCGGCGAGGCGCTCCGGAACCGGGTGCGCCTGTCCGCGGAGGAGGTCCTCGCCGACCGCTTCGAGATCACCCGGCGCGGCTACGACCGCGCCCAGGTGGACGCCTGGCGCGATCGAGCCGCCGACCTGCTGATCCGCCGCCGCCTCGACGACGCGACACCGGACTGAGCACACCGCACCGCACGTGACACCGGACTCGGTGGGGACACCGGACCCGGCGGGACACCGGTCCGAGCAGCGATACCGGACCCAGCGGGGACAGCGGACCGAGCGAGGACACCGGAGCCGGCGGGGACCCCGGCGCTCACTCCGCCCCTTACGCCCCCGTCCGGATCACCTGCCGGATCGCCTCGCCGCTCGCCAGCGCCTCCATCGCCTCGTTGAGGTCGGTCAGCGCCACCGTCCCGGTGTGCAGGTGCTCGACCGGCATCAGGCCGGCCCGCCACAGGGCCAGGTAGCGCGGGATGTCGCGGCGCGGCACCGCGTCGCCCATGTACGAACCGATCAGCGACTTGCCCTCGCCCGCGAAGGCCAGGGCCGGCACCGCGTCCAGCGCGCGGCCGGGCGCGGGCAGGCCGACCGAGACCACCCGGCCGCCGCGGTCCACCGCGGCCAGGCAGTCCGCGACCACGGCCGCGCTGCCGACCGCCTCGATCGCGACGTCCGCGCCGCCGGCGGTGAGGTCGCGGATCGCGGTGACCGCGTCGGCCGGGTCGTACGCGTGCGAGGCGCCCAGGCGCAGCGCGAGTTCGCGCTTGGCCGGCACCGGGTCGACCGCGACGATCGGGTACGCGCCGGCCGCCCGCGCGCCGAGCACCGCGGACAGCCCGACCCCGCCGAGGCCGAACACCGCGACCGACTGGCCCGGACGTACCTCCGCCGTGTTGATCACCGCTCCCGCGCCGGTGAGCACCGCGCAGCCGAACATCGAGGCCACCTCGAACGGCACGTCGCGCGGGATCGGTACCACCGACTCCTGCGCCACCACCGCGAATTCGGCGAACGCGGACACCCCGAGCTGGTGGTGCACCACCTCGCCCGCGGCGTCCCGCAGCAGCGCGGGCCCGTGCAGCAGCCCGCCCGAACCGTTGGCCGACGCGGCGACCGAGCACAACGCCGGTCGGCCCTCGTCACAGCGCTTGCAGTGGCCGCAGCTCGGCACGAACACGAGTGCGACGTGCTCGCCCGTCGCGACCCGGTCCACGCCGGGCCCGACCGCCTCGACCACGCCGACCGCCTCGTGCCCGAGCGCCATCGGCAGTGGCCGGACCCGGTCGCCGTTGACCACGGACAGGTCGGAGTGGCACAGGCTCGCGGCGGCGATCCGCACCAGCACCTCGCCCTCGCGCGGGTCGCCGAGTTCGAGTTCCTCGATCACGACGGGTCGGCTCGCCTGATACGGACGCTCCCGCGATATCCCGCGCAGGACGGCTGCCTTCGTCCTCATCGGGCGGCCTCGTCGACGCCCACCGCTGCGACCCGGGGGCTGAGCCGTACGACGTCCCGGCTCTCCAACAGCGGCACCACCTGCCCGAGCACGATGTCGCGGAAGTGCTCGGAGGCGCAGTGCGCGGTGAAGTCGGCCTCGGCGTCGTACTCCTCGTACAACACGATCGTCCGCGCGTCCTCGACGCCCTGGTGCACGCGGTAGCCGCGGCAACCGGGTTCGGCCAGCGAGCGCCGGGTCATCTCGTCGAGCAGCGTCAGGACCCGCTCGTGCGCGTCGGGGTTCGTGCGGTAGCGGGCGACGACGACATAACTCACGATGTGTTTCTCCTACTTGCCTGGATTGCACTTGCCTGGGATGCACTTGCCTGGGATGCACTCGCGCGGGATGCACTCGCGCGGGTTGCGGACCCGAGCGCCGCGAGCGTGTCGCGGCGCAGGTCCCACAACCGGGGGTCGGACGTGGCCACCGCGACCGCGCCGAGCGCGAGCGCGGCGGCCGCGTCCTCGGCGGTCTCCACGAAGCCGGCGGCGACGAACGGCGACATCGCGCGCTTGGCCTCGGGGGTCATCCGGGCCACGATCACCGACGGCATGATCTCGACCAGGTCGGGTCCGCCGCGGGCGATCGCGTCGGTGCTGCGGCGCATGTTGGAGCGGTCGGTGACGAACACCTTCTGCATGGTCAGCAGCCCGAGCGGGCGGCCCTTCTCCATCAGCGAGAGCCGGGTGCTGACCATGCCGTGCGCGCCCATCGCCTTGAGGAACTCCAGGGCGCCCTTGTCCTGGGCCAGGCCCGGGCAGCTGTCCACGTTGACGAACACCGTCTTTCCCGCCTTGCCGAGCAGTTGCACGATGTTCGGCAACTGCCCGACCGGGATGGACGCGAGGATGCACACCTTCGCCGGCGCGCCGAGGAAGTTCTGCAATCGCTGGGGTCCGATGATCGACGCGATGACCGGGACCTCGGCGAAGGCGGAGGACAGCACGGAGGACATTCGGGGCCCGCTCGCGGGGCGTTGACTGGCGTTCATGACCTACCTGCGTCGGGTCTGGTCCGCCTCACGCGTCGAAGCGGTCGGGAAGGCCCAGTTTGCCAGGATTGAGTATTCCGACCGGGTCCAGGGTGTCCTTGACCTTGGCGAACGTGTCGAAGCCGGCGCCGAGCGCGGCCGGCAGGTACGGGCCGCGCAGCAGGCCGCAGCCGTGGTGGTGGCTCAGCGCCGCGCCCTGGCGGATCAGCACCTCGTTGGCCGCGTCCCACACCGCGCGGTACCACTCGCGCCGCCTGGGCCGGTCCACGTCGCCGCGCAGCGAGAAGTACACGCACGCGCCGTCGGTGTACGCGTGCGACTGGTGCGCGGACGCGGCCAGCGTGCCCGGCACCGACTGGATCGCCGCGACCACCTCGTCGTACACCTCGGCCAGCGCGGTCCACGACCCGGCGATCTCCAGCGTGTCGGCGACGAAGCCGGGGCCGGGGGTGAAGCCGTCGGAGGACTTGCCGACCAGCATCCGATCCTTGAGCCAGCGCTCGAACACCGCGTCGCTGTCGAGTTCGGGACCGTAGGCGAGGCAGACCTCCTCGCTGACCTTCAGCATCGCGTCGACCAGGATCGGGTCGCCCTCGTCCGCGATCAGCAGCAGGTTGGTCGCGGGGTGGTCGAAGTGCACCCCGCTCTCCAGCTTGTCGTACAGGCGCAGCACGGCCGGAGTGGCGCCGCGCTGCATGATCTTGCGGCACGCGTCCAGGCCCTCGGCGAAGGTCTCGAAGCCGAACGCGAGCGCCTTGGCGTAGGTGGGCAGCGGGTGCACCCGGATCCGGGCGGAGGTGATCACCCCGAGCGTGCCCTCCGAGCCGATGAAGATCTGCCGCAGGTCGGGGCCGGTGGCGGCGCGCGGGTAGTCGCCGTAGGTGGCCCGGGTGCCGTCGGCGTGCACGACGTCGATGCCGACGACCATGTCCTCGATCTTGCCGTAGCGCGTGGAGAGTTGGCCGGCGCCGCGGCAGGCGATCCAGCCGCCGACCGTGGAGACGGCGAACGCGGACGGCCAGTGGCCGGTGGTGGCGCCGTAGGTCTCCTGGAGTTCCTTTTCGAACAGGTCGCCGAACATGCCTGCTTCCACGTCGACGACGAGCGACTCGGCGTCGAACGACACGATCCGGTTCAGTGCGCACAGGTCGAGCACGACGCCGCCGTGCACGGGCAGGGCCGCGCCGGTGACGTTGCTGCGGCCGGCGGAGGCGGTGACCGGGATGCCGGCCGCGTTGCAGATCCGCAGGACGGCGGCGACCTGGTCGGCGTCGATCACCTCGACCACGACCGCGTCCGGGGTGGCCGGGCGGCCGTCGGTCTCGCCGATCATGGTGCCCGCCCACCAGTCGCGGGTGCGGGCGACCACGTCGGCGCGGTCGGTGTACACCGCCTTGGCGACGCCGCGCAGGTCCTCGATCACCGACTCGGGGACCTCGACGACGGCGCCCTGGAGCGAGGCGTCGCCCTCGCCGACCGGGGTGTTGCGGGCCCATTTGGGCGGCGTGGGCGCGCCGACGATGTAGTCGCCGCGGTTGAACGGGTTGGTGATGGTCTGCCTGCTGATCACTTCACTGCTCCTTGGGGTGCGTCGAGCGCTGCGGATACTGCGGGTGCTGCGGGTGCCGCGGGTGCCGCCGGCCCCTCGGACTCGCCGAGCAGGACCGCCTTCTCGTGCCGGACGGCCGCGAGGTAGTCCGCGACCTGCCGCTCGATCTGCGCGGCGGACAGGCCCAGTTCGGCGCCGAGCAGGCGGCCGACCTCGGGCGCGGCGGCGGCCGAGGCGTCGCGCGCGAACAGGCGCGAGCGGGTACGGCGGGAGAGCACGTCGTCCACCGAACGGGCCATCTCCGAGCGGGCCGCGTAGACCACCTCGGCCCGGATGTACGGCATGCCCGCGACCACCGGCTCGGCCAGCGTGGCGTCCTCGGCGAGCAGGTCGGAGACGAAGCGCGCCTCGGTGCCGTAACGCTCGCCCAGGTGCGCGGCCAGGCCACCGGAGGCGGCGACCGCCTCGGCGTCGTAGCCGGCGCCGCCGATCAGCGGCAGGTTGGCGGTGCGGCTGCGGCCCTTGCGGCCGAGCACCTCCATCACCTTGTCGATCACCAGTTCGCCCATGTGCCGGCTGGTGGTGAGCTTGCCGCCGGTGACGGTGACCATGCCGCCGCGTCCGACGTCGATGTGGTGGTCGCGGCTCATGTCGAGGGTGGCGCCCTCCTTCTTGCCCACCAGCGGACGCAGGCCGCCGATGCTGCCGACCACGTCGTCCGGGGTGAGCTTGCCCTCGAACGCGGTGTTCGCGCCCTCGAGCAGGAACTCCATCTCCGGGCGGGTGCAGTGCACGTCGTCGACGGAGCCCTGGTAGTCCTCGTCGGTGGTGCCCAGCACGACCGAGTCGCCCCACCGGGTGCAGGTGGCGCGCCGGGCCCGGCCCGGGATCGGCACGGTGACCGTGCAGTCGATCCGGACCTTGCTCCACGGCACCACGATGTGTACGCCCTTGGCGGGCCGTACCCGCGGGTCGTGTCCGGAGTCGGCCATCGTGTCGACCGCGTCGCTCCACACGCCGGTCGCGTTGACCACCGCGGCGGCACGCACGTCGAACCGCTCGCCGTCCACCTCGATCCGGGCGCCCGCCGCGCGACCGCGCTCGTCCAGCACCCGGTCCACCTTGGCGCCGTTGAGCACGGTGGCGCCGAGCGCGGCTGCGGTGCGCACGATGGTGAGCACCAGTCGCGCGTCGTCGGCGCGCCCGTCGAAGTACATCAGGCCACCCTTGAGGTGCTCCGCGCGCAGCGTGGGGGCGTGTGCGAGCACTTCGTCGACGGTCAGCCGCTGGTGCAGCTTGCCGATCCGCCAGCCGCCGACCAGGTCGTAGGTCCACAGCAGACCCTCGAAGCCCTTGGCCAGTCGGGCGTCGAAGACGCCCTCCTTCTCCAGGATCGGGAACAGGAACGGCAGCCGGTGCACCAGGTGCGGCGCGTTCTTGCGAAAGCGGTGCCGCTCCAGGAGCGAGTGCCGGACCAGGTTGACGTTGCCCTGCTCGATGTAGCGCAGGCCGCCGTGCACCATCTTGGACGACTTGGAGGAGGTGCCCGAGGCGAAGTCGTCCTTCTCCACCAGGGCCACGTCCAGACCGCGCGAGGCCGCGTCGAGGGCGGCGTAGGCGCCGGTGACGCCGCCGCCGATCACGAGCACGTCGAACACGTGGTCCGCCAGTCGGCGCTTGGCCCGGCTGCGGTCGAGAAGCAGCGGCTTCCCTCTCGTGGCCGCCGCCGGCGCACGCCGAGGCTTGCGGGCGGGCAAGGTGATCACAACATCAACTCCTGGGATCTGTCCGACGGTTCGATGACCGGACCGCCGGGTGGTACGTGGTGCGGGTGGCCTCGCGGCCGGCCGGGGGTGGATGGTTTGGGGTGGATGGTCGGGGGCCGGACCCGGGCGGCCCGGACCGGGTCCGGGCCGCCCGGGTCCGGGGTGGCCTCGGGCCGGTGGCCTCGGGCCGAACCGCGCTCCAAGGTGGTCGCGCGGCCGGCCGCGTGGCGCCGGTGTGCCTCAGTCGAGGTGCGGCGCGAGCACGGTCCGCCACGCGGCCCGTTGTTCCTCGCGTTGCTCGGGGGTGGTGGTGGGTTCGAAGATTCGGCCGCGCGGCTGCGCCTCGACCACCTCTTCGAGCGAGGACCACAGGCCCTCGCGGACGCCGGCCAGATAGGCGGTGCCGCGCAGGCTCGCGGTCGCCGAGTCCGCGGCGCGCTCCAGCGGCAGGCCGACGAGGTCGGCCTGGATCCGCATCAGCGTGTCGCTGCCGGCCACGCCGCCGCCCACGCGCAGTCGCCCGAACGGCGCGCGCATGGTCTCGGCGACGCCGTCGATCAGATCGCACACCGAGTGCGCGATCCCGTCCAGTACGGCGCGGGCCACGTCGGCCCGGGTCGTGGCCAGGGTCAGGCCGCTGAGCGCGGCCCGCGCCTCGGGCCGCCACGCGGGGGTGCGGATGCCGGCGAGCGCGGGCACGAACCACTCGCGCCGATTCGCTCCGCCCTGTTCCCGTGCCTGGGCGGCGAGTTCGCCGATCTCCGCGGGCGAGGCGAAGAAGCCGAGATCGTCGCACAACCAGCGCAGCGCGGACCCGGTGGTCGAGCAGTACGCCTCCAGGCTGAAGTGCGTCTTCTCGCCCTGCCGCCACCCGGGTTGGGCCAGCACGCCGGTCACGCCGGGGACCGGCAGCGCGGGGGTGTCCCCCGTTGCCGCGTCCACGAACGTGCCGGTGCCGTACACGCACATGCCCTGCCCGGCCGCCAGTCCGCCGAGCGCGATCAGCGCGGCGTGCTGGTCGCCCATGACGGCGGCCAACGGCAGTTCGACGCCCAGGAGTTCGGGGTCGGTACGGCCGTAGCCGTGGTCGTCGTCGGCGAACAGGTCGGGCAACAGGTCTAGCGGATAGCCCAGTTGCCCGATCCACTCGCGGTCCCAGGCGTGTTCGCGGAGCAGGTAGGCGCCCACCGAACCGGCGTTGCTCGCCGAGACGGCGTGCGCCGCGCCGGCGGTGAACTTCCAGGCCAGCCAGGTGTCCACGGTGCCGAACAGCAGTGTCCCGGCCGCGTACGCCGCGGCCACGTCGGGCACTTCGGCGATCTGCCGGGCGGCCCACAGGAACGGCGCCCTGCTGCCCACCGGCCGGCCGAGCCGCGCGGTCAGCGGCTCGTCCCATGCGGCCTCGTAGGCGAGCAGGTCCCGGGCGTACCGCCGGTCCTGCCACACACAGGCCGGCACCAGCGGCCGGCCGGTGCGCGAATCCCACAACATCGCGGTGGCCCGCTGAGTGGACAGCGCGAGAGCGACGATCTCGACGTCGTTCGCCCGCCCCCACTCCAGCGCCTCGCGGCAGGCGGTCAAGGTGGCGGTCCAGATCTCCACCGGGTCCTGTTCGACCGAGTGCTCGTCGGGATGGTGCACCGCGATCTGCCGGTACGCCACGTGGCCCACCGTCCCGGAGTCCAGCACGACTCCGGCCCGGGTCCCCGTGGTGCCCTCGTCCACGGACAGGATGCCGAGGCGCCGTCCGGGAGCGTGCAACGTCTTCGTCATCACAGCCCTTTCGGTCCGAAATATCCGATTGCGATCTCCGCGTGCGAGTCTTTCGCGGGAGGTCTCCGTCAGCGGGTGACCAACGCGGGATTCGCCGGATTCGCGGGGTCCGCCGGATGCGCGGGCTGCCCGGTCAGGGTCGGCACGTCCGGGTCCTCGTCGGGCGAGATCGCCCGGGTCGGGTCCCACTTGATCGCCACGCACGTGAGCAGGCCCAGCAGCGGCACGATCGCCAGGACCAGGAACGTCTTGTCCAGCCCGATGCCGTCCTTGATCTGCGGGAACAGGTACAGCCCCGCCACGCTGCCGAAGCTGCCGATCATCCCGGTGACGCCGGTGCCCAGCGTGCGCACCTCACTGCGGTAGGACAGCGCGGCGATCGACTTGCCGTTGGCGCCGGGACCGGCCGAGTGACAGAAGATGAACATCGCCGGGAGGATGAACGCGATCCAGGTCGGCACCCGGTCGAAGGTCAGACCCATCCCGACCAGCATCACGAACACGCCGCCGAAGCCGATCGCCGAGCTGACCCGCAGGCCGAGCTTGCGGGCGAACCACGCGGACAGGATGCCGCCGACGATGCCGAAGGCGTTGAACACCATCGAGCCGATCGTGGCCTTCTCGAAGCTGTTGCCGAAGATCGCCAGGCTGATCACCGGCAGGTACCAGCCGACCGCGAAGTACTGCATGGACTGGCCGAGCGAGATGGCCGAGGAGAGCAGCGTGCGCGGCAGGTACTTGCCGCGGAACAGGATCCCGGCCTGCCGCATGCCCACGTTCGGCGGCACCTCGTCCGCGTCCGCGTCGTTGTGCGCGGCTCCCGCGGCGGCCGGCTTCGCGGCGACCGCCTCGATCCCGTAGATCCGGCGCAGGTTGCGCACCGCGTCCTCCAGGCGACCCTTGGTGGCCAGCCAGGTGGGGCTCTCCACGAGGAAGGCCCACTGGAGGAGGAACAGGGACAGCGCGATCACCCCGGCCGAGCCGACCGACCAGCGCCAGATGTCCGCGCCGACGTCGAACTTGAAGCAGATCAGGGTGAGCAGCAGGTTGCCGGTGGTGGCGATGTACCAGATGCCCTGCCACAGGTTGAGCCGTCCGCGCAGCGACTTGGGCGTGTACTCGGCGAGCAGCGCCATCGCCACCGCGAAGTCGACCCCGTAGGCGACGCCGACCAGGACCCGGCCGAACCACACCACGGTGAAGTCGTCGGCGGTAGCCGCGATCACCGCTCCGGCCAGCGCGAACAGCTTGGCCATCAGCAGTGGGGGCACCCGGCCGATCCGGGTGGCCAGCCACCCGCCGATCGGATTGAACAAGATGGCGAGAGCCGGCGCGGTGGCGGTGAGGATGGAGACCTGAGTGCTGCTCAGCTCCATCTGCTTCGTCATCGGGGCGAGCCCGGCGCCGAGCGCGGCGTTGGAGTACGCGTCGAGGAAGAGGCCCCCGAACACGAGGAACCAGATGACCTTGGCCCGACCGGAGATTCTTCCCAGTCGGTCGATGAGCGCGACGACGTCTTTGACGCCTCTGACGCTCTGCTGCTGTGCCATAAACCCGTCCTCGGAAAAAAGGACCAGTCGGCGACACGCGAGCGCTAACGCGTAGGAGGGCACAGCGAAGCCACCGACAGGTGGTCTTCGTCTGTTCCTGCCAAAGAATGTTCTGGACCTTATGAGCGAGATTTGGGGGTGTCAAGGGTCCGTAAGCAAACGAACCGGATCCCCGACCTCGTCGAGCACTCCCGATGCCGTGCGGCACATACCTGATCGCATGCGTCGCACGGTGTGCGCCGGGCGCATCGCCGGGCGGGTACTCCGCCGGTGTGCGCCGGCTATCGGTCACGGGCGGCCTCGTGCCACGCTGGTACGCATGAGCGACCGACCCGTCATCCGCGCCCACCACAACGGCCGCGTGGTCGAGCTGCCCGGCACCCTCGCGGACATCCGCGCCGCCCTCCCCGAGAGCGAGCGGGCCGCGTTCGACCACGACATCGACCACGCTGCCATCGACAACCTTCCGGCCGTCGCCTCCGCCTGGGCCAAGACCCCCGAGATGCGCGCCCACGACGATGCCATCGCGGCCCGAGTAGCGATCGGCGACCACAGCGGCCTCTACAACCCCGACGGCACACCGGTCGAGATGTGAGCAAATACCGAGTCCGGTACACGGACAACGCGCTCGCCGGGTACAACGCCCTGTCCTCTTCGACGCGTCGGGAATTCGACCCGCGCAGTCGACTCCATGTCGTACTCGCCGCGTACGTACGGTGACGCGATCCGCGGCAACCCCGACCGGCGCACCGCGGTACTGGCCGGGGTGATCACCGAATACGAGGTCAGCTCCGGCGTCCTGGTCGTCACCATGCTCCACGTGCGTGGCCTCTGACCGGGCACCCGCCCGACGCGCACCGTGCCCACGGATGTCGGCGTGGAAATCGCGCACCGAACGGGGCTCGAGCAGGCGAAGATGGTCGGCATGATCCACTCTGCTGCTGATGACCGTTACGAATCGATGCGATATCGCCGGGCCGGGCGTAGCGGGGTCGAGTTGCCCGCCGTCTCGCTCGGGTTGTGGCACAACTTCGGGGACACCCAGCCCATGGAGGTGCAGCGCGCGGTACTGCGCCGGGCCTTCGACCTCGGTGTGACGCACTTCGACCTGGCGAACAACTACGGGCCGCCGTACGGGTCGGCCGAGGCGAACTTCGGGGTGCACTACCGGGCCGACTTCCGGCCCTATCGCGACGAGATGTTCATCGCCTCCAAGGCCGGCTGGGACATGTGGCCGGGGCCGTACGGCGACGGTGGGTCCCGCAAGTACCTGCTGGCGAGTCTGGACCAGTCGCTCGCCCGGATGAGCCTCGACTACGTCGACGTCTTCTACTCGCACCGCTACGACCCGAAGACCCCGCTCGAAGAGACGATGGGCGCGCTGGACACGGCAGTTCGCTCCGGCCGCGCGCTGTACGCCGGCATCTCCAACTACGGCCCGCAGGAGCACCGCCAAGCGGTGACGATCCTGCGCGACCTCGGCACACCCGTGCTGCTCAACCAGTCGGCGTACTCGATCCTGGACCGCGAGCCGGAGCGCGGTGTGCTGGACGCGGTCGGCGAGACCGGTACCGCGCTGATCGCCTATTCACCGCTGGCCCAGGGCCTGTTGACCGATCGCTACCTCGACGGCGTGCCCGAGGATTCGCGGATGGCGGTGGGCCACTTCCTCAAGAAGGACGCGCTCACCGAGGAGCGGCTGACCCTGCTCCGCGCGCTGAACAAGCTTGCCCAGGGCCGGGGCCAGACCCTCGCCCAGCTCGCGCTCACCTGGATCCTGCGCGACGAGCGGGTCGTGTCGGTGATCGTCGGGGCAAGCAGCGTACGGCAGTTGGAGCAGAATCTGTCCGCCGTCGGGCAACCGGACCTGACCGCCGCCGAGATCGCCGAGATCGACCGGCTCTGCGCCGAACTCTGAACCGAGTCGGCGCCGGGGCGGCCGGGAGGGCCGCGATCGGAAAGGGCCGTGAGCGGAAAGGGCCGTGAGCGGAAAGGGCCGTGAGCGGAAAGGCCGTGAGCGGGAAGCGGCTACGCTCGCGCCGCCAGGGACGCGTGCAGGTCCCCGGCCTCGATCGAGGCCAGGGACGCGACCACTCGGCGGCCCGGTGCGGGCGTGATCGCAGTGGTCGAGGACACCGCGAGGACGGCGCACCCGGCGGCTTCCGCCGAGGTGACGCCGACCATGGTGTCCTCGACCGCGACGCACGCGCTCGGCTCGACCCCGAGCGCGGTCGCCGCGGCCAGATAAGGGGCGGGGTCGGGCTTGGTCCGCGCCACGTCCTCGGCCGCGACGGTCACCGCGAACCGGGCCGACCCCAACACGTCCCGCACCAGGTCCACGACCCGGCGCGGTGACGCCGACACGATCGCCAGCGGCACCTCGGCGGCGGCCAGGGCGTCGAGCAGCGCGACGACTCCCGGCAGCGGCTCGATGCGATCCTCGACCCTGGTCGTGAACGCCGCGTCCAGCGCGTCCGTCAGCTCGTGCACACACGGTGCCTCGGCCACCACCGTGTGCAGATACGCCGCGGTGTGCCCGATCGCGTGCCCGACCACGTCCGCCGCGTCCGTCTCGCCCAGCGCGTAGCCGACCCGCCCGGCCACGTCCGCGACCGCTTCCCACCACAACTGCTCGGTGTCGACAAGGGTCCCGTCCATGTCGAACAACACGGCGGCAGGCGGATCGGCGGACACGCTGACTCGTTTCGATGGCGTGAGGCGAGGACGTCACGACCCTCTCAGCCCGACGTGAGCACAGTGCCACGACCGGGTTGCGGTCGCGTGAACGTGTGTGAACCCCGCCGCCACGCGGCGTCTCCCGGCGCAGGCGCCCCGTCCGAGCCCGGAGCGGGCGGCCATGGCCCGCGTGCCCGCCACCCGCCTCAGATCACCGCCGCCCGCAGGGACAGCACGTCGGGGAGGTGTTGGGCGATGCGTTCCCAGCGGTCGCCGCCGTGCCGGCCTCGGTAGATCTCACCGCTGCGGGAGCCGAAGTACAGGCTCGCGTCCTCGGCGTCGTCGGCGCACATCGCGTCGCGCATCACGGCCGTCCAGAAGTCGTCCGGGAGGCCGTCCGCCAGGGCCGTCCAGGACTTGCCCGCGTCGTCGCTGCGGTAGACGCGGCACAGGCCGTCGACCGGGAAGCGCATCGCGTCGGCGGTGAGCGGGACCACGTAGACGGTGTCCGGGTGGTGCGGGTGGACCACGATGGTGAAGCCGAAGTCGGCGGGCAGGCCGTCGGCGATCGACTCCCACGTGGCCCCCGCGTCGTCGCTGCGGTAGACGCCGTGGTGGTTTTGCAGGAACAGCCGGTCGGGGCGGTCCGGGTGCCGGGCCACCTTGTGTACACACTGCCCGTACTCGGGGTACTCGTCGGGCAGGAACGTCACATGGATGCCGGTGTTGGACGGGTTCCAGCTCGCGCCGCCGTCCTCGGTGACGTACACCCCGCCGGTGGACATCGCGACGGTGATCCGGCGCGGGTCGGTGGGGTGCGGCAACACCGTGTGGATCGCCTGGCCGCCGAAGCCGGCCTCCCAGTGCGGCCGGTGCGGGTGGTCCCACAGCGCGCGAACGAGTTCGAAGGAACGCCCACCGTCCTCGGAGCGGAACAGCGCGGACGGCTCGACGCCGGCGTAGAGCACGTCGGGTTCGGAGCGGGCACCCGGCACCAGTTGCCAGATCCGCTCGACCGAGGCGCCCGCGTCCGCCGGGAAGCCGACCCGGCCCAGGTCCGGTTCGCGCCAGGTCGCGCCGAGGTCGTCGCTGGTGACCACGACCGGGCCGAAGTGCTCGTGCACGACGCCCGCCATCACCCGGGGCGCGTCCCCTCGGGTGTCGATCGCGACCGAGTAGACGCCGGTCATCGGGTGGTGCGGCCCGGTGTACGCCCAGGACCCGTCGTCGCGCGAACGACCGATCCACAGGCCTTTGCGGGTGCCGATGGCGAGCAGGACGGACTTCGTCATGGTGACCTCCAGGCAGCGTTCCGTTCCACGGGGAACGCTACGCGGCCGAGGTGACATTCGCCCGATTCGACGCGATCCGATGAGATTCGACGGAATCCGGTGGGCTCCGACGGAATCCGATGGGATCCGCCGCGATCCGAGTACTTTTCGGCCCTACGGCAACGGACGCCGCCCCGCGAAGCCCAGGTCGGCGCGGTGGTACCAGCCGAGCCGACGGTCGCCCTCCAGCCAGCACAGCAGCACCGGTACGCCGTCCAGGTCGGCCGGGAAGTCCACGAGCAGCGGCGCGAAGCCCTTGAGTTCGGCGCCGGTCTGCTGGATCCGCGTCATCAGTTCGTCGAGCCGGGCCTGCATTCCCTTGAGTTCGGGCAGTCCGCCCAGCTCGGACCGGGACCCGCCGCGCTCCAGCGCCGCGGTCAGCTCCGCCGCGTCCGCCCGTACGGTGATCAACTCGTCGAGCACCGGCATCAGCCGGGCCAACTCCGCGTGTGCCTCGTCGACCGTGAACAGACCCATGAGCACAGCCTCCCACGCCGAGCGAACATGCCACCGCCCGGCCACCCGGCCCCGACCGCACGACGCATCACCGCACGCACCACTCGCGCCATCCCGCGGCCGCGCGCTAAGCGGCCGACGGATCGCCCGAAGTACCGGGCGTTCCCCTACACCCCGGGAAAGGTCCCGTGGTTGGTGTGCACCCCGAGGACGCCGCCGGAGGATTCGGCCCGAGCGGTGAGGTCCCGCTCGATGTCCAGACCGTCGTGACTCGTGGTGGGTCCGCGCCTGCCGACCGCGACCGCGATCAGGCCCACGACCACGACCAACCCGACGACGAAGGAGAGAATCGTGATCACGGCGGCTCCCTGGGAACGTGCGCTGTGGTGACCCGACGGTGCCGCCGGGCTCTACATGATCCATGCCCGTTCCGGGCCCCACGACCCATTTCCTGCGCATCGGGCGGCCAGCGCGCGCAGCCGGGACTCGTCGCCGTCGGCCGGCGAGTCCAGTCGCAGGATCTCCTGGACGAAGCGGCGATTCGGCGGCCGACATCGGATCTCCTGGGCCGCGGCGGCCTCCGCCTCCAGGAGCGCGCCGACCGCCTCACCGCGCCGGCCGAGCGCGGCGAGCGCCCGGGCGAGGTCGATCAGGTGCCGGGCCTGCCGGCCGCGCGGCAGGACGGCCAGCGCGTCCGGGGTGAACCGACCCGCGACGGCCCGCGCGTACTCGCCCAGCAGGACGTGCGCGGTCACCCGGTACAGCGGCACCTGGATCGCACCGGGGTCGGCCCGCTCGGCCCCGTCCAGCAGATCGCGCGTGGCCGGGCGATCGCCGATTCGGGCCGCGGCCATTGCCGCGCCCAACCGCAGGGTACGCAGCGCCGCTCGGCCAACCCGGCCGCGCGAGTCCAGTGCCGAAGCCAGGTCCGCCTCCGCCCCGAGCGCGAACTCGACGGCGGCGCCCGCGCCTTCGTGCCCGACCATGGCACCGGTCAGCCGATGGGCCGCACGCGCCAGGACCACCGCGTCGCCGCTGTGCCCGGCCGAGGTGACCGCCCGATCGGCCGCCCGCCAGGCCAGGTCGGCGTCGCCGAACACCTGGGCGGCGGCGGCGGCCAGGCCGAGCGCGGCGGACCGGACGGCGGCCCGCGCGCACGCGTCGGGCCCGACCGCCCCGGCGATCGGCACCGTCGCCGCCAGAACCGGCGGCACCACGCGATCCAGGCACCCGTAGTCCGCGGCCGTGTACGCGGTCCACCCGTAGCTCAACTCTCGACACGGCATCGCGAGATCGATCCGCCGGCCGGACCCCGGGCCGGCCGCCGGCGCGGTGTCCGCCCGGCGCAGCGCGGTCCGCACCGCGCCCAGTGGATCGTGGTCGTGCTGTTCCCGGTCGGGTTCCTCGGGCAGCAGTCGGTCGATCCCGATGTGCAGCACCCGCGCGGCCTTGGTGAGCACCGACAGGCGCGGATCCGCCTGCCGGTGGCCCGCCTCCACGTCCTCGACCCAGCGCACGGATCGGCCCATCAGGCGCGCGAATTCGGCCTGGGTCAGACCTCGACGTACCCGCCAGTACGCGATCCGCCGGCCGATGCCGGTCGCGGTGTGCATGCCGGGTCGCTCCTTGGGGTATCGCCGAGTGTGCGTCCGATCACGTGTCGCCCGGGCGCGACGCGTGATCGTCCATGTGCGTGGTTTGTGCCGCACGTGCGGGAAGTTCCCCACGCGGACTGCGTGGATTCTGTCGGGTGCCCCGCCGGTACCTTCGGCCGGGTCGCGGCAACCGCATTTCGGGCCGGGTTGCCCTTGCGGGAGAGTCGATGAGAAAACTGATGCGCGTCCCCGGGACCGGTCGGACCCGAGCGGGTCGCTCGCGGTCGCGCCGTACGCCGTCGATCCGGACCCTGTTGGTCATGCTGACCGTGGTGCCCTCGGTCGCGATGGTCGCCCTGTGGGGCATCGCCACCTACCGACTCGCCGACCACGCGAGCGGCTTGGACCACCAGGTCTCGGTGGCCGAACGGGCCGGTACGCCCGCCTACAACACGATGGTCGGCCTGCAACTCGAACGGCGGCTGACCGCGGCGTGGATGGCCAAGCCGTCGCCGGCGGCGACCGATGCGCTGCGCGCGCAGCGGGCCAAGACCGACGAGGCGGTACGGGCGTTCGTCGCGTTCGCGAACAGCGACACCGCGGAGACGCCGGGCAATGTGATGTACCGGGCCGGTCGGGTGGCCCCGGAGCTGGCCGAACTCGCCGACGTCCGACGCCAGGTGGACGCAACCGGCGCGACCGGCCGGGATCGCTGGTTGGGCTACTACACGAAGCAGGTGGCCAACCAGATCTCCATCGTGCAGGCGCTGGCCGAGACGTCCGATACCGACGTCACCTTCGAGGGCCAGTTTCTGGTGATCCAGTTCCGTGCCGGCGAGGCGATGGCACAGGAGGACATGACGGTCTCCTTCGCGCAGCCCGGCGGCCGGTTGACCCAGCCGGACTTCGCCGGATTCGTGCAGAACGTGGGGGTACGCCGGCATACGCTCGAGGACGAGATCGAGCCGTTCCTGCCCGACCGGTTGCGTCCGCTGTATCTGGCGCTCACCGAGAGCCCGGCCTGGCGGGAGCTGGCCGCGATGGAGAACGCGATCATCGCCGCGGTGGACGCCCCCAGGGATCAGCGCAGCGCGGGGACCGGCATCGTGCTGCCCGCCGAGCTGACGAAGTGGCGCGAGACGTTCGATCAACTCGCTCTGCCGAACTCGGCCTTCGACTTCGCCCGGGTGGATCTGGTCTTCGAGGCGGGCGACGAGGCCACCGAGGACACCTGGAACCAGGTGTACCTGCTCAGTGCGATCGGCCTCGGTTTCGTGCTGATCGGCGCCCTGTTGTGCTGGCGGGTGACCCGTGCGGTGCGCCGGCGGTTGTCCCGGCTGCGCGACGCGACGGTCGAACTGGGCTCGCACCGGCTGCCGGTGGTCATCGAGCGGTTGCAGCGCGGCGAGCGGGTCGACCTCGCGGTCGAGGCGCCGGACGTGCCGGCGAGCGGGGACGAGATCGGCCAGGTGGCCTCGGCGTTCAACGCCGCGCAACGGGCCGCGCTGGACGGCGCGGTACAACTGGCGCGACAGCGCGAGGGTTTCGCCAAGGTGTTCGTCAACACCGCGCTGCGCACCCAGTCCCTGGTGAACCGTCAGATCGGTGAGCTGGACGCGATGGAGCGCCGCCACCAAGATCCGGAACTGCTGCGCGAGTTGTTCACGATCGACCATCTGGCCACCCGCCTGCGCCGGTACGAGGAGAACCTCGTGGTGCTCACCGGCAACCGGCCGGGCCGACGCTGGAGTCGCCCGGTGCGGATCGTCGACGTGGTACGCGGCGCGGTGGGCGAGGTGGAGGACTACCACCGGGTCGAGGTCTACTCCGACCGCGATCTGCAACTGTCCGGTCCGGCCGTGGGCGGGGTGATCCACCTGCTGGCCGAGCTCGTCGAGAACGCCGCGATGTTCTCGCCGCCGGACACGCCCGTGCACGTGCGGGCGGTGTCGGTCGCCAAGGGCCTGGCGATCGAGATCGAGGACCGCGGGCTGGGCATGTCGGCGGACGAGTACGCGGCGGCCAACCGGCAGTTGGCGGTGCCGGTCAGCTTCGACGTGATCGCCCTCGCCGAGGACGTGCGGATGGGCCTGTTCGTGGTCGCGCAACTCGCCGACCGGCTCGGGGTCGACGTGACCCTGCGGCCCTCGCCGTACGGCGGCACGCTGGCGATCGTGTTCCTGCCCGAGGAGTTGATCTCCCGGGAGTCGGGTACGCCGGGTGATCAGCCGGGAAGTGCCGGACCGTTCGAGCACGCGCTCGCGACGACGGCGGACTCCGAAAGCATGGGCGACCCGGCGGACGAGGCGGAATCGGGCGAGCCGGCCGAATCGGCGCACGAGCCCGAGGACGAGGAGGTGTCCCGGACGCGCCCGCCCGCTCGGCAGCACCCCGATCCGGTGGTCCGCTCACTGGAGCGCGTACCGGCGGCTCCGGAGCCCGCGGCCGAGGCCGAGCCGACTCCCGCACCCTCGCCGGCCGGCCCGGCCGCCGAGGAGACCACCGCCGACGGGCGCCGCGCGCTGCCGCGCCGGGTTCGGCAGCGCAACCTGCCGATGCCGTTGCGTGGCGAATCGGGCATCGCGAGCGAGCCGGACCCGCGAACCGAGGCGAAGCCCTCCTCACCTCGCGAAGCTGCGGCTACCTTGTCCTCGTTCCGATTCGCGAGCCAACGAGCGCGCGAGGCGTCCGAACCGAGCGCGGCCGGCGACGAGTCCGCGATCGAGACCGAACCCGGAACCGGGACCGAGCCCGCACCGGGCCCGAACCCCGCCGCCGGAAGCACCACGCACCCTGGGGAACCGTCATGACGAACACGCACGATCTCGCCGGCGGCACGGCCACCACCTCGACCGACAGTCGCCTGGACTGGTTGTTGACCGATCTGGTCAAGCGCGTGCATCAGACCCGGCACGCGATCGTGCTGTCCGAGGACGGACTGCTGATGAGCCGGTCCGAGTCCATCCCGCGCGACGACGCCGAGCAGTTGGCCGCCGCCGCGGCCGGGCTGCAGAGCCTGGCACGCAGCATCGGCCGGGGTTTCGCGGGCGGTTCGGTGCGCCAGACCCTGGTCGAGATGGACGACGCGTTCCTCTTCCTCACGGCCGCGGGGAAGGGCGCGCATCTGGCCGTACTGTCCGAACAGAGCGCGGATGTAGGGGTGGTGGCGTTCGAGATGAACATGCTGGTGAAGAAGGTCGGCGAGTACCTCGGCACCCGGCCACGCACCGAGGCCGACGATCCGGCGGGTGGTCGGGCGTGACGTCCCGCTGGGAGCAGCCCTGGGACGAGGACGCCGGTCCGCTGGTACGCCCGTACACGCTCACGCGCGGCCGGACCAAGGCCGTTCGCGACGCGGACCTGACCCTGATCACGCTGGTCACCACGGTCGCGCCGGAGGAGCCGGCAGGCCGGGCCGCGACCGCCGAGGAGCCGTCCTCGGGCGGGCGTCGCAAGGTTCGCGACGGTCGCGGCCGGCAGCCCGAGCATCAGCTCATCCTGGAGCTGTGCCGGGAGCCGCAGGCGGTCGCCGAGGTGGCCGCGCTGATCGACCTCCCGGTGAGCATCACCAAGGTGCTCGTCGACGACCTGCTGCGCGACGGCCTGGTGACCGTACGCGCCCCGCTGGCCCTGGCCCGCACCTCCGATCCCGCTTTGTTGAAGAAGGTACGTGATGGTCTCCTTCGGCTCTGACCGGCTGCCCGAGGACGCGGCGGCGGTCAAGATCCTGATCGCGGGCGGGTTCGGGGTCGGCAAGACCACGCTGGTCGGCACGGTCAGCGAGGTGCCGCCGCTGCACACCGAGGAGGTGATGACCGAGGTCGGTGTGGGCGTGGACGATCTCGCGGGCGTCGAGGCCAAGTCGCGCACCACGGTCGCGCTCGACTTCGGCCGCATCACGCTGTCCGAGGACCTGGTCCTGTACCTGTTCGGCGCGCCCGGCCAGGAGCGGTTCTGGTCGTTGTGGGACGACCTGGCGATCGGCGCGCTGGGCGCGATCGTGCTCGTCGACACGCGGCGCCTGGACGCCGGCTTCGGCAGCATCGACTTCTTCGAGCGTCGCGGCATCCCGTTCGTGGTCGCGATCAACCGCTTCGACGCGGCCGTGGAGTACACCGTCGCCGAGGTCCGCGACGCGCTCGACCTCGGCCCGGACGTCCCGATCCTGCCCTGCGACGTGCGGGTGCGGTCGTCGGGCCGGGACGTGTTGTTGGCACTGGTCGACCATCTGCTGGGCTCGTCGCTCGCGCTGGTCGCGCCGCACGCCTAGCCGTACGCCCGGCCTCGGTGTGCCGGACGGGCCGCCTTCGGCCCGTCCGGCAGGCGCGTGCGGGCGGCCCGCGGACCGCCCGCAATCGCGTACACGTCACCGCACGGCGACGCCCGCTCGCACGCCGGCCACGCGGGCGGCCGAGGTGCCCAGCCCACGCGGCCCGTAGCGCACCCGGGGAACCGTCGACGGCTCGGCCGGCACGCGGGCCGCCGCCGAACCCGCCGGGCCTGCGGGGCCCGCCGAACCCGCCGGGCCCCGGGCCACCTGCCACGGAAACGGCACCAGCGGCTCGGGGTCCGCGTAGCGCCGGCAGTCCTGATGCCACTTCAGGATCGCCGCGTTCCAGTCGCCGAGCGCCACCGCGTACCCGTCCAGTGCCTCCCGGGCCGCCGGGGCCAGGTCCAGGTCCTCGTACATCGCCGGGAGTTCCACGGCCACGACCCGCTCGAACTCACGCATCCGGGAGGTCATCAGGTCGTTCACGATCACCAGCGCCTGGTCGAAGTCGCAGCCGAAGAAGTTGCGCACCACCAGGAGCAGGTTGTGCAACTCCCCCTCGACCTCGATCTCCTTGCGATAGGAGAACACGTCGTTGATCATCCAGCCGAAGTCGGCCGCCGAGTTCTCCATCGCCTGCACCGCGCGCGAGCGGTACGCCTGATCCGGCACCACCTCGCCGTGCGAGAGCCGGGACAGGCTCTTGGTCAGATCGGAGCCGAACGTACGGCGGCGCATCTCGATGTAGTCGACCGGATCCGGGATCCGGTTCAGCGCCATGTTGGCCAGCTCCCACAGCCAACTGTCCATCATTTCCTCGATGGTGCGCCGGAACCTGAGCCGCGACGCGGGCGGCATCGGCGCGGCGGTGCGCGACCACAGGTCGGCCAGCGCGCGCTCCAGCGCGTCCGTCGGCACCGGCGCCGCCTCGCCGTCCACCGGCATCAGCGTCTTGAGCCGCTCGGTGTAGGCCTTCGCGCCGACCTGGTCGAGCGAGCGGCCGAACACGATCGGGTAGTAGTCGTCGCCGTAGGTGCCCCACGCCAACCACGCCGAGGCCACGTCCAGTTGGTCGAGTGACGCGTCCGGCGCGATGCCCGCGGCGCACAGCGGGAGGTCGAATCCGCGCAGGGCCCGCTCGTCCCAGATGCCCTCGCCGGTGATGCCCATCCGCGCGGCCCACTCGACCACGTTCTCCCGGGAGGTGTCCAGGTGCCGGTTCAGTCGCGGCGCGAACGGCAGGTAGAAGTCCGGGATCTCGTACGGCTCGACCGGCTGGAAGGGCACATGCGTGAAACCGCGCAGCCCGCTGTTCAGTCCGGCGACCAGTCCCGGCAGGATCCGCGCGGCCGAGGTGCCCATTCCCTGCGGTCCGGCCAACACCCCGGTCACCGTGGGCGTTCCGTGGCCGGCGGCCGAATCCGCGCCCGCTCCGGCGCCGTTCATGTACCGACTGGAGCGCATGTGCCACTCGTGCCCGCCCGACTGCCAGTCCTGCAGGCCCTTGACGTAGGCCATCACGTCCATGCAGGACTGCGGGTCCAGGCCGTGTTCGACGAACAGCGGCGGGAGTTCGGTGAAGGTGGTGTGCTCGAACTGGTGCAGCCGCGAGGTGAGCAATTCGTTGACGGCCTCGGCGGCCTCTTGTGTGGTGCAGCCGAGGAACTTCTCGAAGACCAGGACGGCGTTGGCGTTCTCGCCCTCGTTCTCCACCTCGCGCTGGTACGAGAACAGGTCGTTGCGCAGGTGCACACCGTCGGCGAAGGTGTCCTTGAGCACCCGCATCGGGCGCGAGGCCGCGATCACCGCGGGCACCTCGGCGCTCGCCGCGTACTCCACCAGGTTGGCCGACCACGGCGCGCCGCCGACCTTGCGCCGCATCTCGATGTACTCGACGGGGTTGGCGACCCGGCCCTCGTTGATGTTCGCCAGCTCCCACAGCGACTCCTCCAGGAGCGCCTGGGTGCTCTCGGCGAACCGCTCCCGCCAGTCCTGGGACATGCTCGGCACGGTGCGCGACCACAGGTCGGCCAGTCCCTCCTCGACCTGATTGGTCGGGGCCGGGATCGGGGTGGTGGGATCGACCGGCATGAACGCGCGCAGGCGTTCGAGGTACGCCTTGGCGCCGGCCGTGTCGTGGGTGCGTTTGAAGATGTCCAGGAAGTGGTCGTCGAAGAAGAAGACCCACACGTACCAGTCGGTGACCAGGTCGAGTTGCGGTCCCGTGCAGTCGGGATGGGTGTACGCGCACAGCAGCGCGTAGTCGTGCGAGTCGAAGTCGTGCTCGTCCCAGATGTCCGAGCCCTCGATCATCCGCATCCGTCGGGCCCAGGCCTTGGAATGCTCGCGCGCGCCCGCGAGGTGCGGGTTGAGCCGCGCCGGGTACGGCACGTAGAACCGCGGGAGTTCGAAGGGTTGTGGCATGCGGTGCGCCCCTTTCGCCACGGCACACGCTAGGTCGCGCGAACGCCCGGGAACGGGCGACGAATCGGTTCTCGCTCGATCTGGTGAAACCTGCCCGGACAGGCTTAAAGATCTTGGTGGGCCGCCACGTGGACGAGCGCGGCGACGAAGCGGTCCACGGCGTCCGCGCTCGTCGGGTCGGGATGCCGCGGGCGGGCCGCGTACACGCTGCGTCGGGGCGGATCGGCGAGCCGGTGCAGGGTCACCTCGGGGTGGATCGCCCGGGTCAGCAGCCCGGGTGCGAGCATCACCCCGAACCCGGCCACCACGAACGCTTGTTTGCCCAGCCACCCACCGCACTCGATGTCGATCCGCGGCGTGAACCCGGCCCGGGCGCACGCCCCGGTGAGCACCGCCGCGGCGCCCTCGTAGTCCTCCACCCAGGTCTCGTCCGCCAGTTCGGCCAGATCGATCACGTCCCGCCCGGCCAGGCGATGGCCGGCGGGCAGTACGGCGCGCAGTTCGTCGTCGAGCACGTGGGTGAGCCGAAGGCCCGCGTGCGTGGGCAGGCCCGGCGGGTAGTCGGTGACCACGGCCACGTCGAACTCGCCGTCCAGCAACCGCGGGATCAGGCCGGGTGAGAAGTCCTCGGCGAAGGTGACTCGTACGCCCGGCAGTTCGGCGGTGAACGCGGTGAGCGCGTCCGGCAGCAGGGACACCGCGGCGGTGGGCACCGCGCCCACCCGGACCCGGGTGCCGACCCGGTCCCGGGCGGCCCGCACCTCCTCCTCGGCCCGCTCGACCCGGGCCAGGATCGCCGCCGCGTGCTCGCGCAGCACCTCGCCCGCGGGCGTGGTGCGCACCCCGCGGGCGTGCCGCTCCAGCAGCTCGGTGCCCAGGCGCGCCTCCAGGCCCGCCACCTGGCGGGACAGCGCGGACTGGGTGTACCCGAGCGTGGGTGCGGCGGCACTGATCGAGCCGTGGCGGCACACTTCCAGAAACGAACGCAGGGCGAGCAGGTCCATGCGCGGTGACTCTACTGCCGCGACACTTTCGAGCCATGCGTCGCACGCATGGTCGTCCTGCGAAAGATGCGCTGGCGAGATGGGTGGCGCACGGGTGAGGATGAGCGCATGACGACTGCGGATCGACTCACCCACATTCCGGCGCCCGAGGGCGTGCGGCCGGGCAACGGCTACACCAACGTGGTCACCGGCACCGGCCGGCTGGTCGCGATCTCCGGGCAGGTCGCCTTCGACGAGGACGGCACCCTGGTCGGCAAGGACGACCCGGGCGCGCAGGCCCGGCAGGTGTTCGAGAACCTGCGCCGCTGCCTGGCCGCGGCGGGCGCGACCTTCGACGACGTGATCAAGCTGACCTACTTCGTCACCGACATCGGGCACCTGCCGCAGGTCCGCACGGCCCGCGACGAGTTCGTCGACATGACCCGCCCCCCGGCCAGTTCGGCGGTCCAGGTCGGCGCGCTGTTCCTGCCGGAGCTGCTCCTGGAGGTCGAGGCGTTCGCGCTGGTCCCGGACACGGACGAGGCCGCCGGATGAAGATCGCCGCGTGTGGTCTGGGACGGATGGGCGCGGCGGGCGCGCAGGCGCTGGTGGCGGCCGGACACGAGGTGACGGTGTGGAACCGCACGCCGCGCACGGTACCGGGCGCGACGACGGCCGAGAGCGCAGCCGACGCGGCGCGCGGCGCGGACGCCGTCGTGCTGTTCGTCTTCGACGGGCCGGCCGCCGAGTCGGTGCTGCTGGGTCCGGCCGGCATCGTCACCGGCGCCGCGCCCGGCACGCTGGTGATCAACGCGACGACGCTGGCCCCGAACGAGTCGCGCCGGCTCGCGGTGGCGGCCCGCGCGGCCGGGTTGCGGTACGTGGAGGCGCCCGTGCTGGGCTCGGTGCCGGCGGTCCGCGCGGGCACGTTGATCGTGCTCACCGGCGGCGGGCCCGAGGACGTCGCGGCGGCCGAGCCGGTGTTGCACGCGTGGTCGCACGCCGGCGAGCGGCGGTACGCCGGAGCGATCGGCGCCGCGACCGCCCTCAAACTGGTCGCCAACCTGGGCCTGGGCATCGCGGCGGCCGGACTGCACGACGCGATCCGACTCGGCGCCGACCTGGGCCTGTCCCGCGCGGACGTGCTGGACGTGCTCACGCACAGCGCGATCGGCGGCCTGGTCGCCCGCAAACGCGACCGCCTGGACCAAGCCGCCTACACGAACGCCGACTTCACCCTCGCCGCACTGGCCAAGGACCTCCTCCTGGCCACCGAGGCAACCACCACAGCCCTCCCGGTAGCCCGCGCGGCAGCACATGTCACCACAACGGCAACCCTCACCAACGACCCCACCGCCGACATCGCAACCCTGGGCCGCACCCCAACCCGACCTGCACCCTCCAGCCCGGCCGGCGTTTGAGGCCACCCTCCAGCCCGGCCGGCGCTTGAGGCCACCCTCCAGCCCGGCCGGCGCTTGAGGCCACCCTCCAGCCCGGCCGGCGCTTGAGGCCAACCCACTCCTCCCCCCGTCGCCCGCAGGCCACATGGCATCATGGCCCCGCATCAGGCCGGCCCGCCGCCCGCGGGCCCCCGACGGTCCCCGAAGGGTGGCGGCACGTGCTCGTCCAGGTACGCGTAGTCGGTGACGAAGGTGCGGAAGTCGCCGCACTGCAGCGGTGGTTGGCGATGGATCCCGACGTCCGCGGCGGCACCGTGACCAGTTACGCCGAGGACGACACGACGGGCGCCATGGGCACCACCCTCGACGTCGTCAACATCGTGCTGAGCAACGGCATCGCGCTCGGCAGCCTGATGACGGCGATCGCCGGCTGGCGCCGCTCGCGCGCACCGATGGCGGGCCCGGGCGGCCCCGACATCGTGATCCGGCGCGGCGAGGTCGAAGTGGTGCTGACCGGTGCCACCGAGGCGGACATCGGCCGGGCCGTACGCGCGTTGGAGGAGCCCGGGGACCCTGCGTGACGGTGCCGGCGGCGGAACTGGCCGATCCGGCGGCCTCACGCGCGGTGTTGATCGGGACGCACGAGTACACGCATCTGGAGCACTTGCCCGCGGTGCGTCGCAACCTCCAAGAGCTGAGCCGGCTGCTGTGCGACCCGCGCCACTGGGGCCTGCCCACAGGGCATTGCACGGTGGTCGGCCAACCGGCTTCGGCGAGCGAGGTCCTGGACGCGCTCTCCCACGCGGCGACCGAGGCCCGGGACACGCTGCTCGTCTACTTCGCCGGGCACGGCCTGGTCGACCATCTCGACGACTCGTTCCATCTGGCGCTGCCGAACACCCGCCCGGATCGCATGTACACCGCGTTGCGCTTCGACGACGTGCGCCGGGTGCTGCGTGATCCGAGCACCCGCGCGCCGCGCAAGGTGCTGATCCTGGACTGCTGTTGGAGCGGTCGGGCGATGGTCGGCGCGATGAGCGGGCAGGATCGCGCCGGGCAGGTGGCCGTGGCGGGCACCAGCGTGCTCACCGCGACCGCCGAGACCCGCCGGGCCGCGGCCCCGCCGGACGAGGAATTCACCGCGTTCACCGGCGAGTTGATCAACATTGCCCACGAAGGCGTCGAGGACGCGCCAGAGTTGATCGACATGGAATCGCTGTACCTGGCGCTGCACCGCCGACTGGCCGCCCGCGGACGCGAACTCCCCCAGCAGAGCAACCGCAACACGGCGGCGCGGATCTGCGTGTTGCGCAACGCGGCGTGGCCGACCACGTCGGCGCGGGCCACCGGCCCGATCACCGGCCCGATCACCACCGGATCGATCACCACCGGACCGCAACGGTCGGACGTCGACGAACTCGCGACCGGGTTCTCCCACATCGCCAAGGTCCTCGCGCGTCGCTACGGCCCCTTGGGCAGGAACGCGGCGAACGACGACTGGCTGCGCGGCTCCGGGGGGCGGGCCGCCGAGTCGATCCTGGCCCGGCTGGACACTCGACTGCGCCCGGGTGCCCGGATGGCCATCCGGTTGCTGGAGCGCGTCGCCGAGGACGCCCACGACGGGACCGTCACCGCGATCCTCCTGGCCGACGCCATGGCGACGCGCTGTCGCGAGCTGATCGCACACGGCACGGTCGACCCGCTCACCCTGATCCGGGACGTGGTGCGACAGACGGAGGCAGCGCGCGCGTGGCTGCGTTCCTCGGCGGTGCCGATCGAGGACCGGCAGATCCCGGGCCTGGTGACCGCCGCCACCGGAAGCCGGGCCGCGAGCGCCGTCGCCGAGGCCATCGGTCGGGTCGGCCGCGAGGGCACGGTGACCGTGACGACCGGTCCGGGTCGAGCCTGGCAGGTGGTCTCGGAGGGAACCACGGCGCAAATCCGGGTCGGCGCGGTGAACGATGAGGCCGCGGCGCAACAGATCGAACTCCTGCGCAAGAGTGTCGCGATCGTGCGCTCCGCGTTCGAACACGGCATCGTGCCCGGGGCCGGGGCCGGCTACCTGCGGATGGGCAACCACCTCGCGGAGGAGGGGAGCCCGGCACATTCGGTCCTGTCCCGCACGTCGGCCGCGCCGGCCCTGCACCTGGCGGGGTTCGTCTCGGGCGCCCCGGGCCTGCCCGAACTCACCGAACACGCGCTGCTGGGACGGTCGTACGACATCCTGCACGAGGCCTACACGTCGAGCGATCCCGAAGGGCAACTGCTCGACCCCGTACACGTCCTGGACGCGGCCCTGGCGCAGGCCACGCGCACGGTGATCAGCCTGCTGCTCCCACTCCCCTCCGGGGCCTGACCCGGCAGCGGAAACGCCCGACGGTCGACCCAGGGGTCGACCGTCGGGCGTGATCCCACGAGTGCGCCTATCCCGGCCTACACCAACGCGTCCACCGGGTCGGCCGTCAGGACGCCCGCCGCGACCGCCTCGTTGAGCCATTCCGGGAACTCCAGCAGGAGTTGGTCGTACAGCTCGGCGTCCGTCAGCAGCCTCGGGTCCTGTCCGGCGTGGAAGAAGCCCGCGTTGTCGACCACGCGCTGCTCCGGTACCGCGAGTTCGTCCAGCTTGCGGAGGAAGTCGAAGCCCTTGGCCTCGGGGTCGCCGAAGCCGATGAACTGCCAGAAGATCGGCAGTCCGGCCGCCTCGCACAGCGCCTTCGCGGCGGCGGGACGGCTGGTCGGCGCACCGTCGGTCTGGAAGATCACCAGGGCCGGGTCGGTGCTGCCGGACGCGCGGTAGTGCTCGACCACCTCGGCGATCGCCGTGTGGTAGTTGGTCCGGCCCATGTGCCCGTAGGAGCCGTGCAGTTCCTCGATCCGGCCCACGTGGTTGGCGGGATCGAGGTCGGCCACGCCGTCGATGTCGGTGGAGAAGAACACCAGCGGCACGACGGCCTCGCCGAGCTGCGCGGACAGCGCGAGCGTCTGGTCGGCGAGGTGCTGCACGGTGCCGTCCTTGTAGTAGGAGCGCATCGAGCCCGAGCGGTCCAGGACGAGGTACACCGCGACATTGCGGCCGGTGAGACCGCACTTGCCCACTGCCGCCGCGGCGGCCTCCGCACGACCGCCGAGGCCGGGAGCGGCCTCCTCGACGCGGGCGGGCGGCACCACCGCGATGGTGGTCGGTACCGCCGCGGCCTCGGCGACCACGAACGGCTCGGCCGCGGCCTCGACATCGGCCGAGTCCTCGGCCGGTGCCGGCACGGGCGCCTCGGGCTCGACCTCGACCTCGACGGCCGGCGTGACGACGGCCTCCTGCTCGGTCTCCTTCCCGATCTCGGCTTCCGGCTTGGTCGGTTCGGTCCCGACGGGCGTCGCGATCGACTGTGCCGGCACCGCGATCGGCGCCTGCGCGGACCCGGGGGTGTCGAACTCCGCCCGGGATTCCGGGATGACCACCGGTTCCGGAACGACCACCGGCTCCGAGACAGCCTCCGGCCCCGGAACAACCACCGGCTCCGAAACGACCACCGGCTCCAAGGCGGCCTCCGGCTCCGGAACGACCACCGGTTCCGAGACGACCTCCGGTTCCGGAACGACCACCGGTTCCGAGACGGCTTCCGGTTCCGGCGACACCGCGGATTCGCGGACGGCGATCGGCTCGGGGGCGACCACCGGTTCCGGTCTCGCGGCCGGCTCGGGGCGCGCCTTCGGCGCCGATTCGGCGACCGGCTCCGGCACGTCGACCGGGGACTCGGTCGGCGCGTCCTGGAGGTCGGTCGGCGCCGCGGTCACGTCCGTCGTCTCGGGTGTCTCCGCCGCCTCGCGGGACGCCCGCGAACGAAAGACGTTGCGCAGCAGACTCCTCAAACCCATCGGCGAATCCTTACCTGTGTGAGGGACGCCGTCCCGATGCTCAGGACGGTTACGTAAGGCTAGTCATGGCCTCGGCCGACCTGTGGGCGACCCGCGCGTACGACACCCCGACGGCCCCCGAACAGCCGAAGGAACGTCGTCCCGCGCGACCGCCGTCGCCCCCTTCCACCGCCGCGAGCAGTACGAACGCCGCGTCCACCGCGGCACACGCGGCCGAAACGTCCTCGCCGGACCAGCGCGGCGGTCCCGAACCGGCACGCCGAACCGGCCACTCCGCGCCCCAACGGAGCGTGGCGGAACAGCGTGTGGCGCACGTGCGCGGCACGGCCCGCGTGGTTTCCGCCAGTTGCTTCCTCGGCGGGGAGTGCACGCCGGCTCAGCCCATGAAGGTCAGCCGTACCGTCCGGTCCGGGTTGTCCCGGTTGGTGTCGACCATCGTGACCGACTGCCACGTCCCCAACGCGAGTTCGCCGCCGATCACCGGCAGTGTCGCGTGCGGCGGAATCAGCGCGGGCAACACGTGATCACGCCCGTGCCCGGGACTGCCGTGCCGGTGCCGCCACCGATCGTCGGCCGGCAACAGGTCCGCCAGCAGCGCGAGCAGGTCGTCGTCACTGCCCGCCCCGGTCTCCAACACCGCCACTCCCGCCGTCGCGTGCGGCACGAACACGTTCAACAATCCGTCCCGCCCACCGGCCACCTCCCGCAAAAACCCGGCACACACCGCACTCAGGTCGTACACCCGCTCCCGCCGCCCGGTACTGACCTCGAAAACCCGCGACACGGTCACCTCGCTCATCCCGCCATGCTCGCCCAAGCTCCGCCCGGTTCCGTGTTCTCGACACGGGCGGATCGGGGATTGCTTTGCTTTCGGCCGAATGCGTACCGACAATATGGAGGGGTACCTACCTGTCGGTAAGGATCGATGAGGCCCGGTCGGGAGGAGACGCGCATGGCTCGGCGCTACCAGTGCGGGCTCGATGCCGCGATGGATGTCATCGGCGGCAAGTGGAAGGCGCTGATCCTGTGGGCGTTGCACGTCGAGGAGCGGCGGTTCGGTGAGCTGCGCCGGGCGGTGCCCGGGATCAGCGAGAAGATGCTGATCCAGCAACTGCGCGAGATGGAGGCCCGCGGAATCGTGCACCGCGAGGTGTTTCGCGAGGTCCCGCCGAAGGTGGTGTATTCGCTGACCCCGCTGGGCCGGTCGCTCAACGAGGCGCTGTTGCCGCTGGGCGTGTGGGGAGAGGTCAACGTCGAGCAGATCGCGGCGACCGCGCCCGAGACCACCGGAACGCGCGACCCCGCCCTGCCCGCCGCGTAGGTCGTTTCCGGGCGAAGTTTCCCGAATTGGCGAATGCGCGGGAATAGCGCGGAGCGGTCTGCTATACCGCGCGGACGCACTCTGGGTGAGGCGTTGTTGACTTTTCGTAGCACTCGCCGTAATTATTTCGGCAGCGAATATCCGGATTGTCTGCGACGTCTTCGTTGAGCCACCGGGGTGTGAATATATGACCGAATACGTCCGAGTGTCCGAACAGCTCGCGCTGCCACGCGGCCCGGTCGACCCGATCATGGCCTCCGCCCGGCGGCTCGATACGTATCCGGTGCATGTCTGCCTCGACGAGGAGACCGCGCTCGCCCGGCTGTGCGCCGAGATCGACGGCCGGCGGGTCGCGCTGATCACCGACGACACCGTGTTCGCGCTGCACGCGCGTCGGCTGGCCGAACTCCTGGGCGCCGCCGGACTGGACGTGGTCGGCACGTCGTTCCCGGCCGGCGAGGCGAGCAAGAATCTGCGCACCGCGAGCACGCTGCTGGACTGGTTGGCCGGCACCTCGCTCGCGCGCCGCGACATCCTGCTCGCGGTCGGCGGCGGCGTGGTGATGGACACGGTCGGCTGGGTGGCCAGCGCGTACATGCGCGGCCTGCCGTACATCAACGTGCCCACGACGCTGCTCGCCCACGTGGACGCCGCGCTCGGCGGCAAGGTCGCCATCGACCATCCCTCCGCGAAGAACCTGATCGGGGCCTTCTACCAGCCCAGGGCGGTGGTCTCGAACGTCGGCTACCTGGGCACCCAGGACGGTCGCGGGCTGCGCGCCGGACTCGCCGAGGCGATCAAGACCGGGATCATCGCCTCCCCCGAGCTGTTCGAGCTGATCGAGCGCCGTCACGAGGCCATCCTGGGCACCGAACCGGTGCCCACCGCCGCCCTCGTGCACGCCTCCAGCGTGCTCAAGTGCCGGTTGATCGCCCGCGATCCGTACGAGCGGGACCTGCGCCGGCCACTGAACTTCGGGCACACCATCGGACATGCGGTGGAGACCGTGACCGGCTACGGGCCGGTGCTGCACGGCGAGGCGGTCGCGTTCGGCATGGCCTGCGCGGCCCGGATCGCCGAACGGCGCGGGCTGCTCGACCCGGCCCTGCGCGCGCGGGTGACCGGCTTGCTCGACCGGGTCCGACTGCCCACCACACTGGCCGCGTTGCCCGCGCCGCTGGATCCCGCCGGCACCGTCGAGGCGCTCGGTCAGATCCGCAAGATCCGGGACGGCCGGCTGCGGTTCGTGCTGCCCACCGCGCTCGGCGAGACGGTGATCACCGACGACGTGAGCGACGAGGAGATCCACGCGGCGCTCGTGGTCTCGCCCGCCGCCGAGGTCAGCTACGCGCACACCCGCGGAGGCGGCGATGGCTGAACTGGATGTGTTCGTGGTCGGCGGCGTGGGCGTGGACATCATCGTCCGGGTGCCCGAACTTCCCTTGCCGATACATGACTTCAAGGTCCCGCCGATCCGGCAGTACGTCGCGCACACGGGCAACGGGGTGGCCCTGGGCTGTCGGGCGCTGGGCCTGCGCACCCACTTCGCGGCCGTGCTCGGCGCCGACCCGGAGGCGGACTTCGTTCTGGACCACTACGCGAAGCAGGGCCTGTCCTTCGCGCACGTCACCGATGCCCACGGCACCCCGCGCAGCGTCAACCTGGTCGGCCCGGACGGCGAGCGGCTGTCCCTGCACGACGGCCGGCTGCCGGCGGACCTGGTCGTCGACCCCGACCTGTATCGCCCGGCGATCGCCCGCACCCGGCACGCGCACGTGTCGATCGGCGGCTGGTCCCGCCCCGCGCTGGCCGACGCGATCGAGGCGGGCGTGTCCACCTCCACCGACCTGCACGGCTGGGACGGGAAGGACCCCTCCCGGGCCGACTTCGCGTACGGCGCCGACCTGGTGTTCACCTCCACGCACCGGCTCGGCGACCGGGTCGAGGAGGCCGCGCGGGACGTGCTCTCCCGGGGGCGGGCCAAGGTCGTGGTCGCCATGGCGGGCGGTCGCGGCAGCTACCTGGCCCTGCCCGACCGGCCGCTGTGGCACGTACCGGCGCTGGCGATGCGGGCCGACGAGGTGGTGGACACCAACGGGGCCGGGGACAGCTACGTCTCCGGGTTCCTGTACGCCTACCTCGCCGGCCGCGACTGGGCGGGCTGCGCCGCCGCCGGTACCCACGCGGGTGCGCACGCGGTGCGGACGGCCGGGACCCACACGTCGTTCATCACGGCGGAGGCGTTGGATCGTGCGCTCTCCTGACGAGGTCGGAAGGCGAGCCGGTATGGGGTGCGTCCACCCGGGTCGGGCCGGCGCCGGCCGCACCGACGGCACCGCTCGGCGTCACGATTCCGGTCGGGGTGACGATCGTTTCCCGGACCGTACTCCCGGCGGCGACCACGGCGCCCGGCAGCAGCACCGAGCGCACTACGGTCGCGCCCGGCTCGATCCGGCAGCCGGCGTGTACGACGCTGCGCTCGACGCGCGCTCCCGGTGGGATCTCGGCTCCCAGCAGACTCCCCTCGACGTACCTGGGAAAGCCGTCCGGCACACCGGCCAACGTGCGCGGGAGCGCGGCGGAGGCGATCGGGTGCGGCTGGTCGAGCAGTCGCAACTGCTCGGTGCGGTACCGGTCGACCGTGCCGATGTCGGCCCAGTAGTCCGGCACCGGGTACGCCGTCACCCGCCGGCCGCCCGCGATCATCGCGGGCAGTACGTCGCGGCTGATGTCGTGTTGCCAGCCGTCCTCGCCGAGTGCGGCCAGGTCCGCCAGCACCGCGCGCAACGCGTCGACGCGGAACACGCAGAACGCGGTGAACACCAGGTCCGAGGTGGGCCGTTCGGGCTTCTCGACCAGCGCTCGCACGCGGAGCTCGGCATCCGCCTCGACCATGCCGAACAGGTGCACGTAGCGGCGTTCGATCCGCTGTACACCGATCGTGCAGTCGGCCCCCGAGGCCCGGTGCGCGGCGACCATCGGCGCGTAGTCGAACACGTAGACGTGGTCCGCGTGTTGGATCAAAAGATCGTTCGCGCCGGGGGCGAAGAGGTACTCCGCGTTGGCGAGCAGCGCGTCGGCGGTGCCGCGTTCGGCCGGACGCTCCGGCAGTACGGCGCCCGGTCCGCTGCGCGCCAACGCGTCGTGTGGGCCGAAGTGCAGGCGGGTGCCCGGGTGTTCGTCCCAGTGTGCGACCAGGTGTCGGACCAGGTCGGATTCCCGGTGTTGGGAGAGCAGGACCAGTTCCGGCAGGCCGGACCGGACCGCGTTGGCCACGCTGAAGTCGACCAGCCGGCAGGACGCGGCGTAGGGCACCAGTGGTTTGCACACGTCGGCGGTGAGCGGGCCCATCCGCTCGCCCAGGCCGCCCGCGAGCAGCGCGCCGCGTACTCCCTCGAGCGTCACCAGGTCCGCCCCGGGGCGACGCCCGTGGGTACCAGGGTGCGCAGTCGCGCGAGCGAGGTCGTGATGCCCTGCTCCGTGGGCAGTAGGACGTCCTCGTGTTCCACGTAGATCACTCCCCGGTAGTCGTCGTCGAGCAGCGCGGCCACGATGGCCGGCCAGGGCAGGTCGCCGGCGCCGAGCGAGCGGAAGCGGATCGCCGGTCCCGGGCCGTAGCGCGACCACCCGGCGCCGCGCGGTGCCTCGGCGCCGGACCAGCGTTGCAGGTCCTTCGCGTGTACGGCCGCGAGCCGATCGCCCCAGCCGCGCACGGCGGCCACCGGATCGTGTCCGGTCGCGGCCATGTTGGCCGGATCGAGGCACAGGTGAACACCGCTCACCGTCGAGAGCAGTGCTCTCGCACTCGCCGGGTCGTACGCGACCTGCTTGGGATGCGGCTCCACCACGACCCGCACGCCCAGTTCGCCCGCCAGGTCCAGGATCGGCCGCGCGGCAAGCGCCCACGCGTCGACGTTGTCCTGCCAACTCACGTCGCTGCCCGACCAGGACAACCAGCGGGCCAGGTCGGGCACCCCCAGCATCAGCCGCACCTGCGGCGCACCCACACCGGCCGCGAGCCGCACCGTGTCGAGCGCGGCACGCAGCCCGTAGTCCCGCTTGGCCTCGGCCGTCCCGACGAACACCGGGTCGGTGTGCGGCCCGTGCGGCCCCAGCAGCAACTGGGTGTCCCGGCTGTTGCTCACGCAACCCACCTCGACCCCGACCTCCGCACACCACGCGCGCACCGCACGATGCAGCGCCGGATCGGCCCGCCGCCCGGGATCCACCAGCGCGAAGCCGCTGTCGGCGGGCAGATCCACCACGCCCACCCCCGCGTCCCGCGCCACCCGCAACGCCCCGGCCAACCCCACCGGCGCCAACGCGGCCAGGCACACCCCGAGCCGGATCGGCGCCCCGCCGACCGAACCGGCCGCCGCGACCCGCGCCCGCCGTCCGGCGACCGACCCGCTCTCGTCCTCCGCCGCGAGGCTCCCGCGCACGGACGTCGGTCCGACGGAGGGCTCCGTCGCGGGCTGGTGCCGGCGTCGTGGAGCGGTTCCGGGGGCGGTTCCGGGAGCGGTTTCCGGGCCTGTTCCCGTGACGGTTCGTGGTGCCCGCTCGTTCGGCGTCCCGGTCATCGGCGGTCCCCCTCGCTCGGCTGCGCTTCGGCAGATCAGAGATTGCGGGTGTGTGCCCAACTCTTCGGCGGCGAACCCTCGTTCGCGACCAGCGCGGCATACACCGCGTCGACCGGATCGGCGATCACGGTCGGCGGTTCGGCCGCGCCGAGTTCGGCGACCATCCGCCGACCCAACTCGGCGGCGTACGGCGGACATCCACGAAAGACGCCGCCGTTGAGGACGGCCCGCCACGTCCCGCTCAGTCCGGCCGCGTCCCGGGCCGCGCGTACGCCGTCGAGCAGGTCGTCCAGCGCGACCCGAACCACCTCGCCGGCCACCGCGTCGCCCGCCTGCCAGGCCGCGCACACCTCGCGCGCGAGCGCGGCCACCCCGGCCTTCGGAAACGGCTCGGCGGCCAGCCGACGGGCCAGTTCGCGCGGACCGTGCGCCGCGAACAGCGTGGTCGGCCGCCCTCGCCCGTCCGCTCCCCGTACGGCGGCGCGCAGACCGGCCACACCGAGCGCGTACGCGCTGCCCTCGTCGCTGCCCAGGTACTCGCATCCGCCGATCACGACCGGCGGGCCCGCGTCCGGACCGGCGGCGGCCACGCAGGCCGAGCCGGTACCCGCCACCACCACGACGCCCCGCCCGGACAGCGGTGGCGCGAGCAACAGCGGCGGAACATCCCCCGACACCACCAGCCGCCCCACGAAACCCTGTTCGCGCGCGATCACGGCCAGTCGGTCGATCTCCCGCGGCGGGGTGTCCATGGTGATCGTCGAACTCGCGAACCAACCGACCGAGGGCCCGAAACCCAGGTCCGACGCCATCTCGGACAGCAGTCGCACGAGCGTCTCCTCGGCCGCCGCGCCGGTCGAGGCGGGATTGACCGACTCCCGGGTGTACCGCGTGTCGAGCACCACGGCGGTGGTGTGCGTGCCACCGGCGTCGATCGCCCAGTACTCCTCAGCCGCCACCGTCGAAAGCCTCCGCAGTCGGTCGAAATCCAACGCCGCAGGTCACGCTACCGGTAGCGGATGCCGGCCGAGGGTAGTGGTTGAGCAGTACGGTAAGCGACACTCTCGGTCACTCCCGACGAACGGAGCGTCGATGCGGCACGGCGGCGGTGTGCTCGGCCTGGTGGCTCCCGCGACGAGTTGGGGGCTGTTCTGGGGCGGTTGGGCCGCGTTGATCCCGACGCTCAAGGACGAACTGGCGCTGGACGACCGCCAACTGGGCCTGGCGCTGTTCGCGGTCCCGGTCGCGGCGGTGCCCGCGATGCTGCTCACCGGGCCGCTCGCGCGCCGACTCGGGCCGCGCACGCTGCCACTGGTGACCGCCGCCTTCGCGCTCGGCACGCTCGCCGTGGCGGGCGCCGGGTCCCGGTGGACGTTCTCGGCCGCACTGCTGGTGATCGGCGCGGCCAGCGGCGCGATCGAGGTGGCGCTGAACGCCACCACGGCCGCGCGTGAGGCGCTCACCGGCGAACGGCTGTTCAACAAGGTCCAGGCGGCCACTCCGCTGGCCATGGTGCTCGCCGCGCCGGCGGTCGGCCTCGCGCTGCATCTGGGCGCGTCCGCGCGGGCGATCCTGGTGGCCATCGCCGTTCTGGTCGCGCTCAGCGCGGTCCTGGCCATCGACGAGCGCCGGTGGCAGGAACACAAGCCCGGCCCGGCCACCGCCACCCGGGCCGGCCGCGCGCACGGCCGCCTGTTGACCGCCCTGCTCGTGGTCGGCGCGGTCGGCGGCATCGTGCTGCTGATGGAGAACACCGTCGAGCAGTGGGGCGCGATCCACCTCACGGACGGCCTCGGCGCGGGTTCCTTCGTCGCCGCGTGCGGCCCGGCGGTGTACATGGCGGGCCTGTCCGCCGGCCGGATGCTCGCCCAATGGCGCGGCGAGCGGGTCGGCGAGCGCACGCTGGTGCTCGTCGGCGGCGCACTCGGCGGCCTCGGCCTCGCGCTCGCGGCGGCGGCCTGGTCCACCGCGTCCACGCTGGCCGGATTCGCGCTCGCGGGTGTCGGCCTCGCCCCGGTCGTCCCCACGCTGCTCGCCGCGACCGGGCGGGCGGTCGGCCCGGAGCGGCGCCCGCAGGCGATCTCGCTGGTCACCACGGTGTCCTACGCCGGATTCCTGGGCGCACCGCCGCTGGTCGGCACGCTGGCCGGCCGGCTGGGTCTGGGCACCGTCCTTGGCATCGTCGCGCTGTGCGGGGTATTGGTGGTGGCGGGCAGTGGGTCGCTCCGACTGTTGCCGGCGGAGCGCACGAACGAGCCCGGCGCGGACCGGTCGGACGGGCCGGACCGGTCGGACCGGTCGGACCACGAAGCCGGCACACCGAGCGACACGCGAGGCGACCGGGGCGACCGGGACAACCCGCGCCCGTCGGGCGGACCGAGCGAGCGGGCCCGGCCGAATCATACGAACCACCAGGACCACCAGGACGACCCGAACCATCCGAATCACCCGAACCATCCGAACGAGAAGGGGGTTTCCCGATGACCCGGGTCCTGGTGTTCGGATCGGGGTACATAGCCGGCCACGTCGGCACCCGGTTGACCCGACTCGGCCACGGTGTCGTGCTCGGCTCGCGCCGCCGGCCCCGCACCCCGGAGACCCGGGGGCTGCGCTGGCTCCCGGTGGACGTGGCCGATCCCCGCCAGGTGCGCACCGTCGTCGACGCGGTCCGCCCCGACGCGGTGGTGGCCGCGCACGGGCCCTCCGACATCACGTGGTGCGAGGCGGACCCGGCGGGGGCGACCGCCGTGCACGCGGCCGGCGCCCGGCACGTGGTGGCCGCGCTGGCCGGCCGGGCCGCGCGGACCGTGCTGATCTCCACCGACAACGTGTTCCCCGGGCACGCGGACAGTTCCACCGAATCCGACGCCACCGCGCCCGCCAACGCCTACGGACGGGCGAAGTCGGCCGCCGAGGCCGCCTATCTGGCCGGCGGCGACGCGCTCGTGTTGCGGGTCAGCCTGGTGTACGGGTGGGATCGGGCCGGCCTGCGGCCCAACTTCTTCACCACGTGCGCCGAACGCCTCGGTGTGGGGGCGCCGGTCGCGGTCCCGGACGAGCACTGGAACACACCGGTGCTGATCGACGACGTCGCGGTGTGGACCACCGCGCTGCTGGACTCGCCGCACACCGGCGTCGTGCACCTGGGCGGGCCGCGCCGGCTCTCCCGCGTGCAGTGGGCCAGGCACATCGCGCTCGGCTACGGCGTCGACCCCGAGTTGGTGACCGCCGTACCGCAGGGCGACACCGCGTACGCGTGCCGTCCGCGCAACGCGTGCCTGCACAGCGAGCGCGCCGCGCACCTGCCCGAACTGCGCGGCCTGGACCCGGTCGACGTGTACACGGCCGACACCGCGCTGATCGCGGCGCCGACGGCGCACCACCCCTCGATTCCACGCGTCGCCCCGACCGCCCTCGACACCCCAGCCGCCTTCGACGCTTCAGCCGTCTTCGGAAGGGATCAGTCCTGATGGATCGTCATCTGTTCCTGGCCAGCAAGCGCGCCGCCGTCAGCTTCGCCCCGGATCCGGAACACGGGCGGCTGCGGCCGTGGCTCGCGCCGGGTGGTACCGGAAACGTGGTCGCCGAGCAGGCGGGTGTGCTCGACGTGACCTGGATCGCCAGCGCGGACACCGACGACGATCATCAGGCGGCCCGGGAGAGCCCGAACGGCCTGGATCTTCGGCTTCGTTCGGGGCGCGACATCCGGGTCCGGCTGCTCCGCCACGATCGCGAGACGTTCGAGGTGGTGCAGAACTTCCTCACCGCGCAGTTGTTGTGGGCCGCGAACAACTACGGCTGGGACAAGTGGACAACGCCCACGTTCGGCCCCGAGACCTACACCGCGCTGGACCGGTTCGCCGAGTTCACCGAGGACTTCGCCGGCGCGCTGCTCGCCGACTCGGCCGACGTCGCGGACCCGGTGTACCTGGTGCACGACTATCAACTCGTGGGCGTACCGGCCCGGTTGCGCGCGGTGCGGGCGAACGCGCCGATCCTGCTGTTCGTGCACATCCCCTGGCCCTCGCCCGACTACTGGCGGATCCTGCCCAAGGCAATGCGGGTCGGCATCCTGGAGGGCATGCTGCCCGCGAACACCATCGGCTTCTTCGCGGAGCGCTGGTGCCGCAACTTCCTGGACTGCGTGGCGGACCTGATTCCGGACGCCGAAGTGGACCGGAACGCGGGCGTGGTGCACTGGCGCGGCCGACGCACGGGGGTACGCACGATGCCGCTCGGCTACAGCCCGCTCGCCCTGGAGGCGGACCACCCACGCCTCCCGGCGGGCATCGCGGAGTGGGCGGGTGACGCGCCGCTGGTCGTGCACAGCGGCCGGACCGACCCGATGAAGAACGCCGAACGCGCGGTGCGGGCCTTCGTGGCGGCCCATCGCGCCGAGCCCTCGGTGCGCTCGTCCAGGTTGCTGGTCCGGATGAATCCCAATCGACTCTACGTCGAGGCGAACGCCGAGTACGTGCGCCGCGTGGAGTACGCGATCGCCGAGGCGAACGCCGAACTGGGCCCGGACACCGTGCGGTTGCACTGCGACAACGAGGTCGAGCACACCATCGGCTGCTTCCGCCGGGCCGACGTGTTGGTCTTCAATTCGACGGTGGACGGCCAGAACCTGAGCACCTTCGAGGCTCCGCTGGTCAACGAGCGGGACGCGGACGTGATCCTGTCCGAGATGTGCGGCGCGGCCGAGATCCTGGCCCCGGTCTGCCGCACGGTCAATCCGTTCGACCTGGTCGAGCAGGCCGAGGCGTTGATCGCCGCGTTGACCGCACCCGCCGCCGAACGCAAGGCCGCGGCCGAGCGGCGCCGCCGGGTGGCCGAGCCGTGGACGCTGGAGGCGTGGGTGCGCACCCAGTTGGAGTGGCTCGACGCGGACCACCGCGATGACTGAGCCGGCCGACGTGCGGGCGGCCGGGGCCGCCCAGGTGGCGCAGTACCAGTTGGGCGACGCGGTGTTGGTGCGCGGCGAGGGCATTCGTTCGTGGGACTCCACCGGCCGCGAGTACCTGGACTGCGTATCCGGGACGTTCAACCTGGTGCTCGGGCACAACCATCCCGAGGTGATGGCGGCCGTACGCGAACAGACCGAGGAACTGGTCTTCGCCGCCTCGTCGTTCCGCACCGAGCCGACCGACCGGGTGATGCGCGACCTGGTCGAACTGGCGCCGGCCGGCCTGACCCGGGTGAACCTGCGCAGCAGCGGCGGATCGACCGCGAACGAGGGCGCGATCAAGATCGCCCAGCACCACACCGGCCGACGCGATGTGATCGTGCCGTTCCGGGGCCACGTCGGGCAGACCATCGCGGCCACCGCGTACAACGGCAGCAGCCGGATGCGCGCGCCGTTCCCGGCGCACGCCGCGGGAGCCGTACACGTGCCGGACGCGTACTGCTTCCGGTGCTTCTACCGGCAGACCCCGGACACCTGCGGAATGTTGTGCGTGGCCCGGATCGAGGACTTCATCACGTACGCGAGTTCCGGCAGTGTCGCGTGTGTGCTGATCGAGCCGATCAGCGGGATGGGCGGCAACATCGTGCCGCCGCCCGGGTATTTCCAGGCGCTGCGGGCGCTGTGCGACGAACACGGGATCATCCTGGTCTTCGACGAGATCCAGACCGCGTTCGGCCGCACCGGGGAGATGTTCGCGGCTGACCACTTCGGCGTCGCCCCGCACATGATGACCGTCTCCAAGGGCCTGACCGGCAGTGGACTGCCGCTCGCGGCGATCCTGACCGAGGAGCGGATGGCCGACTGGGACCGCTCGCTGCACGGATTCACCTACGGCGGCCACACGCTGGCCGCCGCGGCTGCGGTCAAGACCCTGGAGATCGTCCGCCGACCCGGGTTCCTGGCCAACGTCCGCCGGGTGGGCGCGATCTTGAGCCGCCGGCTGCAAAGCCTTCAGCGCGAGCATCCGGTGCTCGGCGACGTACGCGGGCCGGGGCTGATGCTGGGTGTCGAACTGGTTCGCCCGGACGGCGCGAAGGCGCCGGAGTCGGCCCAGGCGTTCCAGCGCCACCTGCACGCGCGGGGCATCCTCACCCGCGTGTCCGAGCACGGTCTGGGCAACGTGATCGAGTTGCGCCCGCCGCTGATCCTGACCCCGGCCGACGCCCATCTGATCGCGGACCGGTTCGGCGAGGCGTTGGAGATGTTGCGCGCCCGCACGGCGCGGGCCGGCTCGCCGATCGCGGCCCCGCCGCGTTCGCCGCACCGGATGGCCGACGCCGCGCCGGCCGCCTCCACCGGCGGTTCGGATTCGCCGCGATGAGGGTCGAGTTGGGTCCGGACGGTCCGTCGTTGCGACTCGGCCGTCCGGATCCACCGCACGGGGAGCACGCGGTGCGGATTCGGGTGGAACTGGCGGGCCTGTGTCGCTCGGACCTCAAGGAGGTGGCCGGCGAGCGCTACGGTCCGAGCCAGTTCGGCCACGAACTCGTCGGTGTCGTCACCGAATCCACCCTGCCCGACGCCCTCCCCACCGGCCTGCGGGTGACTCTGGACCCGAACGTGCGCCTCGCCCGCACCACCGGGTTCGCGACCGAGATGTACGCCGCCGGCCCGGCCGGCCGGCTGTGCGCCGCCCTGCCCCGGGTCCCGGACGAACTCACGGCCCGTCAGGCCGTGTTCGCCGAGCCGCTCGCGTGCGCCGAACACTGCGTGAGCACGCTGGCCCGGCACCTGGGCAGCTCTCCGACCGGCCGGACCGTCGTCGTATTCGGCGCCGGGGCGGCCGGTCTGCTCATCGCCCGCCTCGCCGAACTCGGCGGGGCCGAGGTCACGTTGGTCAACCGCAGCGCGGACCGCGCCGAGTTCCTGCGAAGCCGCGGCTTCGACGTCCGCCCCTTGGCCACGCTGCCGGCCTCGGCATTCGACGCCGCGGTGATCGCGACCAGTTTCGTCCGCCCGGACATCCTGACCGAGGCCCTGCGCGTCCTCGTCCCCACCGGCGTTGCCCTGCTCTACGGCGGCACCGCCCCCGGCGACGAACTCCCGGGCCTGCCCGTCGATCTGGACCACGTCCGCCGATCCGAACACGCCGTCCACACCATCTGGTCCGGCCGCCCGGTCACGATCGCCGGCAGCTACGGCACCACCTCCACCGACTTCACCGCCGCCCTCGGCACCCTCCCGAAGCTCCCCCTGGAACACCTGATCACCACCGAGATCACCCTCCCCCGCCTCCCCACCACCCTCCACACCCAACTCACCGGCCGCCCCCTCGGCAAAACCCTGATCCACCCGTGACCGCCCTGCCCGGCAGCACGATTCACCGAAGGTGTCGGTTTGCGGGCGGGTTAGGATCGCGATCATGACGATTGCTCTGGGCGATGCCGCGCGGGCGCTTCTCGACGCGGCGTATCCGGCCGTTCTGGCGACGGTGAATGTCGACGGGGGGCCGCAGACCTCGGTGGTGTGGGTCGGGCGGGACGGGGACGACGTGTTGATCTCGTCGGAGGCGGGGCGGCTCAAGGAGCGGAATCTGCGGCGTGAACCGCGGGCGAGCGTGACCGTCTACGATCCGGCCGACCCCGACGTCTACCTGGAGGTACGCGGCACCGCGACGGTCGCCGAGGACGTCGGGCGTCGGGTCGCCGTCGCGTTGGCCGAGAAGTACGAGGGGCCCGGCGCCGGCGACGAATACCTGGCGCTGCCGCCGGAGTCGGTGCGCGTCGTCATCCGGATCACCCCGACCCGGCTCACCGGCAGCGCCGCGCGCTGAACACGCTTCGCCCGCCCGCAGCCGGGCCGGGCGGTGTCACGGGCCGGGCGGGCCGAATCCGCGCAGCGCCCAGCGGACGCCGTTGTGGGTGAGGTCGACCCGGGCCGGCGGGCCGGCGTCCAGGTGCCGGAACACGCTCGCGGGCGCGCGCAGCGCGTGCACCGCGACGGCGCGCGCGAGGATCGGGTGGGTGACCGCGACCAGCCGCCCGTGCAGGCCCGCCCGCTCCTGCTCGTCGAGCCGGCCGCCCGCCCGGGCGGGCACCGAGGTCAGCGATTCGCCACTGTGCGCAGCCGCGTCCGGGTCGCCGAGCCACGCGGCCACCCCCGTCGGGTCCGCGGCCCGGCACCTCCACCTGCGTACGGCCCGGCCGGCGGTCGCTCGCTCGCTCGCGCTCGCTCGCTCGCTCGACGACACGTTCGGATGGCATCGGGCGACCCGATAGGGTCGGCTCCCCGGATTCCCACCACGCGGCGCCGGCCGCCTCCGTAGGCTGCGAGACCATGCGCAAGATCGTCGTCGTCGGGATGGGCGGAGCCGGCCGGACCGGGTGGGCCGACGCGCTCGGCACCCGACTCGGGCTCCCCGTCACGCACTTGCACACCCTGTACCACCGCGAGGACCGATCGACCGCGCCCGCCGAAAAGTTCGCCGACGCACAGCGCACGCTGATCGCGGACCCCGATTGGATCCTGGTCGGAAATCACGCCCCGACACTGGCCCTTCGCCTGGCCGCCGCGGACACCGTCGTGTTCCTCGATATCAGCGCGCCGGCCGCGATCACCGACCTGCTCGCCCGCCGCCGAGACCCCGAACCCGACGGCCCCGACGGCGCGAACCCGAGCGTGTTGCGCTCGGTCCTGGCCTACCGCCACGCGGTCCGCCCCCGACTGCGCCGCCTGATCACCGAACACACCGGCCCCGAGACGTCGGTACACACCTTCACCAGCTACGGCGCCGCGAACCGATGGCCGGCCGCACTCCCGGCGGCGCGCTGACTCGGCCCCGCGACGAGGCGAACGGTCGCCCGGCCCGCCGACCGGAGTTCCGCCCACTTCGCCGGGTGGCGGCGAATTCGGGTCTCAGCGGTTGTCGCGCTGGTCCAACCCCGAACCCGGCGATATCTCCGGCGAGTCGAGCAGCGAGGACTCAACCCCGCCGACGCCCCAGCCATAGGCCAACTTGTGTACCTCGAGAACGAAGAAGGAGTCGGTGGAGAGCACCCCGTCGATCAGCAGCAGTCGGCGGTTGAGCAGGTCGGTGAAGTGGTCGGTGTCCCGACAGATCACCTCGACCATCACGTCGTACTGCCCGGCGACCATCACCACGTAGGAGGTCTCCGGCAGTTCGCGCAGTTCGCGGCACACCTCCCGGGCGCTGCCGGGCCGCACCCGCATGCCGATCATCGCGAGCCGATCGAAGCCGATGGTCAGCGGGTTGGCGATGCCGACGATCTGGAGCGTGCCGCTCTCCTCCAGGCGCTGGACCCGATAGCGCACCGAGGACGCCGGGATGCCCAGGTCCTCGGCGATCTGCTTGTAGGCACGCCGCCCATCGGCCTGGAGGATGGCGATGATGCGCCGGTCGATGTCGTCCAACGGGCCTGTGGGGTTCATGCGGCTGCTCCGGGTGTGCTGCGGCGCCGAGTTCGGCAGGTCCTCTCGATCTTCGGCAGCCATCTTGCCCTGTTCCTCCCGCTCCCCGGGGACACCGGGCCCGCCGGCGCCGCTCGCGTCGGTCACGAGTCGAAGCCCAGGCCGAGCCGGTCGAGCGTGCGCAGCCACAGATTGCGCCCGCCGTGCGCGTCCTCACGGGCCATCGACCAGCGGGTGGCCTGGATGCCGATCCAGCGCGCGGGCTCGGGCGGGAACGGGATCGGCTTGCGCTTGATCATGGCCAGCTCCGTGCGCTCGGACCGGATGCCCGCGAGCAGGTCGAGCACCACCTCGGCACCGAACCGGGTGGCGCCCACGCCCAGTCCGGTGAAGCCGAGCGCGTAGCCGACCCGGCCGGCGGCGGCGGTGCCGGCGAACATGCAGAACCGGGTGGTCGAGTCGATCACGCCGCCCCACGCGTGCGAGAAGGCGACGTCGGCCAGCGGCGGGAAGGTCGCGGCGAACTGCTCGGCGAGCACGTCGAACGTCTCCGGGCGCTGGGTCAGCGCCTCCTCCACCTTGCTGCCGAAGTGGTAGATGGCGTCGTAGCCGCCCCACAGGATGCGGTTGTCCTCGGTCTTGCGCACGTAGTGGAACTGGTTGCCCGCGTCGGTGACGCCGTGCTCGCCGGTCCAGCCGATCGCGGCGAGCTGCTCGTTGGTCAACGGCTCGGTGGTGAGCGCGTAGTCGTACACCGGCACCATGCTCAGGCCGAGCCGGCGCAGCAGCGGCGGGAAGATGTTGGTGGCCAGCGCGACCCGGCGCGCGCCGACGATGCCGTACGGGGTGGTCAGCCGGATCAGGTCGGTGGGCTTGGTGTCGATCGCGGTGACCTCGGTGCGCTCGACGATCCGCACCCCGGCGTCCAGGCAGGCCCGGCGCAGTCCCCACACCAGGCGGGCGGGGTCCAGGAGGGCGTAGTCGGGTTGCCATACGCCCGCAGACCACAGCGGCGAGTCGACGTACGCCCGCAGCGCGTCGTGTTCGAGGTATTCGGCCTTCTCGCCGTGGCGGTTGGCGATCGGTACGGACTCGCGCAGCGCCTTCGCCTGCCACGGGGTGGCGGCCACCGCGACCTTGCCGGTGCGGGCGAAGCCGCAGTCGACGCCGTGCGTGTCCAGGTCGCGTTCGAACGCGTCCAGGTTCCGCGCGCCCAGGCGTTGCAGCGTGTCGATCTCGTCCGGCCAGCGCTGGAGCCCGTTGGCCAGGCCGTGGGTGAGGCTGGGTGAGCAGAAACCACCGTTGCGCCCGCTGGCCGCGTGGCCGCAGGTGCCCTGTTCGAGCACGAGGACGTCGCGGCCGGGGTCGCGTTGCTTGGCGATCAGCGCGGTCCACAGACCGGTGTACCCGCCGCCGACCACGGCCAGGTCGGTCCGGGTGTCGCCGACCTGGCGGGGCAGCGGCTCGGGACGCTCGGGCCGATCCAGCCAGAACGGTTCCTGGGCGGTGCGGCTCAGCGCGGTGCGGTGGGTTGGGGTCATGGCGGTTTCCCTTGCGGGTTGTGGCCGATATACGTGCTTTTGCTTGGCTCGCATGGGCGGCCGGGCTCTTCGGCCTCGAACGCCGGCCGGGCCGGATCCGGCGGCACGCGTCGGCCCGGCTCGGTGGCCTCGACCGCCGGCCCGGCTGGATGTGGCCTCAAGCGCCGGCCCGGCTGCTCGGCCTCGACCGCCGGCCGGGCCGGATTTCGCGAACCAAGCCGTCAACAGCCCGGCCGGCGCGGTCGAGGGCTAGAGGTTGATGACGCCCGTGCGCAGGTCGGACATGTCCAGCAGCGTGTGCTTGCCGCCGATGCGGCCCCAACCCGTACCCCGGTTGCCGGCTCCGCCGAAGGGCATGTTCACGTCCCAGAAGCACGTGCTGTCGTTGACCACGACCTGACCGACCGCCATCTCCTCGACGAATCGGTACGCCGCGCGCATGCTGCTCGTGAACACCGCGCCCTGGAGGCCGAGCTTGTCGTCGTTGGCCAGCCGCAGCGCGTCGTCCTCGTCGGCGGCGGTGATGATCGGCACGACCGGACCGAAGGACTCCTCGCGTGAGAGCAGGCTGTCCACCGGCACCTGGTCCACGACGGTGAACTCGTAGTACAGGTCGGTCGGCATGCCCTCGCGGCGCTTGCCGCCCAGCAGCACCTTCGCGCCGCGCTCGTGCGCGTCGGCGATGTGCCGGTCCATCTTGGCGGCGACGCCCTCGTTGTTGAGCGAGCCCAGGTTGGTCGCGGCGTCGAACGGGTCGCCGAGCACCACGTCCTCGGCGGCGCGCAGTACGGCGGCCACGAACGCGTCGTGCACCTCGTCCACCACGATCACCCGCTCGGTGGCGCAGCAGACCTGCCCGGCGCACAGGTACGCGCCGTACACCGCGGCCTTGGCGGCGGCATCCAGGTCGGCGTCCGCCAGCACGACCAGCGGGCCGTTGCCGGAGCACTCCATGATCGAGCGCTTGAGGCCGGCGGTGGCCTGGATCTTGGCGCCGGTCGCGGAGGAGCCGATGAAGCCGATCGCGTCGATGCCGTCGTGCCGCACCAGCGCGTCGCCGGTGGCGCCCTCGCCCGGGAGGATGTTGATCAGGCCCTCGGGGACACCGGCGGCGACGAACGCCTCCATCGCCTTGAGCACGGTCAGCGGCGTGTTGGCCGGCGGCTTGACCACGTGCGCGTTGCCGGTGGCCAGGCCCGGGGCGACGAACTCGGCGAGCATGAGCAGCGGGAAGTTCCAGGGGGTGATGATGCCCCACGTGCCGACCGGCGCGTAGAAGGTCCACATGCGCTTGGTGCCGTCGGTGGAGGGCATCGTCTCGCCGTGCAGCCGGACCGCGTCCTCGGCGTGCAGGTGGAAGAGCTGCGCGGCCTCCTCGATGTCGGCGACCGACTCGGCGAGCGGCTTGCCCTGCTCCAGGGTCTGCAGGCGGGCCAGCTCGTCGACGCGCTTGGTGATCTCGTCGCCGATGCGGTGACACAGCTCGGCGCGCTGCCAGACGTTGACCCTGGCCCACGCGCGCTGCGCGGTGTTGGCGGCGGCGACGGCCTTGTCCAGGTCCGCGGCGGTGGGGACCGGGATGGTGGCGACGTACTCGCCGGTGACCGGGCTGATCACGTCGTAGCCCTCGGCGCCGGAGCCGTCCACGTAGGCGCCGTTGATGAAGAACTGATGGCGGGCGGAGCCGTTGCTGCTCATACGGGGGGATCCCTCTCTGCTCTCGGGCGACGTGTACTCAGAGTTCATCAGCAACTTTGACCTGTCAATAGATCTCAATGAGCAACTTCCACAGGTCTCATTTGTCGAATGAACAAAGACGAACCCTTGACGTGGTCGAAAACTCGCATCTATAACAGGGCCATCAGCAGGGCCGACGACGACGCCGACAGCGGCGCCCCCGGAGCCCGCGACCCCCTCCCTCAAGCGGCCGTCCCCCGGGCTCACCCACCGGCCGCCTCCACCCCGCGAAGGGGATACAGATGTCCGCATCAACTCAGCCGGCCGCCCCCGGCGCGACCGGCCCCGGTACGGCCGACTCCGCAGCGAACCCGCCCGCGCTCGCCAAGAAGATGCGCTGGTACGACGGCTTCGCGATGTCACTGACCATGCCCGCCGCCCTGATCGCCTCGCTCGGCGCGTCGATCGGCGGCCTCGGCGCGTGGGGCGCGATCGCGCTGTGGGCCGGGTCGATGGTCCTGGCCACGATCGCCAACTGGATCTACACCGAGCTCGCCGCGATGTTCCCCGAGTCCTCCGGCGGCATCGCGCACTACGCCACCGAGGGGTGGAAGAAGCGCGCGCCGTTCGTCGGCCCGCTGGCCAGCATCGGCTACTGGTTCCCCTGGACCACCGCGCTGTCCGTGTACGCGGGCATCATCGGCTCGCTCGTCCAGGCCCAGTGGTTCAAGGGCCAGGACTGGACGCTGGACCTGGGCTTCGCCGAGCTGACCTTCCCGATCGTGGTCGGCATCGCGGTGATCGTGCTGCTGTTCGGCGCGGCCATGTTCGGCCTGCACGTCGCGATGTGGGTCGTCTACGTCACCGGCGGCATGCTGCTGGTGCCGCTCGCGGTGTTCATCGTGCTGCCGTTCGCCAGTGGCGACTGGAGCGCGAGCAACCTGCACTGGAACCTGCACGGCGCGGCGGGCATCCGCGAGTCGCTGGTGTGGCTGTACGTGATGGCCTGGACCTCGTTCGGCGTCGAGGTCTGCGCGACCTTCGCGCCGGAATACAAGGACACCGTCAAGGACACCTCCCGGGCGCTGCGCGCGGGCGTGCTGTTCTCCCTGGGCGTGTTCATCCTGCTGCCGCTGGCCCTGGCCGGGTACGTCGGCGAGGGCGCCATCGCGCTCGACCCGACCACGTTCTACGTCGGCGCGTTCAACGACCTGGTGGGCGGCGCGGCCGACCTTATGGTGGTCTTCCTGATCGCGTCGCTGCTGCTGATCATGATCACCGGCCTGGCCGACGGGTCGCGCGTGCTCTACAACATGGGCAAGGAGGGCACCACGATCAAGCAGGTCGGCGTGCTCGACAAGCGCGGCGTGCCGGCTCGGGCGCTGATGATCGCGCTCGTGGTCAACGTGGTCATCCTGATCGCGCTCAAGACACCGCTGGCGATCATCGTGACCGGCAACCTGGGCTACATCCTGACCCACATCCTGGCCATCTCCGGCTTCGCGATGTTGCGCAGGGACCGCCCGGACCTGGCCCGCCCGATCCGACTGCCGGGCTTCTTCGTCCCGTTGGCCTGGCTGCTCGCCGCGTTCCTGACCGTGGTGCTGGTGGTCGGCGCGACCGGCTTCTCCATCACCGGCTACGGCGGCTTCAAGGAACTGGGGATCGCCTGCGGGGTGCTGGTCACCGGCGTGGCGTTGTGGCTGTACCGCACCAAGGTCCAGGACCCGCGCGACGCGGCCCACACCGGGTCGACGCACCGCCGCTGACCCGAGCCCACGACCAACCAACGAACGGGGTCCCGCGCCTGGCGCGGGGCCCCGTTTCGTCGTCGGTGCCCGGCTCGAAGCCCCGTCCCGCCGGTCTCCACTGACATGGGTTGTCAGGTGATCGGGTCTACCGTCCGGCCATGTCCTTCACCGCGAAACTCCTCCGCGCCCACCCGCCGATCGAGGTGGCGGGTCGGCGGATCAAGCGCTACCACGTCACGCGCGATCCACGCGGGATCGATCCCGCCGTCGAGGCCGCCGCCTACGCGATCCTGCCCGAGTTGTTGCCCGAGCCGGACGGCACGCCGCCCGCGTCGTTCGTCGTGCTGCACCGAGGCGCGGACGACGGCGCGTATCTCAATGTGTACAGCTGGGTGTGGGACAACACCCTGCACTTCGCCGGTGTCGCGGCGGGCCAGCCGGTGCTCGGCTGTCCGGACCGCGACCCGACCAACTTCGTACGAGTGGAGCGCTCGTTGATCGGCTGCGTCTGGGAGTTGCCGCCGATCCTGCACGAACGCGACGCGTGGGTACGGCACATGCTCATCCCGGAGTCGCCCGACGGCGCCGACCTGGACGCCTACCTCGCCGACTCGCTTCCCGACGGCAGTACCGAGGACCGCGCCGGGTACGGTCACCTCGGCGCGGCCTCGATCCGCTCGCGCAGTTCGGTGTAGCGGGCGCGGCGGTCCGGGCGGGCGTGCGCGGCGGCCTTGCGCAGTGCGGGCAGCGCGGGCACGCCGATCCGGGCCAGTGCCTCGGCGGCGGCCTCGCGAAGCACCGGGTCGGTGTCCCCGAACAGGGTGACCAGTGCCGGAACGGCGGGCTCCCAACCGGCGTGGGACAGCGTACGGATCGCCATGCGCACGATGTCCCGACGCGGATCGGCCAGCAACCCCTCGGTGTGCCGCAGGTACCCGGCGCGGTCGAGCAGGCGGCGCGAGAGGCGATGCGCGTGCAGCCGCACCCTCGGGACCGGATGGCTCAGCGACTCGACCACGAGGGCCCGTACTTCGTCGTCGCCGCCGTGCTCGTCGGCGAGTCGGGACAGGGCCCGGCGGGCCTGTTCGGGTCCGTCGCCGCGGACCGTGGCGATCAGTTCGTCGCGGGTGGGGCGCTCGGTGCCGGCGGGTACCGAGCGGGTCCGCAACTCGGCCAGGACTGCGCCGCTTCGGGTCGCGGCCTCGACACCGAGCACGAACCCGTCGGTCGGGTTCAGGCGGTCGGCGAGGTCCGTGCGTCCCTCCGCCCGCAACCGGCGAACGGTCTCGGTGAGTTCCGGGGTGCGCCGCGTCGAACGACCCGCCAGCAGGTCCAGGCAGCCCCAGCGGCCGGCGTCGAGCCGGGTCCGCAACACCTCGGCGAGCGTGTCGGCGGGGATGCGCCGGGTGGCGGTGAGCACCCGGGCCCTGGTCGCCGGTGCGCCGTTCTCCCACCAGGAGACCAGGTGCGGCGCCATCCGCTCCGACTCCTCCACCGGCATCAGGGCGCACAGCCTCGCGGCCCGTTCCCGACCACCCTCGTCGTAGTCGGTGAAGTCCGTGACGCCGAGCAGGGCCCGGGCAAGCCCGGGCCGCGGCGGCAGGTCCGGCGTGCCCCGCAGGTAGGCGTCGAGCGTGGCCCGCCGCACCTTTGGCTCGTCCCAGTCGCTCAACGTGCGCGCGGCGGCGGTGCGGCGCGCGGGTTCGGCGGCGGTGAGCAGGGCGAGCAGGCGTTCGCGCTGTGCGGTCGAGCGCGGTTGGTCCAGGTCGGTCGGATCCGGGACCCGCGGGGGCGTGGCGGCCCGTGCCACCCGCGCGGCCCGTTCGGCCCGTTCGGCCAGGACCCACGCGGGCGCGCCGATCGGCTGAAGCTCCGTCAACCAGTCGAGCAGGGGCCCCCGGCAGGCGGTATCGGCGGCCGGAAAGGCGTCGATCAGCGCGTCGACACGCGCTCGGGAGTCGAGGTCCGCAGGGTCGGCGGCGCCGGTGCCGGAGCCGGCGGCGGCATCGGCCCCGACCCCAGACCCGACCTCGGCCCCGGCCTCGGCTCCGCCCCCGGCTCGGAAGGCGACGAAGGCCCGGAGCGAGCGCACCGCGTCGTCCAGGGCGGACCGCCACGCGGCGACACGGGCCGACGTTTCGGTGTCGACGGCCGCCACGTGGCGGTCGCCCGCAGCGGCACGGTCCAGGGCCGGGTCGAACTCGCCGGCGCGCCGATCGGGCTCGACCCTCGCCGCGTCCGCCGCCGCCGTCGGCACGAACGTGAGCCTGAGCACCTCGACTTCCACCTCCCACGGGTTCGGTCCCAGCCGCGCTCCACTCAACGCCCGGTCCACGTCGTCCCGGGTGAGTACGGCTCCACATCCCCGCAACACCGCCAACGGCGCCCGCCCGGCGAAGGATTGCGCCGGCAACGCCCGAACGCGGGCCGCCAGGACGAACGCGGCGACCTCGGACAACGTGTCGGCGATGCCTTCGAGTACCTCCCACACCCCGGCCACGGCGCCGAGTTCGGCGGCGAGCACGTCGTACGCGTCGGCGAACGCACCGCGTTCGGCGGCCGACCACGGCGCGGGGCACACGTCCAGGGCGAGGCGCAGCACCGTGGCCCGATCCGTCGGGCGATCCCGCGCGACCGCCATCAACTGCGGCAACGCCGCCCGCAGGTCGACCCGTTGCCCGACGCCGATGTCCCCCGAGCGCGCCGCCAGCCGCAACGCCGCGCGCGCGTCGTCGTGACCGGGCCGCCAACCCCGCCGGGCGAGCGTGATCAGGTCCGCCCGTATCTCGGCGTCCTCGTCGGCCGCCGGCTCCGGCAGCGCGATGTCGTACGCCGCGAACTCCGCGGTCAGGTACCGCAGCCGACCGCACTTCAACCACGTCGTGCCCCGCGCCAAGCCGGTCAGCAGCGCTTCCGCGACCGGGGATCCGCGCCGGACCAGGGCCGCCACGGCCGGCGCGGACAACTCCCACGGCAACGCGTCGAGCAGCAGCGCGCGTTCGCGCGCGTCCGTCGCGCGTTCCGCCGCCGCCACCACGCACACCGCGTACGCCTCCCGCCCCAGGACGACCCGGAGCGCACGCGTCAGCGACTCGCGCAGGCCCGGGTTGTCGTGCCGGCCGAGCCACCGCAGCAGCGCCGGGACCTGGGCCGGCGTAGCGGCGTCGATCAGCGCCTGTGCCGCCGTCTTCTTGATGTTCATCGCCGGGTGGTCCAGGCATGCCGCGATCGCCTCACCCGCCCACCGGGCCCGCGCGTGGCCGAGGGCGAGCAGGGCCTGACGCACCGTCTGCGGGTCGGCGGCCGAGGTGAGCGGGATCAGGCTCGCGGACAGGGACCGCGCGGCGTCCAGGTCGGCGTCGTGCGCGAGCAGTGCGATGACGTGCTTGCGCACGTGCGGATCACGGTGTCGGATCAGGTGGTGGACACGGTCCTTGACGTGTGCGGACGGTACCCGGCCGAGGAGTTCGAGCAGAACGGCCAGTTCGGCGTCGGTGACGCCGCCGCGCTCCAGCAGGCCGAGCGTGAGATCCACGACCAGCGCCTCCCGCGCCGCCTCCGGCGAGGACGCGTCGAGCAGGCAGACCGGACGCAACGCGCGGCGCCGGTACAGGCGTTCGCCCAGGTCGCCGATCGCCTGGTACACGTTTCCCGGCACGACCGGTTCGGCGACCTCCTCGCCGCGATTCGCGACGAGGTCGCTCACCACGCGCAGCAGCAGGTCCGCGAGCGCCGGAATGGCGCGCGCGTCGCCGTGGTCGGCGAGTCGGCACAGCGCCTCGCCGGGCCGGAGCACGTCCGGATCCGAGGTCCACACCGCGAGTTCGTCCGGGTCGGGAATGCCGAGATCCGCGGCGACGCGTTCGGGCAGCCCCCGAGGATTGAGCCGAGCGCGCAACCCTCGGCGCGCGGCCGGATCGTCGGTGAGGTGCCACAGCACCTCCAGCGCGAGGCCCGCCGCCGGGCGCAGATACGGCGCGACCACACCGTCGGGGTCGGTGACACCCAGCGCCTCGCGCAGCACCTCGACCGTGCGCGCGCCGCCGATCGCCTCCAGCGCCCGCAGCGCCGCCCGGGGCGCGCGCGGCAGGGTGGCGAGGACGGCGTCCTCCGCCTCCTGGTAACGCAGTTCGCGCAGCACGGACAGGATCGGCTCGGGTCGGGCCGAGTCCGCGAGACGCGCGGTGAGCACCGCGCCGACCGGCAGGTCGGGGGCGCCCTGGGCGGCCAACGCGTGCAGCAGTTCGACGCGCCGATCCTCGTGCGGGTCGTCGTCCGCGACCGCGGTCAAGGCCCGCAACGCCTCGTGCCGCACGGTGAACAGCACGATCGCGACATCCGCGGTGGACACGCGGTAGTCGGCGAGCGCGATCTCGATCACGGCCGGCACATCGTCGGCCCGCACGAAGTGCCCGCGTCGATGCATCGCCCGCAGACACGCGACGAACGGTTCGGCGAACAACAACGGGTCCGTGCCCGCGAGCCCCGACAGCCCTGCCGTCTCGCCGCGTTCGGCGAACTCCCCGACCCACTCCAGGGCGCGCCGCCGCGGGCTCCCCGGCAATCCCGGATCGGCCGCGATCTCGCGCAACAAGCCGGCCAGGCAGAACCGGGCCGCCGTCTCGACGGCCTCGGGGTACGCCGACGTCAGCCGCCGCAACGCCGGCTCGACGCCCGAAGGTGCGTCGCCGGCGGCCCACGGTTGGGCCAGTTCGGCCAGCGCTCCCGCGACCACCCGCGCCCCGCCGGCCGGATCCAGCAGTTCGACCAGCCATCCGCGCGCCTGCTCCGGCCCGAGCAGCGCGCCGTGCACCGCCTCCCGGACCACGCCCAGCGCCGCCGCGCGCAGCACCGGATCGGGCCGCGCGACCAACCCGCGCAGGTAGCCGTCCAGGTCGGCCGGCGCCTCGGCGTCGATCGCGCGCACCGCCTGGTACAGCTCCTCGCCCGGCGGTTCGGCCCGCACGGTCGCCTCGGGTCGGGCGATGATCTCCGCGCGCAGCCAGGCGATCCGGACCTTGGCCGGCCATGCCGCCGACCGCCATTCCGGCACCGGGACGCGCAGTCGCGCGTACGCCTCGGCCAGCACCAGCGCCGTCTCGGCAGAGCCGGTCGACACGGCGGACGACGCCGAGCCGGCCGGCACCGTGGACGCCAGGGCCGCCGACGCCGCGGACAGCAGGGACTCCCCCTCCGCGAAGGAGCGCTGATCGGGCCGCCCGGCACGGTCGCGGAGCAGTACCACCCCGAGGTGGCGCGGCACCGAATCCGCGTGCCCGATCAACCGCCGCAACACCGCGACCGGGCACGGCGTCCTCTCGAAGTAGGCGAAGAGCCGGCCCACGTCGCCCCGACGCACGGCGTCCGTCACGGCGTCCGGCACCGCCTCCGGCACGGCGCCCCGCACCGCGTCCTTCCCGCGGGCCCGGTCGGAAGTCGTCATCGGTCGATCCTAGGCAGGCCGCCGATCCGGCACGAACGAGTATTCCCGCGGCCTGCCGGCGCTCGCCGGGCGCGCCCGCCCGCACCGGGCGCACGACGCACCACCCCGCCACCCCACCGGCCCACCGGCCCACCCGCGCCCCGACCTGACAGGTCCGCGGTACCACCCTTGCCGTCGGGCCGCCGCGCCGGCTACGTTCGCCACCTCACCGCCCACCATTCGGTCGGGCCCCGGCCGAGCGAGGAGGTGTGCGGCGGATGCGCGCGAGTGCCCGGATGCCCCGAATCGGCCCCACCGGTTTCGACCGTCCTCTTCCCGGCCCGCACCCTTCGCTGGAGTCTTCTTGTCCACGCACCTCACTCCGCTGACCGACCCCGAGCAGAGCCCGGCCGGTCGCCGACTGGCCTGGCTGGCCTCCGATGCCGACGGGATCCCGCTCGGCTCGGCCTTCCTGCGGCTGTTCGGCAGGCCCGGACAGGACCACCTGGCCGAACTCGACCTGCGCGTCCACCCGGCCGAGCGCCGCCGCGGCACCGGCGGTCGGCTCCTGGCCGCGGCGGTCGAGGCGGCCCGCGCGGACGGGCGCCGATCGCTCCTGGCCCAGGCCGAGGTCGACTCCCCCGGCGACCGCTTCCTGGCGGCGCGCGGCTTCCGCGCGGTACTGACGCTGATCTACGCCCGGCTCCCGCTCGCCGAGGTCGACCTCGCGGCGGTGACCGAGGTCGCCGAGCGAGCACATCCCGGCTATCGCTTCCTGGCCTGGGACGGCACCGTCCCGGACGAGTGGGCCGACACCTTCGCCGACTCCCGCCGGGCGATGGACGACATGCCGATGGGCGACACCGACTACGGGACGGTGGTCTGGGACGTGGACCGGGTTCGGGCGGCGGCGCGGGCCATCGCGGACCGCGGCGAACTGCTGCACACGATCGCCGCGATCGACACCGCCGACGGGTCGATCGTGGGCTTCACCGAGCTGGTCGTCCCCGGCGACGGCAAGGGCGACGGGCAGCACTACAGCACCGGCGTGTTGCCCGAGCACCGCGGGCACGGTCTCGGGCTCCGGATGAAGGCCGAGGCGATCCTCCGGGCCCGAGACCGGCACCCGGATCTGGCCGGCCTGTGCACCGACACCGCCGCCGAGAACCGCGCGATGCTCGGGATCAACGACGCCCTCGGCTACCGCCCCACCCACCGGTCCACCGAGTACCAACTCGACCTGCTCGACCTGCCGACCGGCTGAGACCGCGTCGGCACGACCCGCCGTCGGGATCGCCACGACGCCGCCACCCGGTCGGGGCCGCCGCGAACGCCGACGGACCGGAGTCGCCGATGCGGCGCCTCCGGTCCGTCACGCGCTCGCCGCGGCGTCGTCACGCCCGGCGGCGCCGGTCTCTCGCCGGCCGGGTCGACCCGCGCCGACGACCGCGCACCTCGTCCTCCGGCGGTCCGGTCAACAGGCGCCCAGGTCCTGCCACACACCCCATTGGCCGGTCGTGCCCGGCTCCTCGCCCTGCGTCCACCACTTCGCCTTCCACGCATGCCCCTTGTGCGAAACGCTGTTGTTCGCGACGTAGATCGCCGCGCGCTCCCACGCCGTGGTGCCGCGCGTGCTCGGCGGCACGGTGCTCGGCGGGATCGTCGTCGGCGGGGTCGTGGCGGGCGGCGTGGCACCCGCGAACCGTACGGAGAGCTTCGAGAGCAGGCCGGCCGACGACGCGGCCGCAGCCGGGACGGGGACGAAGCGACGGACCACGAGGGACTCCTGTGGAGAGACGTGGTATAGACCAATGGCCACAGGGTGGCCCTCCGGTTCCGAGCCGTCAATACATTGGACTAGACCAATTTTGCCGAACTCCGAGGCGTACTCGCACCCGACCGCGACGCGCCGACGACATCCGGCGGCACCACCCCGCACGCCCGGCGGCAACACCCGGGCCCAACGCGTCACCCGGACGGTTGGGTATCACTCCGGGCAATGCGGGCAGGCGTCCTGGCATGTCAACAATCGACGCCACGTCGGCCATCGACATCCCCGCCCCGAGCCCCCGCCCGCCCACGCCGGCGAAGGCCGCCGCGACCACCCGACCGACCGGGCGCCACCGCCGAGCCCGACGCCGCAAGGGCCGCCTGCACCGCCGACTGCTCGCCTACCGCGAGGTGGACCTGGTGCATTCCGCCGATCCCGCGCGCGACGGCGGCGCATGCCTGCTCCTGGTGCACCGGCGGCGGATCGTCGGATGCGTCACCTACCGGGTCTGCCCGCTGTGCGCGCTGGGCGTGATCACCGAGGTGCGCGTGCGCGAGCCCTTCCGCGACACCGGTCTGGGCACCCGGGCCCTGTCCCACCTCCAGGCCACCCACCCGGGCACCACGTGGCACAACACCGACCCCGCCCGCCTCATCGCCGACCTGATGCGCCGCATGCGCATCCCCTCCACCCCCACCCCTCCCTCCTGCCCCCACCCCCTCGCGACCCCACCGGGCCCACCCCGCACCGCCACGCCGTGACGGACGACGCGCCTCGGTCCGCCGACCGCCCGCCGCGCGGACGCGCGTACGCGGGTGGCGCGGGTGGCGCGGAACGGGCGGGTCATCCGAACTCCCGCGCACAGCTCCGGAGTCGCACCGGATTCCGCTCGCGACGCATGCCCCGGATCGGGTGGTGAACCATTCGCGCAGGTCAGCCCGGGAGGCACCGGATCGAGCGGATCGGTGTGAGCCAGGTCACCGGGAAGTTCGACCGACTTGGTCTGGACCTTTCGTGGTCCGACGCGGTTATATTCAACCGTCTTTACTAAACCGAGCATGCAATAAGTCCGCGCCGCGCAGGCGTCGGCCAGCCGAGGGGGCGTCCGTGAGCAGCATGGCGACATTGCCGGACGAAGCGGTCTTCGGCGAACCCAAGTACTGGCAACTGCGCACGTCCTTGCTCAAGGCGATCGACGAGGACTTCAACTCCGGCGACATCCTGCCCAACGAGCGCGAACTCGCGGCCCGTTTCGGCGTCGCCCGCGCCACCCTGCGGCACGCGCTGGAGCAGCTCGAACTCGAAGGCCGCCTGGTCCGCAAGCGCGGCGCCGGCACCACCGTCGCCGGCCCGCGCGTGGACGTCTCGCTCAGCGCCGACGGCGAGGGCTGGCCGGGCGTGGACCTGCGCGACCGCGAGGTGATCGACTGCGCCACCGTGCCGGCGACCGGCGAGTTCGCGGACGCCCTCAAGGGCCGCCCCTCGGCCCTGGTGCACCGGCTGCGCCGTCGCCAGTTCTCCATGCGCCAAGTGGTCGGCCTGGAGTGCCTGTACGTCTCGCGCGCCGTCGTCCCGTCGCTGTCCACCCGCGTCCCGGGCTTCGAGCGCGCCTCGCTGATGCTTCGCCAACTGCGCGGCCACCGCCTGGAGAGCCGGCACCGCGCGGTCGAACTGGGCGTGGCCGAGGCCGAGGAAGCCCGTTACCTGGAGCGTCCGCCGGGTACGGCCGTGCTGGTCGTGACGACGACGTACACCGCGCTCGGCCGGACCGCCGCGGTCACCGTGGCCACGTATCGTGCGGACACCTGCCGGCTCGCGTTCGCCGAGGCCGGGCCGGCCGCGTTGCGGCCCGCGTCCTGATCCGACGCGAAATCTGGGTACCATCCGCGCCTGAGCGACGACGACGTGCACGACGGGCGCGGGCGCCCGGGCGAACGTACCGCGCGACGGCGCGATGAGAGGACAAGAGCTGTGGCACAGGCGACCGGCGGGGACTCCTCCGTGGTCCGACGGATCAACTCCGCCGCGACCCTGCGCGCGCTGCGCGGTGGCGAGGTGTTGACGGTGACCGCGCTGATGGAGGCCACCGGACTGTCCCGCCCGACCGTCGAGGGTGTCGTGGACGGACTGCTCGCCGAGGGCCTGGTCGTGGAGACCACCACCACCGAGAGCGAGGACGGCAGCCGCCCGCGCGGCCGGCCGGCCCGACGCTTCCGCTTCCACGCCGAGGCCGGCCACCTGCTCGGCGTCGACGTCGGTGTGCACCACATCCGGGTCGTGCTCGCCGACCTCGGCGGCACGATCGTCGGCCGCGCCGCGCGCACCGTCGAGGAGGACTGCGAGGCCGAGGACCGCCTGGAGCGAGTCCGCGGCCTGATCACCGAGACGCTGCGCCGGGCCCAGATCTCGCGCGGTTCGCTGTGGGGCGTGGGCATCGGCACACCCGGAATCGTGGACACCGAGGGTGTGGTCACGCTGTCCTCGGCGATGCCGGGCTGGACCGGCCTGGATCTCGCCGGTCGACTCGGCCGCTCGTTCAGTTGTCCGGTCCAGGTCGAGAACGACGCCAACCTGGCCGCGATCGGCGAGCGTTGGAAGGGCGTCGCGGTCGGCTCCGACGACATCGTCTACGTGATGGCCGGCCTCAGCCCGGGCGCCGGCTCGTTCATCAACGGCCGCCTGCACCGCGGCTTCGGCGGCGCCGCCGGAGAGATCGGCGCGCTGCACCTGCTCGGCCGGCAGGTCACCCCGGAGAACCTGCTGTCCACCACCGGCACACCGCTGCCGCCGCTGGACGAGGCGGCCGTCGGCGAGGTGTTCCGGCACGCGGCGGCGGGCGACCCGACCGCGACCGAGGCGGTGGACCGGTTCGTCCGGCGCCTGATCCACGACGTCACCGCGCTCGTGCTGGCGCTCGATCCGGAGATCGTCGTGATCGGCGGCTGGGCGGCGGGCCTCGCCGACGCCGTTCCGCCGCTGACCAGCGAACTGCGCCGGCTGTGCCTGCGCATGCCGCGCGTGGAACTGTCCGCCCTGGGCGCCGACGGCGTCGCGCTCGGCGCCGTACGGGTGGCCCTCGACCGGGTCGAGCACCGCCTGTTCGCGGTCGAACACACCGGCTCCGCGAGAGCGTAGGGCCGGCCCGAGGAAACCCCGCCCAGGGGAACCCGGCCGGCCCGCACCCCTCACCCGATGCCCGCGATCGCCGCCGCCCGCTCGATGATCACCACCGGGATGTCCCTGGTCGTGCCCTCCTGATACGCCTGGTACGACGGCATCGCCGCCACCATCAGCCCCCACAACCTCGGCTTCTCCGCCGCCGTCGCGGTGCGCGCGTGGGCCGGCACATCCGTCACCCCGATCCTGATCGTGACGGCCGGATCGGCGACCAGGTTCAGGTACCACGCCGGATGCCGCTCGCCGCCCCGGTTCGAACCGGCCACGATCCACCGATCACCGTCGCGCGCGTACACCAACGCGGTCCGCCGCAGCAGCCCCGACCGGCGCCCGCGCGTGGTCAGCAGGAGGTCGTCGATCCCTTCCCGAGCCCGCCCGTCGCTCTCGACGAAGCGCCGGATGTGCTCCGCCACCCACGGATCGGGGCTGTCCACGACCGACCCGCTCATCGCCCGCCCTCGATCCCGACGTGCACCCGGCGCAGCTTCGGCGTGTCGATCTCGTCCAGCAGCGCGATCGCGAAGTCCGGGTAGGACACCCGGCTTTCCGCGTCGGCGGGCGCGACGCGATGGTGACCGGTACGAACGCCCTCGTGGTCGAAGTCGCCCGCCGGACTCAGCACGACCCATTCCGGCCCGGCCTGCGACGCGCTCAGCGCCGCGTTGCCCTCGGCGTGCGCGAGGAAGAACGCCCGGTACTCCTGCGGGTATCCCGGCGTATCCATCAGCAACTCGCCGGACTCGGTCGGCAGCACCGAGGCCAGGCCCACCCACACCAATCGCCCAACATCCGCCCGGGACAGCCCGTCCAGCAGCGCCCGCACCGCCCGCCCGAAGAAGTCGCCCACCGGCGCCGCCGGGTCGTACACCGCCGCGACCGCCGCGTCGTGGCCCGCCGCGAGTTGGGCCACCGCGTCCGCGTCGGTCACGTCGCCCGCGACCACCCGTAGGTCCGGGCCGGCCAGGTCCGGGTATTTCGCCGGATCGCGCACCACGGCGGTGACCCGGTGCCCCCGGCGCGACGCCTCCGCGACGGCCGTGCGTCCGGTCCGACCACCCGCGCCGAAAACGATGATGTCGCTCATTGGATGCCACCCCGCTCGTCCGGGTCGAGCCTCGTCTCGACCACCGCCGCGAACCTACCCGGGGCCCTGGTTACCTCCCGGATACCAACTACGCTGGGCCCATGAGCGAGGCCACCACGGAACCCCTGTCCGCGGACATGTTCGACCCCGTCTGCCCGTCGAACCTGTCCCCGATCCGGTTCGGCGACAAATGGGCGGCGATGATCATCCGCTGTCTGGAGGGTGGTCCGCGGCGCTTCTCCGAACTGCGCGTGCCCATGCGCGGCGTCACCGCGAAGGTGCTCACCCGGTCGCTGCGCACGCTCGAACGCGACGGGCTGATCAGCCGCACCGCCCACGACGCCCCGGTCCGCCGGGTCACCTACGCCCTCACCCCGCTGGGCCGCGGCATGCTGGTCCCGATGGCCGCCGCGTGCGAGTGGGCGGCGGCGAACTGGGACGAACTCCTGGACGCCCGCGAGGCCGCGACCGACCTGGACCGCACGGCCTGACCGCGCCCACCGGCGGGCCGGCGACTCCCGCGTCCCGGTCGACCACCGCGGGTCGGCCACCGCGTCCACGTCGTCCATCGCGTTCCGGTCGGCCACCGCGTCCAGGTCGGCCACCGCGTCCAGGTCGACTACCGCGTCTCGGTGACCTTCGCCAGTGCCCGAGGCGCGTCCGGGTCGCAGCCGCGTCCCAACGCGACCTCGCGCGCGAGCAGTTGCAGCGGCAGGATCTCCAGGATCGGCGACACCTCCTCGGCGACCCCGGTCGGCAACACGAAGCCCCGACCGTACTCGGCCACCGCTTCCGCGGACCCGATCATGTACAGATCCGCGCCGCGTTCGCGCAGCCGGTCCAGCACCGGCCGCAGCGCGGTCCCGCCCGCGCCGTCCGGTGCCACCGCGAGCACCGGCCAGGCCCGGTCGACGATCGCGAGCGGGCCGTGCATCAGGTCCGCGCCGGAGAACGCCTGCGCGCCGATGTAGCTGGTCTCCATGATCTTGAGCGCCGCCTCACGCGCGGTCGGATATCCGTAGCCACGCGCGGTGACCACGAGCCGGTCCGCGAACCGGTACCGCTCGGCCGGCACCTGGATCTCGGCCTGCCGTTCCAGGATCGCGCGGGCCGCGTCGGGCAGCGTCCGCGCCGCCTCGCCGGTGCCGCCTCGAAGGTGGTCCACCAGCAGGAACAGGGTGAGCAGCTCGGCGGTGTAGGTCTTGGTCGCGGGCAGCGCGAGTTCCGGACCGGCGAGCACGTCCAGGTGCAGGTCGGATTCGCGGGCGAGCACCGAATCGGCGTTGTTGGTCACCGCGAGGGTGAGCGCGCCGTCCGCGCGGGCCTGCCGGGCGGAGGCGATCAGGTCCGGGGAGCCGCCGGACTGACTCACCGTCACCACGAGGCAGCCGGCCAGACGTTGCCGTGCGCGGTAGGCGGTCGTGGTGGACATCGAGGTCAGGCCCGCCGGCAGGCCGAGCAGCACCTCGGTGAGGTAACGCGCGTACAGCCCCGCGTTGTCGGAGGTCCCCCGCCCGGTGAACAGCACGAACCTCGGATCGCGCGCCCGGATTTCCTCGGCGACGGCGCGGATCGCGCCGAGCCCCTCGGTCAGGATCCGAGCCAACCCTTCGGGCTGGGCCGCGATCTCACCGGCCATCACCGACCCGGGCACGGGGGAAACGGTCATCACGGCGGTACCTCCGGCTGCGACGAAGCGGAGCACGAGGTGATCCCGACGTGCCTCGACCCGCGCCGAAACAAGGCACGGCGCGGTGGACCGAAGGTATCCACCACGCCGAACGAGACGCAATATTGGTCTGGACCACTCCTGCGCCAAAGACGCCGGGCGGGTCGGAGCGGGCCACGCCCGTGCCTTGAAACCCCCACCTCCGCACCAACAACAACAGATGGAGCGGGCGGTACACCATCGCGCCGAGTCAGGCGTTCTCGCGTGTTCGTTCGGGAGCGACCTCCGCGGCGGGCTCGGCCCCGCGCCGCGACCGCCCCCGCCGCGACATCCCGCGAACCCACGTGCCCGGCATCGCCCACAACACCCGCGCCCGCGCCGGAGGCCCCGAGCTCAGCACGGCCATCCGCGCCCGAGGACCGTCCGTCCAGGCCAACCAACGCGGGCGGGTACGCCCCGCGAGCAGACCCAGCACGATCGCCGCGCCCACCGCGATCAGGTGTTCCCGGCCGGCCAGGTTGGGCAGGATGATCGACTCCAGCACCATCGACCCGCCGGTGATGGTGAAGAGTATGGGCGCGCGGTGAATGATCGAGAGGTACGTGAACAGGCCCACCACGGCCGCCGACGGACCCGTGTCCAGCACGTGTGCGGCCGACGAGGGCAGCCCGATCGCGTGGTCCGGACCGATCGCGATCATGATCCGGGCGCCCATCGTGCCCGCGAGCGTGGTCACGTAGGCGACCATCAGCGTGCGGCCCGCCCCGAGCGAGAGCTGGGCGATGGCGAACGCGAGGAACAACTGCGTGATGCCCGCCCAGACCGGCAGGTTCAACGCGGGCACGAACAGCGAGATCGGCGTCCGCAGCAGGGCCAGCCACAGCGGCAGGTCGGCACTGACACCACCGAGGAGGCGCACCACGGTCTTGCCGGTGGGGGTCTGCCCGATCGCGTGGAAGAAGATCACCGCGGAGCTGGCCACCACCGCGAGCGTGAGCCCCTTGCCGCGCGTGCGCCACAGTTGCCGGACCGGATCGGCGACGATCCCGCGCCACTCGCCGCACAGGGTCCGCCACAGGAACAGGAGCAGTTGCAGGGGCGCGGACCACAACCGGCCGCGCCAGGCGCGCGGTGCGGCGGCGGACGAACCTTCGCCGGCCGGCTTCCGTACGGTGTCCTGGGCCATCGGCTCGGCACTGTCGGGCACCCGGGCTCGGGTGAGCGTCCCCGCCGAAGCGGACCCGCCGGCGAAGTCGTCGCCGTCGTCCCGGCGATCGTCGAGAACGCGCAACACTGCTGACCAACCCCCAACGACTCGTCGAGTCCGACAGCCACGGACCCGGGCCGGTGGCGTTGTGGCATTCACTACGCCCTGCCCTCAGCGGCGCCATCGTAGGACGAGGACACGACACACCGGTCGGAAGGTTGACGCTGGGCGGACGCTCCGCGGTTGCGACAGATTCCGGTCGGCCGGGCGATGCGGGCGGTGGTGAACCGCTTTCCACACCAAAGATTACCGACTGCCGGCGCCGGCCATCGTCAACCGAATCGATGACTTCACCATGTCGACGTCATCATCTGGTCGTATGAAATCCCTCCCCACCCCCGGCCGACCTGCACCGATGCCCGGCGCGCCGGATCCGATCCGGCGCGCCGACAACCGCTGCCCGACGGCTGCTTCGAGGGTTGGTTGCGGGAACGGGCGTGTGGCGTAGGAAATTCACGCCCATGACACACCGAAGCCGTCCGGTCGCGGATGGTGGGATCCGTGGTCGGACGGCTTCGAGCACCACGTGCAGTGGTCGGGCGCGGAACACACACCCCGCCGGGTCGTCGAGGGGTGCACGCGGTCAAGTCTTGCCCAGGTGGTGCCCAGGTTTTGCCCAGGTTCCGCTAAGACTGCGTCGAGAGTGGAGCCGGCGCCGGCCGGTCCGGCCCCGATCCGGTGCAACCCGGCTCGGGCCCGCACCGGCCCATCCGCACCTCGCCTTCGGCACGCGCGCGCTCGCGTCGCGCCCCGTCCTCAGCCCGTCCTCGGCCCGAACTCAGCCCGAACTCAGCGCCTCGGTCGGTGGCAGTCGTGCCGCGCGGCCGGCCGGGTACAGGCCGGCGAGTGCGCCGATCGCGACCGATGCCGCG
>NZ_JBSFEO010000018.1:0-197579 GCF_053594475.1 Embleya sp. NPDC001921
CGGGGTTGGCGTTGCCCCGGCTTCTGTTCTCCGTCCCTCCCCCCCCCCCCCACCCCACCCCCCCCCCCCCCCGCCCCGGGGGCGGCGGGCGGGTCCACCGAATCACGAGTGCGAAGCAACCGAACGGAAGGCAGTTCCATGCCCGACTCGAACACCACGGATGTCACAAACAGCACGAGCACCACGAGCACGACGAGCAGCACGAGCACCACGAGCACCACGAGCACGACGAGCACGACGGTGATATCCGCGAAGCCGGTCGTCCTGGCCGCCCCGGGGCGCGGCGAGGACCTCCAGGTCCGCGTGTCCGCCCCCGCGGCCGGTGGCGACCTGCCCGTCATCGTCTTCTCGCACGGCTTCGGCTGGTCGATGAACGGATACGCGCCGCTCGCCGACCACTGGGCCGCGAACGGCTTCGTGGTCGTCCAGCCCACCCACCTCGACTCCCGGACACTCGCCATCCCGCACGAGGACCCCCGTACGCCCGGGATCTGGCGTATTCGGATCGAGGACCTCACGCGCGTGCTGGACGGACTCGACGTCCTCGAAGCATCCGTGCCGGGCCTCGCGGGCCGCGTCGACCGCGGTCGCATCGCGGTCGCCGGCCACTCCTGGGGCGCCCAGTCGGCGAGCGCGCTGCTCGGGGCGCGCGTCCTCGACGCCGACGGCGTCCCCGGCGAGGACATGTCCGACCCCCGCGTCAAGGCGGGCGTGCTGTTGGCGCTGACCGGCCTGGGCGACGACCTGACTCCCTTCGCCGTCGAGCACCTCCCCTTCCTGAGGCCGTCCTTCGACGCGATGACCACCCCGGCCCTGATCGTGGCCGGGGACCACGACCAGTCCCACCTGTCCACCCGCGGACCCGACTGGTTCACCGACCCCTACACCCACAGTCCGGGAGACAAGAGCCTGCTCACCCTGTTCGGTGCGGAGCACTCGCTCGGCGGCATCCCCGGCTACGAGGTCGCCGAGACGACGGACGAGAGCCCCGCCCGGGTCGCCCTGATCCAGCGGCTCAGCACGGCCTTCCTCCGCAGCGCCCTCCACCCCGAGGACACCGGCTGGAAGACCGCGGTCGCCGCACTGGAGGACGACGCCGACCCGCTGGGGACGCTGCGGAGCAAGTAGAGGCCGCATCGGGTGGGTCGGGTCAGGTGCGTTTGAGGAATTCGACTTCGCCGAGGGCGATGGGTTGTTCGGCGACGGGGCCGCTCGCGGTGCGGATGGTGAAGTGCACCGAGATCACATTGCGGACGCCCATGCGGAGGGTTTGGGGGCCGGGCCTGTCGTCGAGGGTCATCGTGCGGGTTATCACCCGGCCGTCCGTCGAGGTGATCAGCAGGTCGAGCCGGGTGGGGCGGGCGCCGCGGCGGAAATCCTCGGGCGTCGTGGAGACTCCGGCGTGCACGACGACGGCCACCAGGCGGAACGGGGTGGCGAAGGCGCACGTGAGCGAATCGCCGAGGGAGGGTGCGCCCCACCATTCGTTGGTGATCCCGTCGGTGGCCGCGCTCGCGGGATGACCCGGTGCCTCGGCACCGGCGGTGACCGTGGTCGGGGTGACCTGGGAGGCCTTGCCGAGTTTGTCCCTGGTGTCCTCGAACAGGGAGCGGGCGACCGGGACGAGGAGGAAGCCCGCGACCACGAGGGCAAGGACCACGAGCAGGGTGATCAGGCGGCGCCATACCAGGCCCGATCCGTCGCGCACCCGGCGTCGGAAGGGCCAGACGGTGCGCCACCACGGCAGGGCGGGTGCCGGCGCGGGCGCGTGGAGCGGGGCGGCGCAGCGGTGGCAGAATTTGCGTTCCGGTCGGTTCGGGGTGCCGCAGACCGGGCACGGCGGGCCGTCCTGTGCGTCGTCCGTGGCGACCGGCCGTACGAGCGGAGAGGCAGGCGCGACAGGCGCGGTGATCCCCGCCCTGACCTGATGGGGAGTCAGTGCCGGTGCCGGCGCCTGCGGTGGGGCTGCTGCTGGTGCGGTTGGGGCTGTTGTGGGGGCTGTTCCGCGCCGTCGTCGGATTCCTCCTCGTCGGACCGGATGCGCTGCACCGGGACCGGGGATCCCGTGGTCGCGTCGGGCCGGAGCATGCGAACGACGGCCGCGTTGCCGACCGACCCCTGCAGGGCCGACACGGCGTCGTCGGTGAGGCGTCCGCCGGACCACGGTGCGGGGGTCGGCGACGCGCTCGCCCGGCGCCGCCGATCCGCACCGGTGTCCTGCCCGGGGTGTCCCGGTGAGCCGACCTGCCGCTGCCACATGAGCCGGACCTCCTACGCCGCCGAGGGTCCCCGCCATGTTCCCGCGAGGACGGCGCCCTGCCCACGTCCGCACGGCTGCCCCGAAGGGCAGACCTGCCTGCCCCGGCGTCCGTCACCGCCGGCACGGCGATGACGGACGCCGGAAGTGGGCGGCGGGGGCTCAGCGTTCGCTCACCCGCAGGGTGGTGACGCGGCGGAAGGCCAGGCGGGGCTCCCAGTTCGGTTCGGTGACGACGCGAAGGGTGGGCAGGCGTCGCAGGGTCTTCTCCAGGAGCACGGTGGCTTCCAGGCGGGCCAGGCCGGCGCCGATGCAGTAGTGGATCCCGCCGCCGAAGGAGATGTGTCGGCCCCGGCGCGTGACGTCGAAGTCGTCCGCGTCGGGGGTGGCCGCCGGGTCGTGGTTCGCCGCGCCGAGCATGGTGTGGACCACTTCCCCGCGGGCGATGGACACCCCCGCGAGTTCGGTGTCCTCGCCGGCCAGGCGGGTGGTCACGTGGATCGGCGGGTCGTAGCGGAAGACCTCCTCGATCGCGTCCGGTATCGCCTCCGGTCGTCCGCGCAGCCAGGACCGCTGGGCGGGGTGTCGGTCCAGGATCCACATCATGGTGGACAACAGGGTCGACGTCGTCTCCAGCGAGGCGATGACGATGAACATGACCAGGAAGTAGACCTCCTCGTCGGCGACTTCCCGGTCCGGCTCGATCGCGTCCCAGGTACGCAGCCACGTCGAGACCACGTCGTCGCCGGGCCTCGCACGCCGCTCCGCGACCAACGCGGTGAAGTAGTCGCGCAGTCCCAGCGCGGCGGCGTCGGCCTCGCGGAGTTGGCGTTTGGTGGGCAGCAACTCCTGCGAGTACGCTTGGGCGTGCGTCAGAGCGCGCAGGAGGTCGAAGTCCTCGGCCGGCACGCCCAGCCAGTGCCCGACCGTCGCCACCGGGAGTTGTTCACCGACGGTGTCGACGAAGTCGGCTTCGCCCGCCGCCATGCGTTCCTCGAGGAGGTCGATCAAACCGTCCGTGATCCGCTCGACGGCGGGCCGCATCGCGTCGAGGGTGCTCCGGTCGAAGATGTTGCTGATGGATCGGCGCCGTCGGGTGTGCTGCGGCGGATTGAGCGCCACCAGGGTGTGGGCGAGTTCCCGGGACGCGGGCGTGGTCCAGCGGGAGCCGTCGGTCTGGGCGGCGCGCCACGCGCCGTCCAAGGCGAGCCAGGCCGGACTGCGCAGCACTTGGTCGCAGGCCTGGTAGGACGTCAGCAGATATCCGCCCCAGGGCGCGGGCACGACTTCGCCCATCGCTCTGAGTTCCGCGTAGATGGGCAGGGGGTCCGCCTGTCCGCCGACCGAGCGCAGGCGGGACAACAGGCCGACGATGGTCCGGCGGTCAATCACGGTGGCGGATACTGAGGACTGCATGACGTCTCCTTGGTGGTACTCAACAGGATGTCAACTAGACGCTCGGCACAGGCGTGATCGGTCGGCCGCCCGGATGACCGGGCGGCCGACGCTTTGGGACTTCTTCGGTTGTGGGGCCGGTGGGTGAACCTCGGTAAGTGGCCGGTCCGGCCGGGAGGTTCGGTGAATCAGGTGGTGCGCCGGGTTACTGGTTGCGCCACCAGTTCAGGAAGGAACTCCACACACCCGGCTTGCGAACGTCCTCGTCGCGGTTGGCGCGGCCGGCGGCGGCAACGCGCGGTGCGGCCGTCGGTACCGACGGTGGCGTACTCGCCGCCCGGTGCGTGAGGACAGGGGTGTAGCGCGCCGGCAGTGCGTTCAGGGCCCGGTGGAAGGGCCCCGGTCGCCAGTCCAACTCCTGAACCGGGATCGCCAGTTCGAGGTCGGGGAGGCGATTGAGGAGCTTCTCGATCGCGGCGGTGGCGATCAGCCACGCGGAGTCCTTGGCCGGGCAGGCGTGCGGCCCGGCGCTCCAGGCAAGGTGCGAGCGGTTGTTCGGGCGCTGTCCGTGCGCGAAGAGCGTGGGGTCGGTATTGGCGGCGGCGAAACTGATCACCACCGGCGTTCCCTGGCGCACCGTGACGCCGGACAGGTCGACGTCGCGCACGGGGTAGTGCACGGCGTAGTTCGCCATCGGCGGGTCGGTCCACAACACCTCTTCGAGCGCGTCCTCGACGGATCCTCCGGCCCCGAACAGGCTGGCCGAGAAGCGTTCGTCGGACAGGATCAGCCGCAGCCCGTTGGCGATCAGGTTGCGTTGCGGTTCGGTGCCCGCGCTCATGAGCATGACGAGCTGATGGATCATCTCCTCGTCGTTCAGCCGGTTGGGATGCGCCATCAGCCACGACGTGACGTCGGGTCCGGGCTGGGCGCGCTTGAGCGCGACCAGTTCCACCAGGGCGCCGGTGAGCACCGCGTTGGCGTTCTCCGCGTCGACGCCCTCGAAGATCCCCGAGATTCCCGCGACGAGCCGGTCGCCCAACTCGGCGGGGCTGCCGAAGAGTCGGCTGAACACCAGGAGCGGCAGGGTCTTGGCGTAGCCGTGCAGCAGGTCCACCGAGCCGCTGTCGCCCCACTGATCGATCAGGTAGTCCGAGCTGCTCTCGACGAATCGACGCAGCTCGTACGGGTCGATCCGGTTCAGGCTGTCGGTCACCGCCTGACGCAGCCTCAGGTGCTCGGAACCGTCGGTGAACAGGCAGTTCGGTCGGTACATCATCATCGGCACGACCGGACTGTCGGCCGGCACCGTGCCGTCCGCCAGCGCCCGCCAGCGACGCGGGTCCTTGGCGAAGACCTCCGGCGAGTGCAGTACGTGCAGCGCGGCGGCGTGCGAGGTCACGAGCATGGCGTCGACGCCGGGCGCCAACTCCACGGGTGCGGCAGGTCCCTGGCGGCGCAGTTCGGCGTACACGGCGTGGGCGTCCATGGAGAACGCCTTGCCGTGCAGCGAGGTCGCGCCGTTGCCGGCGTGCGCCGGGCAGCCGGGCGGTGGCGCGGACGGGTCATCGGGACGAGAGTTCACGCGGGTTCCTTTTGCGCACGGGCCTGGAGGTAGCGGACGAGGGTCATCAGGGCCTCCTTCGACGAATTGCGATCACGGGCGTCGCACGTGATCAGCGGCGTATCGGGAAGGAGGTCGAGGGCGTCGCGGAGCCGGTCCATGGGGTAGGCGGGGGCTCCGTCGAAGCGGTTTATCGCGACCGCGTACGGGATGTCGTGTTCCTCGAGCAGTCCGATCACGTCGAAGGACTGGTCGAAGCGCTGCGGGTCGATCAGTACCAGGGCGCCGAGGGCGCCGATGGTCATGTCCTTCCACACCTGCGCGAATCGCTGCTGTCCGGGGGTGCCGAACAGGTACAGGACCACGCGCTCGCTGAGGGTGAGCCGGCCGAAGTCCAATGCCACGGTGGTGGTGGTCTTGCGGCCGGCGCCGGTGAGGTCGTCCACGTCGACGCTCGCCTGGGTCATGGTCTCTTCGGTGCTCAGCGGGCGGATCTCGGACATCGTGCCGACGAAGGTGGTCTTGCCCACCGCGAAGTGCCCGACGATCAGGATCTTGGCCGCGACGCGCACGCTGTCCGAGAGGTAGACGTCGGCCACGGTGACGGGGGGGCCGGCACCGGGGCGGTCGTCAGAGACGAGCGAGTCCATCGAGCACCTCCTGGAGGAGTTCACGCCGCGGCAACTCGGCCGGGGGTATGGGTTGCCGGGTGGCGACGACGCCGCTGTCGATGAGGTCGGACAGCAGCACCTTGACGACACCGATGGGCAGTTCGAGATGCCCGGCCACCTCGGCCACGGAGAGGATGCCGCCCCGGCACAGGGCGACCAGGCGCTTCTTCTCGGGATCCAGGATGTGCGGGGACATGTCGCCGGGGAGCGCGATCACCAGACTGACCAGGTCGAGGCCGTCACGGGTAGGGTGCCCGCGGCCCTGGGTGATGACGTACGCACGGACTAATTCGGGAGTGCCGGGCTCCGGCTTGTCGGGCGTCGTCATACGGCGTGATCCACGTCCTGTCGGGGCGGGCTGGTCATTTCCTTTCCTAGCTGACGGACCAGCTGTTGCATGCGAAACGTGATGATCTCCATATCGACGTGTTCGGTGGCGGACACCGCCAGATAGGCCCCGGGGCCGGCCGCCACGAGAAAGATGAATCCGTCGCCGAACTCGACCAGGGTCTGCCGCCACGGTGTTTCCGCGCTGCCGGTGAACTCCGCGGTGCTGCGACTGATCGACTGGAGGCCGGAGAGCGCCGCAGCCTGTCGATCCGCCTCGTCACGGGAGATTCCGTCGGAGTGCGCGCGCAATATTCCGTCGGCGGACAGGAGAATCGCGTGTCGGGCCTCTGGAAGCTTGAGCGCGTCGTTGAGCATCCAGGCCAGGTCGTTGTTCATCGAGATTCGTGCCCTTTGGTGTCTGTGTCGGGGACGCGGCCGGAACGGGTGCCTCGTTGGAAGGCACCCATGAGTCCCGCGACTTCCGCGTCCGATCGGGTGGGGGCGTCCGGCGGGTCGGCCCGTTCGGACCGCGCGGCCGGGAGCGGCGCCCTGCGCCGGCGCTGCGGCAGGTCGTCCTCCGACGGGGCGGCTGCCGGGGCCGACGGGGCCGGCTGCGCGGCCCGCGGGGCGGACGGCGCGACTTCCCGGGGCTGGGCCGCGACCCTGCGCTCGCGTCGCCTCGGCTGCTCGGGCGACGGCTCCGTGTCCACGGCGGTGGTGAGCAGTTCGGGAGGCAGCATGACCACCGCGCGGGTACCGCCGTAGGGGGAGCGGGTGTCCACCGAGACGGTGAACCCGTACTGGGCCGCGAGCATGCCGATCACGGGGAAGCCGAACTGCGGGGGATGCCCCAGCCGGGTGATGCCGACCGGCTCGTCCGCGGTCAGGAAGCGCGCGGCGCTCTGCCGGACCTCCTCGTGCATGCCCACACCCGCGTCGTCGACCATGATGCAGACGCCGTTGGGCACGGTCTGGAAGTTGATCTCGACCGTGGTGTGCGGGGGCGAGTAACTGGCGGCGTTGTCCAGGAGTTCGGCCACTGCCAGGGCCACCGGCTCGACCGCTCGGCCGATGACCGCCACGTTGGACTGCATCCGGATCTCGACCCGCAGATAGTCCCGGATACGCCCTTTGGCGCCGCGCATGACGTCGTAGAGCGGTGTGGCGTTGCGTTGCCTTCCGGTCCAACCGCCGCACAGCGCGGCGATCACCTGGGCCCGCCGGCCGAACTGCGAGTTCATGTGGTCGATTCCCAACAGGTCCTGGAGGAGCTGGGAATCGGCGTAGTTCTTCTGCATTTCGGAGATCGCGAGCTGCTGCTCACTCGCCAGGCCCTGCAGGGTCCGCATCGCGGCCTTGAGAGCGGTCTTGGCCGAATGATCGGCGCGGTTTCGGGCGTCCTCGACCGCGGTGGTGAACATCTCCACCACCGTCTCGATGCCCTGCGCATAGGGGGTGTCGCGTAGTTCCTCGTGCAGGAGGACGGAGCCCTTGAGCCGTTCGCCCGATTCGACCAGGGCGGGCAGCAGGGTTCGCGCCACGTTGAGAATCTCGTCGTCGCGCATATTCACATTCTCGGCGAGTGTGCGGTTTCTTTCACGCAAACCCTTGACAGTTCTTCGGCTTCGCACCGCGTATATCCCGGCGGCGCCCGTGCCGATCACCCCGTACCAGAGTGCGGGGTCGTGCATGAAATCCATTTACAAGATCCTCGTCACGCGATAAGGCAAGCCCGAGTGGCCGGCTTGGTTCGGCGAGTGTGTCGACATCACGAGCAGTCGGCGATGGTTCGATCCGACCCCTCCGCACGCGCCGAATATGTCTGATTGACACCAAGCGTCACTTTTGGCATTGCTCTCTCGGTTGTAGGGCCTTGTGATTCTAATGGCGTTGAGTTGCCCAGATCGAATCCTCGTCACGCGGCGTTTTTCAGCCATTCCGTTCTGCGATGGAGTTGACGAAGTACGCGAGTATGTCCCGAAGTATCGAGACATGATGCTTTATCCTGGTCGACGATACGACCGGTGATCGGCGACGGATTTCGAGTGGGAAATCGGCCGATTGGAGAGGTCGGCGAGGATTGCGGTCCGGAATGCGCGAACCGGATATAGGGAATGCGTCATATGCATAGACGCCGGTGGGCGATATGAGCGCGCCGACGCCGTGCCCTCGCCGCGGGGCAAAAGAAGGTGCGCGGGACGCGGCTCGTGCGGCGGGCGTGGCACGCGAGGTGCGCTCGAACCGCCCGGCGGGGCACACGGCGGACGGTGGGACCCCGCGTCGCTCACGCGCCCGTCGCGACGAGGATCAGCGCCGGTGACGCATCGGATTCACGCCATGTGGCCGGCGCGGCATCCGCCACCGGCCGTGGATGACGGCCGGGCACGGGTGTGCCGGTCAGCCGCCGGTGGCCTCGCCGACGGCGACGGCGAGGAGGTGGCTGTCCAGGAGCCCGACGTCCGCGAGCCGGGACGGGGCGGAGTACGCGTGCAGGAGCGCCTTGCTCGTCCGCAGCGCCGAGGCCGACCTGCGCAGTGTCGGCCTGATCCAACCGTCGACCACCCGGTCGATGTCGGTAGAGGGCGCCACGCGGTGCAACATGCCGATTCGGTGGGCGGTTTGCGCGTCGAGGGCGTCGGCCGTCAGGACCAGTTCCCGAACGCGCGACATGCCCAGCTCGCTGATCAGCCGGGCGAGCGCGCCGCCCCAGGTGGTGGGGAGTCCGAGCGCGAGTTCGGGGAGCCGGAAACGACTGTCCTCGGTGCCCACGCGCAGGTCGCAGTGCAGGGCGAGGGCCACCCCGGCCCCGATCGTTCTGCCGTGTACCCGGGCTATCGTGACGACTTCGGCCGCGGCCAGCGCCTCGCACACGGCACGGGCCCGGTCGCCCAGGCGGCGAAGCGCGAGCCCCGTGGGGTCGGCCGCCAACAATTCGGCCATCTCGGCCCGACCTCCGCCCAGGCAGAAGTCGTCACCCGCACCGGAGAGCACCAGGACACGAATGTCGGGGCGTTCGCGGAGTCCGACGAGAATGGTGCCCAGTTCGGACAACATGGTCTCGTCGAGCGCGTTGCCCTGGTCGGGGCGGTCGAGACGAACCCGCAACACGCCGCCCTCGTCGGTCACGGCGAGGGTCTTGTGGTCGTGCGACATGAACGGCTCCATCGGTGTCGACTGGCTTCCTCTGGCTTCCTCAAGGGCAGGTCGACGAAGCGCGGGAGCACTCTCCGCAGCGGGATCGCTGCTTCGAGGCCGTCCGAGACCGGCAACGAGACAGTAGTCGAGTCCGCGGCCCAAGGCCAGGTCACGGCCCTGCCCGAGACGGGCGTCGCGGCAGTCGGAAGCATTGCCGGATTCCGGACGTCGTCGTAGCTGTCGAGCACCGCTCCGTCGGTGCCCGCTCCGCCGCCCGACGCGGGACTCGCGCGCGACGCGCGGGATTTCGGGCATCGTCGAGGTGGAATCGGCTTCGGGCGGCAGACGTTTTCCGGCGGGCGTGGGCGGAATCCCGGCGACCGTCGGTGCCGCAGGTCGCGAAGGGGCGACGCGCGCTGCGTCGCCCCTCAACGCGTGCTGGTCGAAGTCGGGCGGACCGGTCGGAAGACGATGGTCCAACCACCGGGGGACGGCGACCCGCACCCGATCGTGGGCCGTCCACGCGGCGCCGATGGCGGGGCCGCACACCGCGTCGAGGCCGGTGCGGGGTCGCCGCGCCCGTCGAGGACGTCGGTTCACGGTTGGTGGGTCAACGCGGGCAGGGCCACGGTGGGATCGCCCAGCAACACCAGGCTCTGTCGGTCCAGGGCCGAGACGCGCAGCCTGGTCAACGTCTCGCGGACCGAGGTGTCGCCGCCCGCCAACATCTCCCGCAGGCGGGCCCAGCGGGTGTGCAACTCGCCCACGTCGGACCGGTATTCGGCGAGCGTCAGGCCCAGCGGCTCGCCCGCGTACAGGTGCGTGGACAGCGCGGAGACCAGGCGCCCGCCGAGCCCCTGGCCGGTGTCCTCGACCTGCAGCGTCCAACTGAAGGTGGGTTCGACATGCCCGAGCACGGCCCGCACCGGGTCCTGCCGACCGAGCAGTCGCAGGGCCGCGGGTGCCACCATCGTGCCCAGGCCCGCGACGGCCTCGACCGTGCCGAAGGCGGAACTGCCCACCGGCAGCAGCCCGGCGTAGAAGCTCTCGCCCGCGGCGCCGGCCGAACAGCACGCCTGGGCGTACCAGACGCAACCGCCGGGCACCGCGTCGCACAGCGTGTCCAGCGGCACCGTGGTGTGCGTGCCGTCGACCGGCAGCCCGAGTGTGGCGCGCATCTCGGCGGGGTCGCCCAGCGGTCCGGTCCGGCCGTGGCTGGAGGTCGCGAGCAGTCCGGGGCGGATCTCGGCCAGGGCGCCCAGCAGCGCCGCGCCGGTGGCCTCGGCCGCCGTGACATCGCGGAAGTGCGCGAGCGGGGGCGGCGTGAGCCGATCGGCCAGCGGTGACGCGATCACCGCGCGCATCAACGCGGTGATGTCGGTGGGGCCGTGGTCGACCGTCCAGGCCAGCGCCCGATCCGTGCGGGCCGGCGCGTCGCTCCAGTTCGTGAGCAGCGCGCGCACGTAGTGGGCCAGCGGCTCCCCGGACAGGGGGATGCGCCCGACCAGGTGCCGGGTGCCCAGGGCGTACTGCACGGACCAGGGGATCACCTCGGGGCCGCCGACGATCGCCACGTACCTCGGGAGCCTGCCCCGGCCGACGCCGAACTCGGACAACCCGATGGCCGGTTCCTGCGGCAGGTCCCGCGCGAAGTACCGGCGCAGGAGGTGGCCGGGCAGTTCCGGGCTCCAGCGCAACACCACGGTGTCCGGCCGGGCCGCCAGCAGTTCGCGCACCGGTGCCTCGGCGTCCTCGCCGGCCGCCTTCGCGGCATCGGACAGATTCCGGTCGTCCGGGAGCAGGATCCCGTAGCCGACGTCGGCCGAGCGCCAGTCGCGCGGATCCACCGGCGGGCCGAACGGGAGCACGGCCTGGGATCGCGGGATGCCGCGCGTTCCGGCACCCCAGCGTGTGGCGTCGTCGGCCGTCGTGGCCCGCGCCACCTCGTCCCCGGTCCAGGCGTTGAGCTGGATGTCCGACGGCAGAGTCACGGACCACCACCCGCCGATCGGGCCCGCAGTCCGGCGATCAGCGCGTCGACCCGCTCGACCAGGCCCGGGTCGGCGGTGCTCGGGTCGAGCGTCGCGCGGAACCGCTCGAACGTGTCGAGCTGCCCCTGCAGGTTCGCCGTGTCGGACACACCGAGCGCGGAACTCGAGACGATCCGCAGCGGATCGTCCTGCACGTAGAGCACCGGATCCGACCACGAGTCGCTCAGCGTCGGATCGGCCTGCGCCATCGCCTGCCGGGGCGCGGTGAAGGTCGCGGCCCAGTCGACCTCGTGCTCTCCGGCGTCCTTCACCGCGATCCGGACGGTGGCGATCACCTCCGGATACAGCGCGGCGCAGAACCGGTCGGTGTCGTTGAGGTCGATCAGCCTGCGCATGCCCGCGACGGCGGGCAACCCTTGCGAGACCAACTCGTGGGCGAGGGAGAGCGTGTCCGAGGTCTGTGCCGTCTGGCAGGCCCCGAGCACGACCAGCCACGGCGCGCACGGCAACAACGCGACCACCAGGTCCGGCAGCTTCAACTGTACGGAGCCGACCGGTTCGCGGGCGTCGACGTCGGCGGTGTGCGCGAAGGCCAGCGTGCGCACACCGGCGGCGGCCCCGCCGTGGCACAACAGATGCACGATGTGCGGCCGGGCCGCGGTGATCCGCCTGGCCAGCTCCGGGGCGGTCGCGGGCATCGACTCGGCGGTGACCTCGGGCCGTCCGGTCGCCGCGACGGCGTCCAGCACGGCCTGTTCGGCGCTGATCACGTGCAGGCGGGTGTCGAGCGCCCGGGCGTCGGGCAGCCCGGTGGCGGCCAACAGCGCTTGGAGTTGGGGCACACCACTGCGCAGCGCCGCGGACAGCACGGCGACGATGGTCAGCGGTGGCGCGAACGTGCGGCGATCGACGGGGCTGCGGACGGCGGCGATGCGGGCGATCGGCCAGCGGGCGTCGAGGGCGATGAAACCCTGTGGCGCGGACCGCAGTTGCTCCCACGGCAGTTGATCGGCCTGGTTCGAGACCAGATGCAGGTACAGCGGCCCCGGTCCGGCGGCCGGTGGCTGCGTCAGGGCGACGTCCAGCCCCCGACTCACCACCGGATGGCGCAGGAGCCGCTCCAGCAGGGCCGCGCCGCGCGAGGCGATCGGGCCGCCGGGGTCGGTGACGTCGGTGAGTTCGTTGGTGCCCAGCCCCGGGATGTTGGCGGGCGCCTCCCGCAACTTGAGCACGGTGCGGTCGCCGAACGGTTCGAAACCCAGGACGGTACGCATCACGACTCCCGCATCCGCCGGTCCACGAGGGCGCGCAGTTCGGCGATGGCCTGCCCGACCCCGAGGTCGTAGGCCTGCTTCGCGGCCGGCGTCTCGCCCGGCACGCCCGCCGTACGGACCAGCGCGGCCACCTGGTTCTCGATGTAACGCGTGGACGCGGCAACCCACATCGGCACCGAATCGGCGTCCGCGTAGCGCGCGGTGATCGCGTCGCCGCCGGCCACGCCGAGCGCGTCCGGCAGGATCGCGCCGCTGGTGGCCGAATCCCCGATGGGCGCCCGCCCGCTGAGCCAGGTCTGGCCGGGCCGGTCCGGATCGGGCCAGGGGTCCTGGAGCGCGGCCTGCACGAACTCCGGCTGGAGGTACGCGAACAGCGAGGGGTCGCGGGGTATCGGCACCGATCCAGGGGCGCCGGCGACGAACGCGTGTGCCTGGGCCAAGGCGTATCCGGCGGGGTCCAGCGGCAACGCGCTGTAGAGAGTGGGCCCCGCACGCCGCAGACCGACGTGGTCGGCGATGATCCGGGTGGCCGCGTCGCAGGGATTGCCCGGGGGCGAGCCGAAGGACAACACGGACGCGCCGACCCGATCGGCGAGGCGCCGCACGCGGTCCGCGCTCACGTACGCGCGATCGGATCGCGCGGCGGGCAGCGCGGGATCGGCGCTCACCGACAGCACGGGGCGGTCGCCGTCGAAGGCGCCGTCGGTGACGATGTGCAGCGCCCGCACCGCGCGGCCGTCCAGCCCCGCGGTGATCCAATCCCCCCACAACACCCTCCCCGGCACAGGGAGTACGTCGCCACCGGGTTCGGCCTGCGGGTCGCGTTGCCCCGAGCGCTCGAGCCACACGGCGTCGCGGGCGTCGTGCAGATGCACCCGCGGTTCGTCCGGACCCTCGTGCAGCAGCGTACGCAACGCCTGTTCGACCCCCGGGTCGGTGAACACGTGCACGTCCACGCCGCCCGCGACGGCGGAGCGCAGCGACGAGACGAACGACGAGAGATAGCCGGCCACCCAGGGCGCGTCCGGTGCCACGGACACGGCGACGGCCACGGTCCACACCCGACCCGGGTCGGATCCCGGCGGCAGTTGATCGGGAACCCGCACGAGCGGACGACCGGTGGCCGGTACGAGGGCGGCCTCCCACGGCACGGCGCCCAGGTGGCCGTACGGGGGCATCAGCCGCAACCACAGCGCGGTATCCGCCCCGAAGTCCGCGTCGAGGCAGTGCGTGACGGCCTCGACCAGGTCGGGCGGCACCACCGGGCGCGTCGGCGGCCCGGAGCCCTCGGAGAGCCCGAATCCGCGGTAGTCGAAGTCGGCGCGCCAGTAGGTCGTGGCGCCGCCGGCGGGATATCCGACCAGTTCGGCCGCCGCGATCGGCGAGGACCGGGTCAGGTCGAGCCGTACCCGCAGCACCGCCAGGCGCCATCGCTCGATGAGAGCCTCGGCCATCACCGCTCCCTTCGACGCGGGCCGCGTGGGTTCCCGGCCGTCGAGCCGTCGCGGGGCGACGGACCCGGTCGCGGGCGCGTCGGGTCACGGCGCGCCCGTGCCGCACTTCAGTCGGGTCGTACCAGCGCGTGCATGGCCCACCACGTGGCCGGGTTGCTCACCTCGCCGTGCCCGGTGATGGCCGGCTTCCCGTTGATCTCGACCCCGCCGTCCACGGCGATCACGCGCAACCCGCCGCCGAGGTCGTAGCGTTCCGCACCGGGGACGGCCGCCGGTCGGCGGGCGGAGACTGCCTCCACCCCGCCCGGGCCGAACCCGCCCAGCGCACCGTACAGTTCGGGATCGCCGACCGCGGCGACGCCCGGTTCGCCCAGTTGACTGCCGCGCATCGCGAGATGGAAGAACTTGGTCAGCGGGTCGTCGAACGCGGAGAACGTGGTCAACAACGGCCTTTCCACCAGTTCCGGGACCGCGTGGTAGCCGCCGGGGCGTCCGGTGCCGGCCACGTCCGCCGCGAAGCACCAGCGGTTGACGGCGGCCTGCAACAACAACATCGACCGGGCGGGACGGTTCGGGGCGGCGGACGCGAGCGCGGACAACAACACCTTCGCGCCGAAGGAATGGCCGACCAGATGCAGCCGGACCCCGCTCTCGCGCAGGATGTGCGCCACGAGCGGACCCACCCCGTTGCCACCCACCTCACCCGCGCGAGCCTTCATCTTCCACACGGTGGCCGTGCGCAACAGACTGCGGGGATCGAAACCACCGCCACCGGCGACGAGCAGACCCGGCGAGGCACCACCCGCGACGCCGAAGTCGTCCGGATCGGCGGGCGGGGCCGCGGTCCCGGCGCCGTCCAACGCCGCCCAGACGGTGAGCAGTTCCTTCGCCGTGGGCGGCGGCGAACCATCGTCCGGGTCGGGCCCGGACCGCAGGGCGTCGAGCACGATCTCCGCCGCACGCAGCGCGGCATCGGAGTCGATCGTCGAGCGCCCGTCCACCAACTCGACGAACTCCGGGTCCGCCGCGGCGTCCAGGGACCCGGTGACCAGGCCGAGCATCTCCTCCACCTGGCGCGCCTGCGCCCCGTCGGGATCCGGATCGGCCGCGATGTTCGGGCCCGCCTCCCACGGCATGACGAAACTCGTCGAGGGCCAGATCACGCCGATCAGCAGGGGCCGGTAGTCCGGTGGAACCGGAACCCCGAACTGTTGCCGCTGGGCGATGAACCCGCTGATGAAGCTGCGATAACGATCGAGGGCCTGCGCGAAGACGTTGTTCCACCCGTGGGAGAACAGGAAGACGTCGCCGACCCCGGCGAGCCGATCCTTGATCTCCTGCTCGGCGACGGGACTGCGCAGCCCGCCGTCCTTGTCGTAGGGAAGCAGATACAGGTCCGCGGTCGAGCCCCCGTCGAGCGGAAACTGCTGAAAAGGACCAGACATCGTCCGGCTCCAAATGCGTGCGATGTGCGTGCGATGTGCGTACGGCGATCCTCTCTCCATGGTTCACCTCCCCGAGGACCGGGGCAAACGGGGCGGCACCCGCACGACCGGAGGTCGGGCGGGCCGCCGCTCGGGGCACGGAACGGCCGGTCAGCGGGGATGTTCCGGCAGGCCCAACGCGTCGTGGAGGTGCGAGCCGAGCTGGGTGCGCGAACGCACGGCGAACTTGCGGTAGATGCGGGTCAGCGACGCCTCGACCGTCTTGACGCTGAGGAACAGGGCCGCCGCCGCCTCTCGATTGCTCGCCCCCTGCGCGACCAGCCGCGCCACCCGCTCCTCGGTCGCGGTCAGCGTCGCGAACGCCGCGGCGGCGTCGGAGCGCGGCGGGCCGGTCGGCGGCGCACCCGCCGCCGGCGGCCCGGCGAGCGTACGACGAGCCTGTTCCATCCACGGCCGTGCGCCGTGCCGGGTGAACAGCGCCAACGCCTGCGCCCCGGCGGTACGCGCGGCGGCGTGCCGGCGGCGGCTGCGCTCGATCCGGCCCCGGACCAACAGGCAGTGGCCCGCCTCCAGCGGCTGGCACAGGGCCTCGAAGACCTGTGTGGCGTGGTCGAGCAACTCCACGGCCCGCCCCACGTCGCCCCGAGCGGCGCACAGGACCGCCTCCGCACGGTCGAGGTGCGCGGTCGTGCCCCGTCCGCGCTCGGCCGGGTCCAGTGCCTGCCGGGCCGACCGGAGCACCCGCTCCGACTCGTCGAGCCGGCCCCCGAGCGCCAGCGCGGAGGCCAGATCCCCGTGCCAGCGCAACATCGACGGCGGGGACACCCGCCGGCCCCGCGCCGGGTCGGCGATCCGCCGCAACGCCTCGATGCCGCCACACAGGTCGCCCGCGCGCAACCGCGCCTGCCCCAGGACGTGCAGATGGCGCTCCAGAAAGATCGAGTCGCCCTCCTGCTCCGAGGCGCGCACACCGCGTTGCGCGTACGCCACGGCCCGCGCCACGCTGCCCCCGGCGAGTTCGGCGATCGCGCCGTTGTACCAGCCCGGCCCCGGGCTCAGCCCGGAATCCTCGGCGATCCGCATCGCCCGGTCCGCGAAGTGCAGCGCGTCCGTGCACCGACCCAGGCGCGCGGACACTTCGGACAACGAGCGCAGGACCGCGACGATCTCCTCGCCGGTGCCGCCCTCGGTCCGGGCGAGCATCGCGAGCAGGTCGTGCCGGGCGTCGTCGAGCCGGTCGTCGAAGACCGCGAAGAGCGCGGCCACGAAACGCGGCGTCATGTGCAACCGGCCGTCGAGTTCGGGTTCCGGCAGCGCCAGCGCGCGGTCCATGTGCAGCCGGTGGTCGGCGCGTCCGGTGACCCGCGCGGTCATCGCCGTCACGGCCAACGCCATCGACTCGGTGCCCCGGTCGCCGGCCGTACGAGCCAGTGCGATCGCCGCGTCGGCGTGGTGGGCGCTGCGTTCGTGCTCGCCCGCGACCATCGCCGCCCACGAGCGGCGCAGCCGCAACGGCCCGGTCAGGGCGGGGTCCTCGCCCGCGTCGAGCAGGGCCGCGGCGAACAACTCGTCCATGTCCGACAACCCTTGGCCGGCGAGGTCGATCAACGCCATGCGCACGCGCACGCGCTGCGCGGCCGGCGCGTCGGCGGCCAGCACGGCGTCCGCCGCCCGGTGCACGGTCTCCGACAACCCGGCGGTGGCACCCACCTCCGCCGCGGCGACCAGCCGATCCAGTCGCCGGCCGTCGAATTCGGCGGGGGTGCGCTCCGCGGCCAGCAGATACAGCTCGGCGGCGAGCCGGCGAGACCCGCGTCGGCGGGCCTGGGCCGCGGCCGTCTCCAGCTCCCTGGCCAGCTCCGCGTTCGGGTCGGCGCACACGAGTGCCCGATGCCGGACGCGCGCGGCGGCGTCGGTCACCACCGTGGCCAGGGCCGAGTGCAGCCGCGCGCGATGATCGGCGCGCGCGGACTCGGCGAGCACGCCCGCCACGGCCGGCGGCGTGAACCTGAGCTGCCCACCCTCGTCGACCACGAGCCCGGTGGCGGCGGCCACCCGGATGTCGTACTCGGCGTCCGCGCGGCCCGCGCGCAGCAGCAGTTCGAGGGTCGGGCGGGTGGTCAGCGCCGCGACGAGCAACGTCTCGCGGGTCTGTGCGGACAGGCGCGCGACGCGCTCGCCGATCAGCGCGCGCACCCGATGCGGCAACGGCGCCGGTCGGCCGTGGCGCGGGGCCCGATCCGAGGGTCCGCCCGCCAGGGCCAGGGCCAGGTACGGGTTGCCGCCGGAATCCGCGTGCAGCTTGTTCGCGACGCGCGCGGGTACCCCGTGCCGGTCGAAGAGTTCGACCAGGTCCTCCGCCGGCAGCGGCGGTACGGCCACCTCGACCGCGATCGGCGCGGCCGGCCAGGGCAGGTCCTCGCCGTCCGCGGCCGTACCCCGCTCGGGCCACCCGCCGGCGACCAGCGCCCGCACGTCGGGGCCGGCCAGGTGGTGCAGCGCGTGCGTGAGGACGTCGGCCGAGGCGGCGTCGAGCCAGTGCGCGTCGTCGACCACCACCAGGGTCGGGAAGAGCGCGGAAGAGCGTTCGAGCAGCTCCCGCCAGGCCCGCCCGCACAGATCGTGGAATCGGGCGCCGGACAACCGGCCCTCCCAGGGCGGGCGGCCCCGGGGGAACGCCTCGGGGCACATCCGGGTGTGTCCGCCTGTGAGCAGGTCGCCCACGACGGAGCGCTGCGCCGGTGCCAGCGCCGCCGGCAGTTCGGGCGGAACCCGGTGCAGCAGGGCGGCCAGCCCGGAGTAGGGCACCCGCCGACCGATCTCGGTGCCGCTCGTGCGCAGCACGTTCTCGCCGCGGGCCGTGGCCGATCCGCACACGGCGCCCATCACGGTGGTCTTGCCGATGCCGCTCGATCCGGTCAGCACCACGCTGCCACCGGCCGCGATCCGCGACTCGACGGAGGCGAGCAGTGCGGACCGACCCACCAAGGGTGCCGACGGCGGGTCGAGGGCTTCGGCGGAGCCGGCCACCTGGTCGGCCATCGTCTGCTCCCGGCAGAGGGGGAATTCCGGACTGAACCCTAGCCATCGGGTATGTCCGGCATCAATCCCCGTAGGTGGGTGTGGGCCGTTCGGGTCGCGCGTGGTGCGTCGCGTCGGGTCGAGTTCGGGTCGGTTCGGGTCGGGTCGGGTCGGGTCGGTGGGAGACTGCCGCCCCGGACGCGGTCCGGCCCGGCCCGATGGGGAATCGGGCCGGGCCGAGGTCACGCGAACGGGCCATCGCCGGGATTCCCGCTCAGAAGGTGACCTTCCAGGAGTCGATTTTGCCGGTGTCGGCGGAGGCGACGTCTTGCACCTTCAACCGCCAGGTGCCGTTGGCGACTTCGCCGGAGACGTCGACGGTGTAGGTGGTGATGACGTTGTCCGCGGAGTCGTTGGCACTGGAGTTCTTGAGCCGGTAGACGGAGTTGTCCGGTGCGACGAGGTCGATGGTCAGGTCGCCGCGCCAGGTGTGCTTGATGTCGACGCCGACCTTGAGGCCGGCGGGCGCGTTGCCCGGTACACCGGTGACGGCGATGTCGCTGAAGACGGCCGCGCCGTTGTCGGGGATGGCCACGTCGTTGGTGTTCTCGAACGTCGTGCCGGGCGGCTCCCCGCCGCAGGTCTTGCCGATGGCGCGTGGGGGACAGTCCGCGTAGTCGAGCAGATGCAGGACGGCGGCCTTGTTCCGGGACGTCTCGCGATCGATGACCTCGTCGGGCGGATAGAAGCCACCGTTGCCCGACGCGGGATACATCTCGAACGTGTAGGCGTAGATCCGTTGATCGCCCCACAGCCAGTCGTCGATCGAGCCGTCCGTGATGTAGAGATCGGACGACTGCTCGGGGGTGTATCGGTTGGTCGCCGCCATGGCCCGGCCGATGGTGGCGAACGTGTTGTACTCGTCGGCGGTCATGCCCGGCACGACCTCGTCGTACGTCCAACCGAACGGCCACAACACCAGTTCGCTGTAGGTGTGGAAGTCGATCGCGGCGGTCACCTGCTGCTTTCCGCCGACGACGCGGCCCTTCACCCAGTCGGTCACGGCCTTGACCTCGGGCGCGGACTCGGCCCTGGGCCCGCGGTAGGTCTCACTGCCCGTGCTGCCCGAGGATCCGCCGCAACAGCCCCACTTGTAGGGCCAGTTGCGGTTGAGGTCGGTACCGACGTTGCTCGAACCGGAGTTGGGCTGCCGGTTCTTGCGCCAGCTTCTATACGAACCGGTGGCGATGTCGAACTCGCCTCCGTCCGGGTTGACATCGGGCATGATCCAGATCTCGCGGCTGTCCACCAGCGCCTTGATCCGCGGATCGGTCGCATAGCCGTCGCCAAGCAACTTGACCAGGTAGAGCGCCATTTCGACGGTCAGGTGCTCCCGGGCGTGTTGGTGGTGGGTGAACAACACCTCCGGTTCGGCCTCGTCGACCGTCACGTTGTCCGAGATCTTCAGCACGTACAGGTCGCGGCCCTCGTAGGAGCGCCCGATCACCTGCTTCGTGATCAGCGTCGGGTGGTTGGCGACCGCCTTGTCGATCTCGGTGACCATCTCCGCGTAGTTGTGGTAACCGGAGTCCGCGGGCGGGAAGTCCCGGTTGATCCGGCCGCCGGGGGCGGGCGGGGCCTCCGCGTTCACGGTGAAGCCGAGCGCCCTGATCCGCCGGACCTCCTCCGGGGTCGCGGTGATCGACAGCCGGCTGTCCTCGACACCGTTGACGGCCGCGCCCGTCGCGGCGATGGCGCTGCGCTGTTGGGTGGTTCGCACGCCGATGACGCTGTACTCGGCCGACGTCGTGGCATCCGCGGACGACGGTGCCTTCTCGCCGACGGCGGGGTTCGGGTTGACCGCGACCATCGCGAGCGCGACGGTGAAGGCAGCCGTCAGGACGGACAGGCGTTTGCGTTTCACACGTGTACCTCCTCGTGGCGGCATCGGAGCGCTCCGATGCCGGAGGGATTGCGTCGTGTGTCGACGGACGCCGTCGGTGGGAGGCCGACGACGGGCCGTTCGGGCGGATCGCCCGGCGGGCGATGGCGCACGCCGGAGGCGATTCGGTACGGGGGACGTGCTCGGCACCGCGGTACCGGAGAGCGAGGGGACCGCTACCAAAGGGTAATCATCCGACCCCGGAGCGCGAATCGGGGAAAACCCTTGTCGCCCCGCCGGCCCGGGGGAGGGTTCGCGCGGGGGTGGGCGCGCGGGGACGGACGGGTGGGGGACGCGCCGGACGATCGCCGTCGCGCCGCGCCACCTTCGTTCGGGCGCGTGCGATCGGGTGAGGGGCTCGGTGGTGCGGGTCGAAGGTGCGGCCGGGAGGAGGTCGGCTGGGGGCCGGGCCGGGGGTTGCCCGGAGGGTCGGCTCGGGGTTGGGCGCGGGGTCGCCCAAAGCTCGGCCAGGGGTTCGGCGCGGGGGTCGCCCGGAGGTCGGCCCGGTGCGAACGCCCAGGTCTTCGCCGAGGAAAGCGGCACGCGCCGGTCTCTAGCAATTCATCGTGGCTATCTCCTAGGCTATGAGCGTTGCTAGTGGCGAAGGGATTTCGGATGCGCACGTATCGGATCGCGGCGATCCCCGGCGACGGCATCGGTCGAGAGACCGTGCCGGCCGCTCGGCGGGTCCTCGACGTACTGTCCGCGACACACGGAATCGAACTGGCCTGGACCGAGCACCCCTGGGGTTGCGCGTTCCACGCCGAGACCGGCGCGATGATGCCGGCGGACGGCATCGAACGACTGCGCGAAGCGGACGCGATCCTGCTCGGCGCGGTCGGCACGCCGGAGGTTCCCGACCACGTGTCGTTGTGGGGGCTGCTGATCCCGATCAGGCGGGAGTTCGACCAGTTCGTCTCGCTGCGACCGGTGCGCTCGCTGCCCGGGGTCCGCGGGCCGCTGCGCGACGAGCGCCCCTTCGACCTGGTGGTGGTGCGGGAGAACACCGAGGGCGAGTACGGCGAGGTCGGCGGACGGCTGTATCGGGGCCGGCCGCACGAACTGGCGGTGCAGGAGTCGGTCTTCACGCGACTGGGCGTCGAGCGGATCGCCCGCTACGCCTTCGAGCTCGCCCGTACCCGCTCGGGCCGGGTGGCCTCGGCCACCAAGTCGAACGGGATCGTGCACACGATGCCGTTCTGGGACGAGGTGGTGGCCGAGGTCGCCGCCGACTTCCCCGACGTCGAGCTGACGGCGTACCACGTCGACGCGTTGGCCGCGCTGCTCGTCCTGGACCCCACGCGCTTCGACGTGATCGTGGCCTCCAACCTCTTCGGCGACATCCTCAGCGACCTGACCGCCGCCCTGGCCGGGAGCATCGGCGTCGCCCCCTGCGGCAACATCGACCCCACCCGGCGCGGACCCTCGATGTTCGAGCCGATCCACGGCTCCGCGCCGGACATCGTCGGCACCGGATCGGCCGACCCGATCGGCCAGATCTGGTCCGCCGCCCTGATGCTGGAGCACCTCGGCGAAGCGGCGGCGGCCGCACGACTGGTCGAGGCGATGGGCCGGGTCGTCGCGGCCGGCTCGGTCACCCCCGACCTCGGCGGCAAGCTGTCGACGGACCAGGTGTGCGACGCCTTCATCGAGGAGCTGCGCGGGACCGGGGCGGTCGGATGAACGCGCGCCTGCTGCCCGGTCTGCGGCGGGTGGAATCCGCCCGCGACGGTGTCCGGATCAACGCGTTCGTCGGGGGCGAGGGTCCGCCGATCCTGCTGCTCCACGGCTACCCGCAGACGTCGGCCATGTGGCACCGGGTCGCCCCGGAACTGGTCGCGGCGGGGCACACCGTCGTCCTGGCCGACCTGCGCGGCTACGGCGACAGCGACAAACCCGGCGACACCCCCTCCCACGACCCCTACGGGAAGCGGGCCATGGCGGCAGACCAGGTGTCGCTCATGGAGTCGCTGGGCCTCCCGCGCTTCGCGGTCGTCGGCCACGACCGGGGCGCGCGCGTCGCGCACCGGATGGCGTTGGACCACCCCGAGCGGGTGCGGTCCGTGGCGGTCCTGGACATCGTGCCGACACTGCACATGTTCGAGAACGTGGACCGGGCGATGGCGTCCGAGTACTTCCACTGGTTCTTTCTCGCGCGGCCCTTCGACCTGCCCGAGCGGCTGATCCTGGCGGACACCCGAGCCTGGCTGCGCAGTCGGTTCGTCGGTCGCAACGCCGGCGGAGCGGACATCGACGAGGCCGCGATGGCCGAGTACGAGCGCTGCTTCGACCCGGCCACGGTGCGCGCCTCGTGCGCCGACTACCGGGCCGCGGCCGGCGTCGACCTGGTGCACGACCGATGGGACCGCGAGCGGGGCCGCCTGATCGAAGCCCCGCTGCTCGCGCTGTGGGGGACCGGGAGCTATGTGGGACGCAACTTCGACGTGGCCCGAATCTGGAAGTCCTACGCGCGGCGGGTCGACGCGGTGTCCGTGCACGCCGACCACTACCTGTGCGAGGAGGCGCCCGACGCGGTGGCGCACGCCCTGATCTCGTTCTGTCGCAATGTCGAACCGGGAGAGCCCCGTTGAACACCACCCACCAGGTCGACACCGACCGATCCCTGTCCCGACTGCGACAACTGGTCGACCTGGAGACGCCGTCCGGCCACGTGCCGGGGCTGGACCCGCTGTACGAATTGCTGGCCTCGTGGTCGGGCGGCCTGTTGGGCGAGCCCGAACGGGTGGTCGTCGACGGGGTGCCGCACCTGTACGTGCACGAGCGGGTGCGCGACCCGGCCACCGCTCCGGTGTTGTTGCTCGGGCACGCCGACACGGTCTGGCCGCTCGGCACGCTCGCCGAGCGCCCGTTCACCGTGGCGGAGGGCCGAGCGACCGGGCCGGGGGTGTTCGACATGAAGGCGGGCCTGGTGACCGCGCTGGACGCGCTGGAGCTGACCGGCGGCGCCGACGACGTGCGGATGCTGGTCACCGGTGACGAGGAGCGCGGGTCGCCCACGTCACGCGCGTTGATCGAGGAGGCGGCCGGCGGCTGCCGCGCGGTGCTGGTGCTGGAGCCCAGCCGGGACGGGGCGGTCAAGACCGCCCGCAAGGGTGTGGCCATGTACCGGCTGGGCGTGCGCGGACGCGCGGCCCACGCCGGGCTGGAGCCCGAGCTCGGCGTGAACGCCCTGGTGGAACTGGCGCACCAGGTGCTCGCGATCAGCGGGCTCGGGGACACCGGTCGCGGTACGACGGTCACCCCCACCGTCGGCCGGGCCGGTACCACGACCAACACCGTGCCCGAGTCGGGCTACGTCGATGTCGACGTACGGGCCTGGGAGCGGGAGGAGTTGGAGCGGGTCGAGGACGCGCTGAACGTGCTGTGCTCCCGGCTGCCGGGGGCCGGCGTCGAATTGGCGGGGGGTATCAACCGGCCCCCGTTGGAACGCGACATGTCCCGGGGCCTCCTGCTGGCCGCGCGGCGACTGGCCCGGGAGCAGGGTCTGGGCGCGGTCGTGGAGGCCTGGGTCGGCGGCGGCTCCGACGGCAACTTCACCGCCGCGCTGGGCATCCCCACCCTGGACGGGCTCGGCCCCGCGGGCGGCGGGGCGCACGCCCGGCACGAGTGGTTGGACCTGGGCTCCCTTCCGGAGCGCGCGATCCTGGTGGCCGGGCTGCTGCGGGAGGGAGCCGCCGCTGTGTCGATCCCGTGACGGGGATTTGACGGCGCGGTTCCGGTGACGCGGGTTCGACGGCGCGGGTTCGATGACGCCGGCCGATCAGGCGACGCGGATCAGGTGACGCGGATCAGGTGACCGGATCCGGTGAAGGGTCCGACGGCGGAGCCGCTCACTTCTCCGTCGGCGCGGACCTGTGCCTGCGGGCCTGTTCGGCGCGGGCCTCGATGGCGTCGAGGAACAGGTCCACGGCGGTGTCGAAGACGGTCGGGTCGCCGATGTCCAGGAGCTCTCCCTTCATCGCGGCGATCCGCGGGTACTGCTCGGCCGGCAGCCTGCGGTACTCCAACTGCCAGGCCAGCGTGTCGCCGTCCCGGGTCTCCGGGTCCAGGGCCAGCATGCCCGCCTCCATGCTGGACAACGAGCGGATGACATTGCCGAACACGCGCAGGTACTTGGCCGCGTCCGCCTCGTCCAGGCCGGCCCGCAGCAGCGCGTCCAGGGCGAACTCCACGTTGGCGAACTCGGTGGGCCTGCGGGTGGTGCGGGCCGCCATCTGCACGGCGAACTGCGGGTAGCGCAGGTAGTGCTCGTGGATGTAGCGGGCCGATGTGCGCAGGTCCTCGCGCCAGGAGTCGGTGGCCTTGAGCAGCCCCCCGTAGGAGCGGGCCCTGAGGTCGTCGATCAACTCGCGGACCAACTGGTCCTTGTCGCGGAAGTGCCGGTAGAGCGAGGTCGGGTGGGCGTTCACCTCCTTGGCGAGGGACTGGAACGTGAACGAGTCGAGCCCGTCCCGCGCGGCGACCCGCTCGGCGGCGTCCAGGATGACCTGGCGGCTCAGCGTGTCGCGGGGGAGCCGCCGGCGCGCGGGACCCGTGCTCTCGGGTGGCGCGGCGGACGTGTCCTCGGCTTTCGGGGCGGTCATGCGGGTCCTTCCTGGGGAGTCGGCGCCGATGGGCGCCCGTGGTATCGAGCCTGCCGGAGGCATGGCCACATTTCAAGTCAATCTCATTGGCTAGCTTCTAGCCTATGTGTATTGCTAAGCGATTGACGTCTCCTTACCCTTGATCACCGAGTCCCGGGGACATCCCGTACAGGGAAGGTCGAACACCATGATTCATGTACGAAACGAGCGCCGGCCGCGAAGAGCCGGACGGCTTCGAACTCCGGTCGGAAGCGCTCTGGCGGCACTCGCGGTTCTCGTGGCCACCGGATGCACGTCGGGCGCGCCCGCGCTCGCACCGGGGACGAACTCCATTCCCGACGTCCCGGTCAAGCAGGGCGGGAGCCTGGTCATCGGCGCGGAGCAGGAACCGGACTGCGCGGACTGGATCGCCACCTGCGCCGGGTCCATCTGGGGCACCTACCTCATGCAGGCCCAGACGATCCCGCAGGTCTTCACCGTCGTACAGCAGGGGCGGGACTGGGTCCCGGTCGCGTCCGACCTGATGGCCGAGACGCCCACCACCGCGGTGGCGGAGGGGCGGCAGACGATCACCTACCGGCTCAACCCGGCCGCGGTCTGGTCCGACGGGGCGCCGATCACCTCGGCCGACCTGAAGTACACCGCGCTGCAGATCCGCGACGGCAAGGACATCTTCAGCCGGAACGGCTACGACCTGATCGACTCGATCGACACACCGGACGCGCGGACCGCGGTGGTCGCGCTCAAGTCTCCCTACGCCAACTGGCGGCAGTTGTTCGGCGCCGAGTACGGGGTGCTGCCGGCGCACCTGCTCGAGGGCAAGGACCGCAACGCGCTGATGAAGAACGGCTACACGTTCAGCGGCGGCGCCTGGAAGATCGCCTCCTGGGTCAGGGGCACCTCCGTCACCCTGGTGCCCAACGAGCGCTACTGGGGCCCGAAACCGCACCTGGACAAGGTGACGTTCCAGTTCACCACCGACACCGCCGCCGAGTTCCAGGCGTTCGCCAGCGGCCAGCTCGACGCCCTGTACCCCACGCCGCAACTCGACGTGCTCTCCCAGATCAACTCGCTCGGCGGCAGCGCCAACATGCAGGTGGAGACCCGAACCGGGAACCTCCAGGCACTGTGGATGAACAACGCGGCGTTCCCGTTCGACTCCGCCGCGGTCCGCCAGGCGTTCGCCTACTCGGTCGATCGTGAAGCCATCGTGCGCAAGCTCTTCGGCTCGCTGGGCGTGGGCGCACCCGCACAGAGCTTCCTGTCACCCCTGGTGTCCGCGTTCGCGGCCGACGACTTCGCCGTCTACCGACGCGACGTGAACAAGGTGCGCGAGATCATGACGGCCGCCGGGTGGGCCAAGAACGGTGAGGGCGTCTGGTCCAAGGACGGCCGCGCCGCGCAGTTCACGATCGTCTCCCTCGCGGGCAACCAGAGCCGCGAACTCACCGAGCAGATACTGCAGTCGCAACTGCGGCAGGCCGGGTTCAAGATGACCATCAAGAACACCAGCGCGGCGAACCTGTTCGGCAAGGTCGCCCCGGCCGGGGACTTCCAACTGGGGTTGTGGACGCTGACCGACACCTTCCCCGAGCCCACCCTGGACGCCACCTTCGCCTCGACGTCGATCCCCAGCTCCGCCAACGGCGATTCGGGCATCAACTTCATCCGCGCGAACCTCCCCGGTCTGGACGCGCTGCTCGGCCGAGTCGGCACCGACGTCGAGCAGACCTCCCGGCTGCAGGCGTCCCGGCAGACGGAGAAGCTGCTCGCCGAATCCGTACCGTCGCTGCCCCTGGGGGCGGTTCCCAACATCCTGCTGACCGCCAAGAACGTCGCCGGCCCGATCAGCATCAACCCCGTCCGGGGCCCGTTCTGGAACCTCGCCCAATGGGGACTGGCGAAATGACCGGCGCCCGACTCCTCGCCGAGGACACCTCATGCTGAGATACACCGTGCGCCGGCTGGCGTACTCGCTGCCCGTGATGGTGATCGCCTCCTTCATCCTGTTCTGGGCGGTCCGCGCCACCTTCGACCCGCTCGCCAAGCTGCGCCAGTCGACCGACCCCGGCGCCGTGCGCCGACAGACCGAACTGCTCGGACTGGACCGATCCGTGCCCGAGCAGTACCTGCTGTGGATGAAGGCCTTCGTCACCGGGGACTGGGGCACCAGCACCAGGACCGGCGGGTCGGTGCTGCCGATGATCGGGTCCGCGCTCGAAGTCACCGTGCAACTGATGTTCTGGGGCGTGCTGTTCGCCTCCGTGATCGCCCTGGGCATCGGGGTCTACTCGGCGGCCCGCCAGTACTCGGCCGGGGACTACCTGCTCACCGGACTCTCCTACGTGGGCATCGCGATGCCCGCCTTCTGGCTCGGCCTGGTCCTGATCCAAGTCCTGGCGGTGTGGCCCAGGCAGCAGTTCGGCCTGAGTGAACCCCCGCTGTACTTCGTCGGCCTGCACTCGGTCGGCCGCACCGGCATCAACCCGGACTACTTCCGCCACCTGGCCCTCCCCGTGGTCACGCTGACCATCGGCCTGGTGGCGAGTTGGTCCAGGTTCAGTCGGGCCTCGATGCTGGAGGCCCTCTCGAGCGACTACGTGCGCACCGCCCGGGCCAAGGGCGTGCCGCGCCGCCGCATCCTGTTCCGGCACGCCCTGCGCAACGCGCTCGCCCCGTTCGTCACCGTCGTGGCGCTCGACGCCGCCGCCCTGGTCGGCGGCCTGGTCGTCACCGAACAGATCTACGCGATCCCCGGCATGGGGCGGCTCTTCCTGAGCTCGATCCTGGCCGGCGACGTGTTCGTGCTGATCCCGTGGATGCTCGTGGTGGCCGTCGCCGTGATCCTCTTCAACCTGCTGGCGGACGCGGCCTACGCGCTTCTGGACCCGAGGGTGGCCCTGCGATGACCGACTCCGCCGCATTCCGGACCGCCGAATCCGCGCCCCCGACCGCGCCGTCGCCCACCCCGGCCAAGACCGCACCGGCCGGGGACAAGCCCCGGCACCGGTTGGTGCTGGAACGATTCCTGCGCCACCGACTGGCCGTCGTGGGCCTGCTGATCCTGACCGCACTGGCGATCTCCTGCTTCGGCGCACGCTGGATCGCCCCCTACCCGCACAACCGACAAGACCTTCTGCCGGGTGCCCAACAGCCCTCCTCGGAACACTGGTTGGGCACGGACTCGCTGGGCCGCGACTACCTCAGCGAACTGCTGTTCGCCGGTCAGGTCTCGCTGGCGATCGGCATCTGCGTCGCGCTGCTGTCCACCGTCGTCGGCACCGCCGTCGGGGCGATCGCCGGATTCGCCAACGGCTGGGCCGACGAGGTGATCATGCGGGTGACCGACCTGTTCCTGATCGTGCCCGCCATCGCCGTCCTGGCCCTGGCCCTGGAGGCGCTGGGCCCCTCACCGGTGACCATCGTCCTGGTCCTGTCCGCGCTGGGCTGGACCATGATCGCCCGCGTGGTGCGCTCGCAGGTACTCACGCTGCGCAACAAGGAGTTCATCCAGGCCGCCCGGGTGATCGGCGCCTCGAACCCGCGGATCGTCGTGCGCCACCTGCTGCCCAACCTGACCGGCGTCATCGCGGTCAACGTGTCCCTGGCGGTCGCCTCCGCCATCATTCTCGAATCCACCACCAGCTTCCTCGGGTTCGGCATCCAGCCGCCCCAGTCGAGCTGGGGCAACATGCTCAGCCAGGCCGCCGGGCTGATCGGCACCTCGCAGGCCTACCTGCTGTACGTACCGGGCCTGGCGATCCTGATCACCGTGCTGGCCGTGAACTTCGTCGGCGACGGCCTGCGCGACGCCTTCGACCCGCAAGGAAGGCAATGATGAGCACCGACACGTCCCCCGTGCTGTCCGTGCGCGACCTCACCGTCACCTACCGCACCGACTCCGGCCCCGTGACCGCGGTCGAACGCCTGTCCTTCGACGTGGCCCCCGGCGAAACCCTGGGCATCGTCGGCGAATCGGGCTCCGGCAAGAGCGCCGCCACCATGGCGATCATGGGCCTGCTCCCGCGCAACGCGACCGCCGAGGGATCGGTGCTCTTCCGCGGACGCGAACTCCTGCACCTCTCCGACCGGGAACTGCGCACGATCCGCGGCAAACAGATCGCGGTGGTCTTCCAGGACGCGCTCGCCGCGCTCAACCCGATGATGACCGTCGGGGCGCAGGTGGCCGAGGCCATCAGCGTGCACGACGCGAGCCACGGGCGCGAGGCCCTGCGCGAGCGCACCGTCGACCTCCTGGACCTGGTCGGCATCGCCTCCCCGCGGGACCGCGCCGACCGGTACCCGCACGAGCTCTCCGGCGGCATGCGTCAGCGCGTGATGATCGCGATGGGCATCGCCAACGACCCCGCCCTGCTGATCGCCGACGAGCCGACCACCGCCCTGGACGTGACCGTGCAGGCACAGGTCCTGGACGTGATCGAACGGGTCCAGGACCGCACCCACACCTCGGTCCTGCTGATCACCCACGACCTGGGCGTGGTCGCCGGCATCGCCGAGCGCGTCATGGTCATGTACTGCGGACGCAAGCTCGAGGAGAGCCCGGTCGACGCGTTGTTCCACCAGCCCGCCCACCCGTACACGACCGGACTCCTGGGCGCCCTGCCGCGCATCGACCGGCGCGCGGCACGACTGGCGCAGATCCCCGGCCGGCCGCCGCTGCCGAGCGAGCGCCCCGCCGGATGCCCGTTCCAGCCCCGCTGCCCGCACGCCGTCCCGGCGGTCTGCGGCGAGGTCGACGCACCGCCCCTGGACGTCGGCACGAACCACACCACGGCCTGCGTGCGGTTCCACGAGATCGAGAAGGTGACGCGATGACCACGACCACGGTGGACGTCAGGGGGCTGGTGGCCGAGTACCGGACCGGACGCGGCCGCAAAGCCGCCGTCGTACAAGCCGTCTCCGGCGTGGACTTCTCCATCGCCCGCGGCCGCACCCTGGGCCTGGTCGGCGAGACCGGCTGCGGCAAGAGCACCCTCGGCCGCTGCCTGGTCCGGCTGGTCACCCCGGCCGGCGGACGGGTCCTGCTCGACGGAACCGACATCGCCACCGCGAATCGACGCACCCTGTCGGAGCTGCGCCGCCGCGTACAACTCGTCTTCCAGGACCCCTACTCCTCGCTCAACCCGCAGATGAGCGTGCGGGCGATCCTCGCCGAGCCGCTGCGCATCCACGGCCTGCACGCCGGCCGCGAACGCGAGCGGGTACACGAACTGCTGGACCTGGTCGGCCTCGACGCCGCGCACGCCCACCGCTACCCGCACCAGTTCTCCGGCGGGCAGCGCCAACGCATCGGGATCGCCCGGGCGCTGGCCGTGGAACCCGACCTGCTGGTCCTGGACGAACCGGTGAGCGCGCTGGACGTCAGCGTCCAGGCCGGCGTGGTCAACCTGCTGGAAGACCTCCAGGAACAGCTCGGACTCACCTACCTGTTCATTGCCCACGACCTGTCCGTGGTCCGGCAGATCAGCGACGAGGTGGCCGTGATGTACCTCGGCCGGATCGTCGAACACGCGCCGGTGGACTCGCTGTTCGAGTCGGCGCGGCACCCCTATACCCAGGCGCTGCTGTCGGCCGTGCCGATTCCCGACCCGCGCATCCAGCGCACCCGCAAGCGCATCGTGCTGGAGGGCGACATACCCAGTCCGCTCAACCCGCCCTCCGGCTGCCGGTTCCGCACGCGCTGCCGGAAGGCGCAGCAGGTGTGCGCGGACGTGACCCCGCCCCTGGTGGAGACGGGCGACGGACACCTGACGGCCTGCCACTTCGCCGAAGTCCTCGCGCAACCGGACGCCGGCGCCACCCCCGAGAGGACCGCCCCATGACCGAGTCCTGGCACCGCTTCTTCACCACCGACCGGATCCTGTCCATGCGACGCGGCCGGGGAGAGCGCGATCTCTCCCTGGTGGTCCGGGACACGGAGGACGGCCAGACACTCGCCCGATGGGACGCGGAGCAAGGCACCGACCGGCCGATCCCGGGCGAGTCCGGTTTCGGCGACCCCGGTGAGGCCATCCTCGGCGCGGACGGCGAATGGGTGCTCAGCCTGCACGACGACAACGGCTCCGAGGTCGGCCACGTGTGGGCCACGTCGCTGGACGGTGCCGAACGCCGCGACCTGACCCCCGCCCTCGCGCCCTACACGCTCCGGGGCATCGACACCGCCCGACGCGGCGACGCCACCGTGATCACCGCCGCCGCCCCCGACGGCTTCAGCCTCTGGCTCGTGCACAACTCCCGGACCCCGGCGCCCAGGCTGCTCTTCACCTCTGCGCACGAGGCATGGAACGGGCTCGTCTCCGCCGACGGGCGGACCGCCAGTATCGACACCACCGACCACAACCCCGGAGTGCGCCGCTTCGCCGTCACCGTCGTCGCGACCGACACCGGAAAGGTGCTCGACCGCCTCACCGACGGACCGAAGGCACCCGTGCGGGCGGTACGGTTCTCCCCGGTCGACGGGGACGGTCGCCTGCTCGTGTCCACCGAACGGACCGGTTTCGCCCGCCCGTGCGTCTGGAACCCCGCCGACGGCAGCCGGATCGACGTCGACGCCCCCCACCTCGACGGCGACCTGGTGGCCCTGGACTGGTCCGACGACGGCTCCCGGATCCTGCTGGTGCACGTCGACGAAGGCCTGCACCACGTGCTGGAGTTCGACCTGCACAGCCGAACTCTGACCGCGATCGCGCATCCGGCCGGGGCGTACTTCGAGCCCGACGTGGCCGCGGCCCACCTGAACCAGTGGGCCTCGCACTACGCCGCGGACGGAAGCATCCGCCTGCTCCGCCAGCGCTACGACGAGCCGCTCACCGTGCTGCGCGTCGACCGCCGGACGGGGGAGGTACTCCCTGCCGACGCGCCGACCCCCCGGGCGCCGGGCGTCCGCGCCGACTCGCACACCGTGCACTCCACCGACGGCACCCCCCTGCAACTGTGGGTGTGTCGACCCCCGAACGCCGACGGGCCGCTTCCGCTGGTGCTGAACCTGCACGGCGGCCCGAACCTGGTCTCCGTCGATTCCTACAACCCGCAGGCACAGGCCTGGGTCGCCTCCGGCGTGGCGTACGCGGCGTTGAACTACCGGGGCTCGGTCACGTTCGGCCGCCGGTTCCGCGAAGGCTTCATCGGCTCGATCGGCGACCGGGAGCTGGAGGACATCGAGTCGGCGGTTCGGCGACTGATCGCCGACGGCGTGGCCGACGCCGGACGAATCTTCGTCACCGGCGCCTCCTACGGAGGCTTCCTCTCCCTGTTGTCCGTAGGTCGGCTGCCCGAACTGTTCGCGGGGGCCATGGCGTTCGTCCCGATGGCCGACTGGGTGACCGCCTACGACGACATGAACCCGGCCCTGCGCGCGGCCTGGAAGGCCTTCTTCGGAGCCGCCCCCGACCTCGACCCGGATCGCTTCCGGCACTCCTCGCCGATCACGTACGTCGACGCGGTGCGCGCACCCGTTTGGATCATGCAGGCCACCCACGACACGCGTACTCCGCCCAAGCAGGCGTACGCCTACGCGAAGGCCCTGCAGGACGCGGGCGGGGACGTGTGCATCGACTGGTTCAGCGGCGGCCACGAGACCGGCAGTCGCGGGCAGGAGATCCACGACCAGCAGCGGATGGCGGACCTCGTGCGAGCCGCCCTGCGCGGTGCGCCCTGGTCCCGGGGGCCGGTCGAACCGCCGCCCGAACAGGGTCTCGGATGAGCCGGGGCCCGTTCGCCCCGCAACCACGCGACCCGGCTCGGGGCGCCGGCGCCGACTCGGGCCCTCGGCCGCGGGGGATGCCGGCCCCTCCGCCGTGGGCGATGCCGGCCCCTCGGCCATCGGGGACGTCGCCGGCGCCGCACGTCCTGCTCGCGCCGGACAAGTTCAAGGGCTCGCTCGGCGCGGCGCAGGTGGTCCGGCAGCTCGCGGCCGGACTGCGCCGTGCCCGCCCCGGCCTGTCGGTGACCGGCCTGCCCGTCGCCGACGGTGGCGAGGGCACCGTGGACGCCTTGGTCCACTGCGGCTTCCGGCGCCGCGAGGTCACCGTCGGCGGGCCCACCGGCCGGGCCGTACGCGCCTGCTACGCGCAACGTGGCGACACGGTCGTGGTGGAGCTCGCCCAGAGTTCGGGACCGTACTGGAGGCCGGACTCGACCGATTGCTCGCCGTCCTGGGGCAGACCGTGGGGCCGCGGGCCGCACGCCTCGCGGTGCTGCCGGGCGCGGGGGCCGCCGGCGGCAGCGGTTTCGGCGCCCTGGTCGGCCTGGGCGCGGCGCGGGGCGGGGCCGGCGGCGGTCCCGCGCGCCGGGGTGGTGCGGGACCGCCGGTGACGCGGGCGGGTCAGGCGCAGCAGCCGCCGGAGTTCGCGGGCTGCGGCTCGATCAGGTCCTGCGCGGTCGCGGGGGCGGGGGTGGGGACGCCGGTTTCGGTGGAGGGCAGGCAGCAGGCGGAGCCTTCGTCCTTGGCCATCCGGTCGGCGTCGCCCTTGACGACGTAGACCTCCCACGGTTCGGCGCCGGGGCCGTGCACCCAGACCTTGTCCTGGACGGCGTAGCAACAGGACGTGTCGTTTTCTTCGAGCGTGGCCAGGCCGGCTTCGGCGAGGCGGGTGGTGGCGGCGGTGACCTGGTCGGCGGTCTCGACCTCGACGCCGAGGTGGTCCATCACCGTCGGCTCGCCCTCGGTGCCCTGGATGAGGACGAGCTTGAGGGGCGGCTCCGCGATGGCGAAGTTGGCGTAGCCGTCGCGGAGCTTGGCGGGTTCGGTGCCGAACAGCTTGCTGTAGAAGGCGATCGAGGCAGGCAGGTCGGCTACGCGCAGGGCGAGTTGTACACGGGACATGACGGGACCTCCGGGAGGTGGCTGGACGGGGGACGGGAAGGTGATGGGAAGGGGATGGGAAGCCGACGAGTGCGGGCGGGGCGGACCGGAATGCCTCGTGGATGCCGGTGGCCCGGGCCCGGGCGCCGTTCATGAGGTCCATCCCGAGGTTCCCGGTCGCCCCCTTGTATTGATGAGCATCGATATCGGCAACCTTGCCACCGGTATAGACACCTGTCAATATCGACGTATGTCGAATTCCAAGACGCTTCCGCTTCCGGAGGCGGATCGCGCCGAGGCGGTGCCGTGCTGCGCGCCGCTGTCGCGCGAGCCGCTGGGGGTCGAGGACTCCGAGCGGATCGCGGTCATGTTCAAGGCGCTGGGCGACCCGGTGCGGCTGCGGTTGTTCTCGCTGATCGCCTCGCACGAGGGCGGTGAGGCGTGCGTGTGCGACATCCAGGACGTGGGAGTGTCGCAGCCGACGGTGTCGCACCACCTGAAGAAGCTGCGCGACGCCGGGCTGGTGACTTCGGAGCGGCGCGGGACGTGGGTGTACTACAAGGTCGCGCCGCCTGTGGTCGCCGCGCTCGCGGGCGCGCTGGACCTCTCCTCGTGAGCGGCGGACTCCCGGTCGCGCCCGCATCCACGGACGTGGAGGCGGACGTGGACGTGCGGCCGGCGCCGGACGTGACGCCGGCCCCGATACCGCTCGTTCGGCGGGCGGCAGCCGAGCTCGTCGGTACCGCCGCGCTGGTCACGGTCGTGGTCGGGTCCGGTATTCAGGCCACCGAACTGAGCGGCGACGTGGGCGTACAACTGCTCGCGAACTCGCTCGCGACCGTGTTCGGGCTCGGCGTGCTGATCCTGCTGTTCGGGCCGGTCTCCGGAGCCCACTTCAATCCGGTGGTCACCCTCGCCGAGTGGTGGACCGCCCGCCGCGGCGGGCCCGGCGTGACCGGCCGCGAGGTCGCCGTGTACGTCCCGGCCCAGGTCGCGGGCGCGATCGGGGGCGCCGTCCTGGCGGACGCGATGTTCGACCGTGCGCTGGTCGAGTGGTCGGGCCACGATCGTTCGGCCGGGAACCTCCTGCTCGGCGAAGTGGTCGCGACCGCCGGACTCGTACTGCTGGTCTTCGGTCTCGCCCGGACCGACCGGCTGCGGTTCGCGCCGATCGCGGTCGCCTCCTACATCGGCGCGGCCTACTGGTTCACCTCGTCCACCTCGTTCGCGAACCCGGCGGTCACCGTCGGCCGCGCGTTCTCCGACACCTTCGCCGGCATCGAACCTGCCTCCGTGCCCGGCTTCGTCGTCGCCCAGTTCGGCGGCGGGGTCGTCGGTCTGGCGCTGGTCGCCGTCGTGTTCGGACGTCCCGGCAGGTTCGGGGCCGACACCCGGCCACCGGGCGACACCGCCCCGCCGGGAGCCGCGGTGCGAACCGTCCCGCCCGCAGTCGCAGTGCAGCCGCCGTCACCCCCGGAAGGGAACCCGATCGACATGCCCGACAAGCCCTCCGTGTTGTTCGTCTGCGTCCACAACGCGGGTCGCTCCCAGATGGCCGCCGGATTCCTGCGTCACCTCGCCGGTGAACGGGTCGAGGTCCGTTCCGCCGGATCCGTTCCCGGCGACCGGGTCAACCCCGTCGCCGTCGAGGCGATGAAGGAGGTCGGCGTCGACATCGCCGACCAGAACCCCAAGGTGCTCACCCCAGAGGCCGTGCGGGCGTCGGACGTCGTCATCACCATGGGGTGCGGCGACGCCTGTCCGATCTTCCCCGGGAAGCGCTACCTCGACTGGCGGCTGCCCGATCCCGCGGGTCGGGGCATCGACGCCGTGCGCCCCATCCGCGACGAGATCGAGCAGCACATCCGCACCCTGATCGGCGAACTCCTGCCCGGCGACCCGGCCGTCGGCGCGGCGACCCCCCCTCGCGAGGCCGGGCGGCCCGATCCGCACGCCGCGATCAACCCTGCGGCACGACCGTGACCACCTGAACCACCGTCCGTGCCGTGCCGTGCCGGGGCACGGCACGCGCAGTCCGGTGGCGGAGGCGGCTCAGTCCAGGTCGTACGCGGTGTCGTGGTGTGGTTGATAGAGCCCGATCGTGCCCGCGCAGGGTACGGCCAGGGTGGTGACCGAGCCCCAGCCCTGTTCGGTGATGTCGGTGGTGAACTCGACGCCCTTGGCCTTCAGTTATCAGCCCGTCGAGCCGCTTCGGCGGTACACGCCGGCCCGGGATGTCACGTTTTACTGGCGTTTGGCCGGGGGTGGCACCGCCGGGGCGAAGTTGGCGAACGGCTCGGCGGCTGTGATCAGAGCTGCCAGGGCCGGGGACGTGGCGGCGTCGGGATGCGCGGCCAAGGCCTCCCGGGCGCACGTGATCGCGGCGCGCAGGTCCTCATGGCGCGAGGTGGGCATCGGGTTCCCTCCGGGACCGAAACGATGATCTTCCGGAGTCGTTTCCGGCCTCGGACAGCGATGATATCCGAGGCCGGACGGCGAACCGGACGGAACGCCGCAGTCGTTCGGGGCAGGGGACCGGATCGCGCCATGCGGGGCCCGAGGGGTCGTCCCGGTCGTGGAGCGCACCGGCCGCACGGCTTCCGGCGAATGCGCACCCGCCATCCGCCATCCACCATCCGTTGTCCACAACCCGCGGTCCGTCATCCGTCCTCCGTCGGGAACGGCGCGGGGAAATGTGGCGTCGAACGCCACTTGCACGGCTGATATGCCACTTGTATACATGATGTTCATGAGTGGCGTACAAGCTGCGAGCCCGCAACGCGGCTCCGCGCAGGACGTGACCTACCGCTGGCTGAAGCGGCACATCGCGCAGATGCCTCGGCACGACGGCACCTTCCTGACCGAGTCGGAGGTCGCGCAGGCGGCGGGGACCTCGCGCACCCCCGTGCGGGAGGCCCTGCTCCGGCTCGAAGCGGAGGGTTTCGTGCGGATCGTGCCGAAGAAGGGCGCCTACGTGCCGCCGATCTCGGACGCCGAGGTCCGCGCCGTGATGCAGGCCCGGGAGCTGGTCGAGGATTGGACCATCCGGCGGGTCACCGCGCGGGGGCCGGAGCTCGCCGCCGAGTTGGAGCGCCTGGTGGCGGAGCAGGCGGGGTTGCTCGCCGATCCGGTCGCCTTCATCGACTGCGACCGGGTGTTCCATCGCACGATCGTGCAGGCGGCCGGCAACCCCGTACTGGCCGAGTTCTACGAATCGTTGCGGGACCGGCAGATCCGGATGGGGCTGCGCGCGGTGGCCCGTACCGAGAGCCGGGCCCGGGCCGTGCTCGACGAGCACGGAGCGATCGCCGCCGCGGTGCGCGACGGCGACGCGGAGCGGGCGGGGCAGGCCGTCGCGGCTCACCTGTCGAGCACGCTGGCTGCCCTGAGCGTGCCGGACATGGCGGACTGGACCGGGCTCGCCCCCCGAGAGGACGGCTCATGAGGATCGCCCTGCTACAGGTCGCCAGCCCGCCGGAGGAGTCCCCGCAGCGGCGGCGGGAGCGGGTCGACCGGATGGTCACCCGGGCGCGGGGAGCGGACCTGGTCGTGCTGCCGGAATTGTGGGCGGCCGGCTACTTCGCCTTCGACGCCTACACCGAGCGGGCCGAGACCCTGGCCGGTCCCACCGTGACGGCGGCTCGCGGCTGGGCCCGGCGGCTCGGCGCCCACGTGCACCTCGGCAGCATCGTCGAGCGCGACGACCGGGGACGCCTGTTCAACACGGCCGTGCTGCTCGACCCGGCAGGCGAGATCGTCCACACGTACCGCAAGGTGCACGTCTTCGGCTACGCCTCCCGCGAGGCCGAACTGCTCACCCCGGGCGACACGTTGGAGGTCGCCGACACCGGGCTGGGCCCGATCGGCGCGACCACCTGCTACGACCTGCGCTTCCCCGAGCTGTGGCGGGGGCTGGTCGATCGCGGCGCGAAGTCGGTGATCGTACCGGCCGCCTGGCCGGCCGCCCGACGCGAGCACTGGCGGCTCTTCACCACCTGCCGCGCCGTGGAGGAGCAGGTACTCGTCATCGCGTGCAACGCGGTCGGCACGCAGGAGGGCGGCGTCGAACTCGGCGGCCACAGCCGGGTCGTCGACCCCTGGGGCACCGTGCTCGCGGAGGCCGGCACCGCGGAGGGCGTGACCTGCTGCGACGTCGACCCCGCGGTGATCGACACCGTACGGGCGGAGTTCCCGGTGCTCGCCGACCGCCGTTGGCCGCTCTGACGGTCGCGGGCACCGGGAAGAAGTACTGACGACCGGGGCGCGGACCACCCGGGCGGCCTTCCGATTCCGGTCGACGCGCAGGAGTTCGTCCGCGGCGAATGGGGGCCGTGTTCGGATCGGGTCCAGCCGCATTCGTCAGGTCCAGCCGATCTCGGTGCAAAGGCGGGTCGGCATCCACCCCCCTCGTCGACCCGGGTCCCCCAGGCGGGACCCGGCAGCACACCGTGCCGAAGACCGTGGATCGACTCCTTCGGCATCCGCCCGGCGACCTGGCCCTTGCCGCTCTCGTGCGACGGAGCGTGCCGATGGGCTCGAGGGGTAGCGGTGTGGGATGAGTATCGACAAGATCAGCGCCGATACGCGCGGTCTCCGGGATCGGGATCGGGATCTCGCGATCGGGGCGTCGGCGGAGACGATCGCGCGGCTCCACCGCGGGGACGTGCGGGATTGGTTCGTCGACTTCGCCCGCCGGTACCCGACCGGCCTCGACGCGCCCGGGGGAGGGGCGACCGGAACGCGGTGGGAGACGCTCGCCGCCACGGCCGAACGGGACCTTGCCCTCGGGCGACTGGCGGAGGGCCACGCCGACGCTCTCGCGATCATCGCCGAGGTCGGCGACGGCGTCGCGATCGCAGCGTCGGGGGCGCGCTGGGGGGTGTGGGCGGCCGAGCCGCCCGGCAGCAAACTCACCGCCGAACGGCTCACCCGGGGCCGGTGGCGGGTGCACGGCACCCGACGGTGGTGTTCGGGCGCCCTGATCTGTACGCACGCGCTCGTGACCGCCGACGCCCCGGACGGGCCGCGCCTGTTCACGATCGACGTCGGTGCCCCCGGGTATCGCGTCCTGCCCGACTCGTGGCCGGCGATCGGCATGGCCGCCAGCGAGACCCTGGACGTCGAACTGGACGCGGTCGCGGCCGAACCCGTGGGCGACGTGGACGCCTATCTCGACCGTCCCGGCTTTCACCACGGCGGAGTCGGCGTGGCGGCGTGCTGGCTCGGCGGCGCCCGCGCGGTGAGCCGACCCCTCGTCGAGGCGGCGGGCGGGGGTCGGCTCGACGAGCACGCACTGGCCCACCTCGGCGGCGTCGACCTCGCCCTGACCGTCGCCCGAACGCTCCTGGCGCGGGCCGCCGCGGACATCGACGCCGATCCCCTGGACCGATCGGGCACCGCGCAGATCCGGGCGTTGCGGGTGCGCGCCGTCGTCGAACGCACCTGTGCGGAGGTCCTGGAGCGGGTCGGACGGGCACTGGGCGCCGGGCCGCTGGGTCACGACGCCCGACACGCCCGCGCGGTCGCCGACCTGACGGTGTACATCCGCCAGCACCACGCCGAACGCGACCTGGCACGCCTGGGAGCCCTGCGGGCCGCCGCGGTGGCGACCGAGGCGGATGGCCGGCGCCCGGAGGCGACATCGTGACCGGCGAACACGCGCCCGCCGATCCCATCCAGGCCCCCGGCACGCCCGAGCGAGTGTGGCGTGCCTGGCGCACATTGACCGACCTGCCCCGCGCGCACCCCCTCGAGGCGGCCGGCCCGGCCCGCGACGGTGGCCTCGTGGTCGTCGCCGCCCACCCCGACGACGAGATCCTGGGCGCCGGCGGCCTGATCGCCGCCCACCTCGACACGGGTTCGCGCGTACGCGTGGTGCTGCTCACCGACGGCGAGAAGTCCCACCCGGGCGGACCGATCCCGCCCCCGCTCCTGCGCGCGCGCCGAATCCGGGAGACGGAACGGGCCCTGGGCCTGCTCGGGCCGGCGGGGACCTCGACCGCCGAGATCGTGCGCCTGCGGCTGCCGGACACCGGGGTCGCCGAGCACGAGGCGGAGGCCGCCGACACCCTCGTCGAACTCGTGGCGGGTTTCGGCACCTGCGCCGCCCCGTGGTCGGGAGACGTCCACGGCGACCACGAGGCGGCGGGGCGGGCCGCGGCCCTCGCGTGCGCGTCCGCCGACGTGGCCCACGTCCAGTACCCGGTGTGGATGTGGCACTGGGCTCGACCCGAGGACCCCCGTGTTCCGTGGGATCGCGCGGTCCGGGTCGACCTGACCCCCGAGCGGCGACGGCGCAAACGCGATGCCGTCGCGTGCTTCGAGACGCAACTGCGCCCGCACGCCCCGGGCCGTGACGACCGGGTGATCCTGCCGCCCGAGGAGATCGAGCATTTCGTCCGCCCCTACGAGGTGGTGTTCCGGTGAGCGCGGCGTTGTCGAGAACGGCGTTCGACGCGATGTACGCCGCAGCCGCAGACCCGTGGAGCCTCGCGGACCGCGCCTACGACCGACGCAAATACGCGCTCACCGTGGCGTCGCTGCCCGGAACGCGATACCGCGACGCGTTCGAACCGGCGTGCTCGGTCGGTGTCCTCACCCGGCTGCTCGCCGATCGTTGTGATCGGCTGCTGGCCTGCGATCTCTCCGAGGTCGCCGTCACCCAGGCGCGCACGCGCACGGCCGACCTCCCACACGTCCGGGTCGAATGCCGCGTCCTGCCCCGGGAATGGCCGGACCGGCCCGGCGGATTCGACCTGATCGTGCTGTCCGAGTTCCTGTACTACTTCGAACCGTCGGAACGGGACCTGGTCCTGGCGCGCGCCCGGGCGTGCCTGGCCCCGGGCGGGACCGTGGTCGCGGTGCACTGGCGCCCACCCGCGCCCGGACACGTGGACTCGGCCGAGCACGTGCACGCCGCCGTGCGGGCGCTGCCCGACCTGGTCCACGTGGTCGAACACAGTGAGCCCGACTTCCTCCTCGATGTCCTGATCGACACCCGGGACCGGACCGGTACGGTCTCCGCCGCGCAGTTGTCCCCGGCCGCGCTCGAAGGACTGCGTTGAGGGCCCACGGCGGTCGCCCGCCTCGGGTGCGGCGCGTGGTCGTGGTGGTGCCCGCACGCGACGAGGAGGACGAACTCCCGGGCTGCCTGCGGGCGCTCGGTCGAGCGAACGCCCGCGCCGCCGCCTCGGGCGTACCCGTCACCATGGTGGTCACCGCCGACCGTTGCCGCGATCGTACGGCGGACATCGCCCGCGCGTTCGGGGCACACGTCGTCGAGGTCGACGCCGGGGCGGCCGGGGCCGCGCGCGCCGCGGGATTCGCGGCGGTGTTGGGCGACAGGTGTGACGTACGGGGCATGTGGCTGGCGACCACCGACGCCGACAGCCGAGTGCCGGTCCGGTGGTTGACCCGACAGATCGCCTGGGCGGGCGACGGCTGGGACGCCGTCGCCGGCACCGTCCGCGTCCACGACTGGTCCGGGCACCCGCCGGGCGTGCGGGAGGCGTTCGAGACGCGATACGACCGCCGATCCGACACGAAGCGGCACGTGCACGGGGCGAACCTGGGGTTCTCCGGCGCCGCCTACCTGGAAGTCGGCGGATTCGCCGCGATGGCGGTGGGCGAGGACGGCGCGCTGGTCGAAGCCCTGAAGGCGGCGGGCCGTCGCGTCCTGCACACCGACGCCCTGCGCGTACTCACCTCGGCGCGCACCGACCCACGCGCGCCGCGCGGTTTCGGCCACGACCTGCTCGAACTCGACGCCCGCCCGGCGCGCCGATGACCGTTGCGGCGGGCGGGCCGAGCCCCGGCGGGACGGCACGATCGGAGCCGCGGGTCGGGTATTCGGACCTGGGCCGTTCGGGTGGTTCGCGGGCGGCGGGGGTGTTCGGACCCGTCGGTGGGTGCCCGGGGCGGTCAGGATGGCGGGGCCGGTTCCCGGATCCTCCGGCGGGAGGTGCACTCGCTGTGTCGGCCCCGCCTTCGCAGCGTGGTCCCCGCCGGCTGTGTCGGTCGCCGTCGCGGGAGCCGTGCGTTCGGTTCCGCCTCTGCCTCGTCCCCGTGACCGGGCCGGTGCGGGAACCCGACAAAGGAGGAAGAGAGCATGACCGCGAACCGTGCCCACGTGATCGTCGGAGCGGGTCTGGGCGGGGCGAAGGCCGCGCAGACTCTGCGGGAGCAGGGTTTCGACGGCCCGCTGGTGCTGATCGGCGACGAGCGGGAGCGCCCGTACGAGCGCCCGCCCCTGTCCAAGGGCTACCTGCTCGGGAAGGAGGAGCGGGAGAAGGCGTACGTGCATCCGGAGCGGTGGTACGCCGACCACGGGGTGGACCTGCGCCTGGACACGACGGCGACCGCCCTCGATCCCGCCGCGCACCGGGTCACCCTCGGCGACGGCAGCCGGCTCGACTACGCCGCGCTGCTCCTGGCCACCGGCGCCTCGCCGCGCCGGCTGCGGGTTCCCGGCGCGGACCTGGACGGCGTGTTGTATCTGCGCAGGTTTGCGGACAGTGACCGGCTCAAGGCCGTGTTCCGGCCCGGGGCCGGGATCGTCGTCATCGGTGCCGGCTGGATCGGTCTGGAGGCGGCGGCGGCCGCGCGGGCCGCGGGCGCCGAAGTGACGGTGCTCGAAAGCGCGGAACTGCCGCTGCTACGGGCCCTGGGCCCGGAGGCGGCACGGGTCTTCGCCGAGCTGCACCGCGATCACGGAGTGGACCTTCGCCTCGGCGTCGGGGTCGCCGAGATCGGCGGCGACTCCGGCGCGGTCGACGGTGTCCTGCTCACGGACGGCACCCGGATCGAGGCGGACGCGGTCGTCGTCGGGATCGGCGTCACCCCCAACACCGGCCTGGCGGAAGCGGCGGGTCTCGCGGTCGACAACGGCGTCGTCACCGACGAGCACCTGCGTACGTCCGCCCCCGACGTCTACGCCGCGGGCGACGTCGCCAACGCCCGCCATCCGCTGCTGGGCCGGCACATCCGAGTCGAGCACTGGGCCAACGCGCTGAACCAGCCGCAGACCGCGGCCCGGGCGATGCTCGGCCAGGACGCGGTCTACGACCGGCTGCCGTACTTCTTCACCGACCAGTACGACCTGGGCATGGAGTACACCGGCTACGTCGAACCCGACGGCTACGACCGGGTCGTCTTCCGCGGTGACCCCGCCGCCCGCGAGTTCGTCGCCTTCTGGCTGTCCGGCGGCCGGGTCCTGGCCGGCATGAACGTCAACGTCTGGGACGTGGTCGAACCCGTCCAGGCGCTCATCCGCTCCGGTGCGGCCGTCGACCAGGCCCGCCTGGCCGACCCCCAGGTCTCTTTGGAGTCCCTGCTCCCGAACTGACCGCCGTGCGGCCCTCGCCGACTCCGTCCGCACGGGCGGCATCACCGCCCGGAGGGCCCGGGCACTCGCGTGGCAGACGATCCTGTCGCGCCGTGGCAGCAGTGGCAGCAGTGGCAGCCGTGGTGGCGGTGGTGGTGGCGGTGCGCGCCAACCGAACGTGCGCCGAACCAGCCCACACCGGACGCGATTTCGCCGGGACACCGGCGAACGTGGGTCCAGACCCACCCTCGACTCTGGTGGTGCCCGGATGCCCCACGACCGGCCGGGGCGCGATCGTGGTCACGTTCACGGACGACACGAGATCGCGGGTGTGGATCGGCCGCGTGCCGAGTTCCGTTCCGGTGCCGAACTCCGCTTCGGTGCGGGTCCGTTCCGGATTCGGCGGCCATGCCCCGGTCCCCCACGCAAGGGAACCGAAACGATGACCAGACTTCGCAGCGCGTGTTCGACGATCGCGGCGGCCTCGGTGCTGGTGTTGACCGCCGGCGCCACCGCGTCCGCCGACACCGGCGCGGCCCGACCGCCCACATCGGACGGCGTGTGGCGCGTCGACGGATACGGCATGCTCGTGACGATCCAGGACGGCACACTGCGCCAGTACCAGACCACTTCGGTCGGCTGTCTGCCCGGGCCGAGCGCCCGGCGTTCCGGTGGCGAACGGGGCGAGACGACGTACGACTCGACGGACGGCATGGTCGTCGGCGTTCGGCCGGTCCGGCACACGAACCAGGCCCGGCTGCGTTTCACCCACGCGCCCGGATACCGGGAGATGCGCCGGGTCGGTGCCCTGCCGCCGACCTGTACCCGCTCGGCTCCGTCCGGGCGCGTGGCCGCCTTCGACACCTTCTGGCAGTCGTTCGAGGAGAACTATCCGTTCTTCGCGGCCAAGGGCGTCGACTGGCACGCGACGCGCGATCGCTATCGTCCGTTGGTGGGAGCGCACACGACGGAGGACGAACTCTTCGCGATCATGCGGGACATGATCGATCCACTCGACGACGCACACGTGGATCTCACCGCGGGCCCGGACCGATATTTCAGCGAGACGCGCCCCGGCACCACCGCCCCCACCGCCGATCTGGATCGGCGAGTGCGGGCCCACATCATCGACCACGATCTCGGTGGCCGGCCACCGACCGAGTACGCGAACGGTCGCGTCTCCTACGCCGACCTGCCCAACGGACAGGGCTACCTGCGGATCAACGGATTCATGGCCTACCTCCCCGACCGCCCGCCGAGCTACCTCACCGACAGCGCCGAACTCGACCGCGCCCTGGACGCCGTCCTCACGCCGGAACGACTGGACCGGCTGCGCGGGCTGATCATCGACGTACGGGTCAACGACGGCGGCATGGACAACCTCGGGCTGCGACTGGCCGCCCGCCTGAGCGACCGCCCGTACCTCGCCTACGTCAAACAGGCCCGCAACGACCCGCGCGATCCGAGCCGGTTCACCCGCCCCCAGCCGATCGAGGTGCGTCCCGATCCCCGGAGCACCCGCTACACCGGCCCCATCGCCATCCTGACCGGCGGCTCCACGGTCAGCGCGGGCGAGACCTTCGTCCAGGCGATGATGGGGCGACCCGGCTCGACCATTCGCATCGGTGAGCCCACTCAGGGCGTCTTCTCCGACGTCATGCAGCGCCGGCTGCCCAACGACTGGCGGGCGGGTGTGCCCAACGAGGTGTTCCGCACCCGGGACGGCCGTACCTTCGACGGCGCCGGCATACCGCCGAACGTGCGCGAGCCGGTGTTCACCGAGGACGAGTTCGCCAACCACCGGGATTCGGCCTTCGACCGCGCGGTGCGGATGTTGCCGACCGGGGCTTCCTGAGACCCGGGGCGAACCGCTTTCCGCCGGGGGCGATGGGTCGGGTACTGCGTCGTACGCGCTGTCGAAGGCTCAGGGGTTGCCCGCTCTCCGTTGGCCGCCTGCATCGTGAACGCCGCACTGCCTCGGGAAGCCGCTTTGCCAGGGCGGCGGAGGTTTCGGGCCGGCGGAGGGGGAACGGCCGGCCACCTGTCCGTGGCCGGGAGGTGAACAGTGGTGGGGGGATCGGTCGTCGGAACGGCGGGCCGCGACTCGGCTGGGGCGGGGAGCGGGCGTCGGTCGGGCGGGTGGCGGGCGTTGAGCAGTGCGGACGGGTGCGGGGGCGAGGCGGTTCGCGGGTATGCGGTCCGCGGCGACTCGCGTTTCGACGTGCGACCGCGCTGTGTTCGGGGCTTGTCGGGTTCGGCCGGAACGCGCGCTGTGCGGCCGGGGCGGCCGGGAGGAATCTGGTTTCCCGTGGGCCGGATGCCGACGGCGGCGGTGTTCCGCCGGTACGTGATCGCCGACGCGTCGGCATTGGACCGGGCGTCGGCGCCGAGGGAGGGGGTCGAACGTGTACGGCAGACGCTGGTTCGCACGCATGGCGACGGCGTGGTTGACGATCGTCGCGGCGGTGACGGGTGCGGGGTTGGCGAACACCGCCGCGTCCGCGCCGCTTTCGGTGGCCCCGACGACCGTGTATGTCGACGGTGGCGTCGTGTACGTGGTCGGGGCGCCGGGGTTGTCGTCGAGCATTCTGGTCCAGTACGACCACTTCTACGAGACGAACACCATCCCGGCCTGGAGCGTCTACGATCCGGCGGGCGGCGTGGCGGTCGGGCCGGGATGCAACCGGGACGTGACCCACTTCGTGTTGTGCCCGAACGTTTCCCGAGCCGTGATCGACGGTGGTGACGGTGACGACCGGATCACCGTTTCGGACCAGCTCGGAGGTGTCTCGTGTGTCCTCTACGGCGGTTCGGGCAACGACACCCTCGCGCCGGACTCGTGCCGGGTCGAGGGTGGTTCGGGTGACGACGCCGTCGACCTGTACTACAACGCGACCGCGCTGGGCGGTGACGGCAACGACACCTTCGTGGTGCACGGGGGGACGTACGACATCGCCGGTGGGGCGGGCCGCGACGCGGTGAACTACGGCTGGGCGACCACCGCCGTGTCGGTGACGCTCGACGGGATCGCGGACGACGGGCTTGTCGGCCATCGCAACAGCAACATCCGCCCCGACGTGGAGGACGTGTCGGGCGGTACGGGCAACGACGCGTTCGCCGCCTACGGCGCGGTCGAGAACAGCTTCCGCGGCGGTGACGGGGACGACCTGCTGATCGGCGGCCCCGGAAACGACACGCTGGACGGCGGTTTCGGGAACGACACCCTCAAGGGCGGGGCCGGCGTGGACGTCCTCGTCGGCGGCCCGGGCATCGACATCTGCGATGTCGGCGCCGACGGCGGCACGGCCTCGAACGACTGCGAGGCCTGATCGCCCGGCCGAAGCCGGGCGAGGGACCGCCGGACCGGTGCGGTGTGGGTGGGAGCCGGCCTCGGCGGCCGGATGGGCAGTCCGCAGGACCTGATCGAGGCCGTGTTCCCCGCCGTCGACAACCCGTACCTCACCGGCACCGTGCCGCACGTCGGCGGCGGCAGGCTCGATCGACCCCGGCCCGCCGAGCATCCGCCGCGCCGAGCGCCGCGACCGCGGCCGCCGTACCCGGCGCGGAGGCCGGCCGGGAGGCGGCGTCACGCCTGCGACGCTTTCGGTTCGGCCGCGATGGGCGCCGGTGTCGCGGGGGCGGGCAGCGCGGGGCGGCGTGCGGTTCCCAGGTGCCAGAGGAGGGTCACGGCGGTGACGCCGGCGGCCACCGGCCCCAGTTGGGCCGGGGCGAGCCCCAGCCACTCCTGGGCCAGCCCGCCCAGGCCGCCGCCGAGGTAGAGGGCGGAGGAGTTGAGGCCGAGCAGGATCGGGGCGGCGGCGGGGCCGAGGGCGATGAGCCGGTGCTGTTGGGGGACGACGATGACGCCGACGGTCGCGCCCCACAGGGCCGCCCAGAGCAGGGTGGGCGCGAGGGCGCGGGTGGCGAGCGGGGTGAGCGCCAGGGTGAGGGCGGCGAGGGCGAGGGTGGCGGTGAGGACGCGGGCGGGGTCGCGGCGGTCGACCAGGCGTCCGGCGGTGATGTTCCCGGCGAGCGTACCCACGCCCCAGGCCGGCAGGATCAGGGTCAGCAGCGATTCGTCGCCGTCGGTGGCGTCGCGCAGGGTGGGGCCGATGTAGGTGTAGAGCGTGTAAGTGGCGAGGAAGGCCAGTGTGGTGACCGCCGGCAGTGCCAGTACGCGGCCCTGCCTGAGGGGGCGCAGGCGGTCGGGCGGGGAGGCGGCGGGGAGCTTCACGTCGGGCAGGCCGACGGCGATGCCGACGGCGGCCAGCAGCCCGATCCCGGCGACGGCCCACAGGGTGAGGTGCCAGTCGGCGCGGCCGATCAGCGTGCCGAGCGGCAGTCCCAGCGCGGTTGCCGACGTCAGGCCGCCCAGTACGAACGCCAGTGCCCGGCCCGGGTGTTCCGGTGGGGCGATGGCGGCCGCGGTGCTCGAGGCCGCGGCGGTGATGATGCCCGCGCCCACGGCGGTGACGACGCGGGCGGCCATCACCACCTCGTAGCCGGTCCCCAGCGCGGTGACGGCGTTGCCGACCACGAACACGCCCAGGGCGATCAGCAGCGCCGACCGCCGACTCAGGCCGCTGGTGAGGGCGCCCATGACCGGCGCCGACAGGGCCAGTACCAGCGCGAACACCGTCACGAGTTGACCGGCGGCCGGGGTGGACACGCCCAGGTCGGCGGCGATGGAGGGGAGCAGGCCGGCGATGACGTAGCCGTCGGTGCCGACGGCGAACGTGGCCAGGGCAAGGGAAACAGTCGTCTCAGCACGGATCGTGCCGCCTTTCCGGAGCATCACGGAGGTGGGTGATCGGCACTGTATGCAATACATGGATGCTTGTCCATGTATCAATGAGTGGGTAGGCTGAGGGCTCGTCACGGACGGAGTGAAGCGATGCGTGAGGTGTCCCAACCCGCGACCGGCGCGATCCGGATGGTGGAGGTGCTGCGAGCGCTGGCCGATCCGGTGCGGCTGGAGATCGTGCAACGGCTCGCGGTGACCGGCGAGGAGAGCTGCAATGCCATCGGCAGCGACCTGGACGTGCACCAGACCACGCTGTCCCACCACTACCGGGTGCTGCGCGAGGCGGGCGTCACCTGGACAACCGTCATGGGCCGATCCCGGCTGGTGCGACTGCGCCGCGACGACCTCGACGCCCTGTTCCCCGGCCTGCTCGACGCGGTACTCGACGGATCCCGCCGCACGCGGCCGGCCGGGGAGCGCTGACCGGCGCGATCGCGCCTACCCGGTCGCCGGGCCCGCCGGCGGGTCCGTGTCGGTGAGGAAGTCGAAGGACAGGCCGCTGGAGGCCTCGGCGCGGCCGGGGCTGCGGCGGGTGGCGAGCCAGAGCGCGACCCGGCCGTCGCGACAGCGCGTGCGGTTGTAGGCCACGGTGATCCCGGTGCCGGTCTGCGGCACCTCCTCCTCGTTGACGAAGTATGCTCGGCCCAGGTCGAACCCCTCGCGCAGCAACGACGTCCGGGCCCGCACCGGCAGGCCGTCGACCACCCCGGGCATGGCCGCGCGCTGCAGCCGGATCTCGCGGTTCTGCCCGGGAACGTGTACCGGAACGAACGGAATCCAGTTCTCCGGCACCGAGTTCATCGCCTCGTAGCCCACCGGCGCCGCCGCCGGCGGCGGATCGGCCGGCGGATGCAGCCGCAGCCTGTGCGCGAGGATCTCCGCGGCGACCTCGGCGCCCCGCCGGGGTTCGCCGGTGGGCAGCCGTACGGTCTGTTCGATGCCCCACACCATGTTCGCGCTCTCGTCGCGGACCAGCAGCACCTCCTCCAGGACCGGACCCTCGGCCACCTTCGGCACGCTCGGCGGCAGCAACAGGTCGGTGTCCGCCTCGACCGACGCCTCGCCGATGGTGTCCAGGGTGAACATCGACCAGCGCTGCCAGTCGGCGTCGTCGCCCGAACCCGCGGGCGTGATCCACAACTTCCGGCCGAAGACGTCCGTCACCGCGAGGCCGCGGACGGAGGCCAGCGTGCCGACCGGCAGATCGCAGGGCAGTTGGAACCAGTCGTTGCTGTAGACGAGCGCGAACTCCAGGAAGATCAACCGCGCGAGGTCGGTGCTGTCCGGGCGCACCGCGGCGAAGTTGGTGCGGCCGTCCTCGATCGCCCACCAGCGCGGCAAGGGCATGCCGGAGAACCGGACCGGCGCGGGAAAGACGGTACGGTTCAACGCCTGGGGCGGCGGGACGGTCCCCCCGAGCGGGCCGGAGGGATCGACGGAGAACGCGTGCCAGTCGAGGGTCCCGCCGGGATACTCCTGGGCGGTGAGCACCTTCTCCCCGCCGCCCGGCGCGCCGACGGCGACGGAGAACCGGTGTTCCAACCGCTCGGGATCCCAGGCCGTGTTCGTGGCGTGCGTCGTGGCATCCTCGGCCGGCTGGTCGATCAGGGCCTCGAACCAGTCGACCAACCGCTTGCCCAGTTTGGTGAGTTCGTCCCGGTGCAGCCCCAACAGCCCGCCGATGCCCTCGTGGGCCGGGCGCCCGCGCTTGAGGTCCAGGTAGAACTGGTACCCGTCCATCCGGCGGCCGGCGACCGCCTGCATCGACGACCAGACCTCGGGGTGCGCCACCCGGGGGCTGTCCGCGTCGACCGCGGGATCGGGCAACGCGATCGGGTAGCGCGCGATGTACTTCTGCCGGACGTTCAGGCTGATCAGGTTGAGCAGCAGGTTTCGGCCGACGAGCTTCATCCATCGGCGGCCGATGGCCAGTCGCAGATCGAAGGAGATCCGGTCGGCGCCGAACGCGAACGGCAGGCGCCGCCGTTCGGCGACCGCCTCCAACGGGCGATCCACGGGCAGCGGTTCCACCGCGCCGCCGGCGGGACGGAACCTGGTCGGGGTCGTGGCGACCACCGAATATGTGGCGGTGACCGGCGAACCGGCGTCCGCGCCGCGGAACTCGCCCATCTGCCACTGCCGGGTGAGCATCCACAGCGGATCACGCGCCTCCGCACGCAGCGCACGATCGAAGTCGGTGGTGCGCGGTCTTCCCTCGACGCGGTTCCACAGGCCGACGGTCGGCGCGTCGCGCTGGTCCAGCGCCGCGCGGAGGTTTTCGATACGGGGCTCAGTCACGGGACTTCCAGCGGAGGTTGGCGATCGCGAGATCGGTGCCGATCGTGATCGGTTGGCGCGTGGCCGACATGACCGTGGCCGGCAGCAGTTGCGCGTAGGCGGTGTCGTCCAGGTGTCCCGGTTCCACGGCCCGGATCGTGGCCAGTTCGAAGGTCTCCTCGATCGCGGCGACCAGGTCGTCCCAGGCCCAGGTGCCGGTGGTGGTCGGCGGGACGACCAGGAGCATCGCCTGCGGGGGCTCGGAGTCGGGACCGTCGAAGTGCACCGCGATCCCGGTGGTCTCCCGCGCGGCGGGGACCACCTCGGTCCACTCGTCGAACAGCAGGCCGCAACGTCGGGGGCCGGCGAGCAGCGGCTCGGGCATGTAGTGCGCGGTGAACAACAGCCGGTCCTCGAGGATCTCGGTACCCGCCTTGAACTCCATCGCCAGCCAGTGGTCGTTGGTCCGGTACGGGAACTGGACCGGGGTCAGTTGCGGCTCCTGCCAACCCGCGAGGTTGCTCAGCAGCCCGCCCGGTCCGCGCAGCGCGTCCCCGAGTGCGACGGCCTTCTCCCACAGGCGCGGCTTCTCCCGCACCCGGGCGACGCCGTGCACCCAGTCGTCGACCGGGAAGTCCCGGCCGAAGTCGTCGACGAGGTGTTGGACCAGCTTGGTGCTGTCGGTGCGGGCCTTCTTCCAGTCCTGGGCCAACTGGTCCGGCGGAGTGAACTCGGGTACCACCAGGACGTCCTCGCCGAGCATCGCCACCAGCGCCTCGGTCGCCGCCCGGACCCGCTCCGGGTCGGTCGCCGCCTGGTCGTGCGCGGTGAGTGCCTTGTCGGCGGCGGTGAGCCGGCCGGTGACGTCGACCTGCAACGCCTGCGCCCGATCCAGCAGATCCCGACCCAGGACGACGACGCGATCCTCCGCCGGCGTCAGGTCCAGACCGACCGGGTCGAAGGCGCTCAGCGGCAGCAGCGCGCGGACCTCCGCCAACAGTGTGGACAGTGTCGTCTTCGTGGTCCTGGCCACCCGCTTGAGCCCCTGCAGACGGGAATCGAACGCCGACCGCCTGGTGCCCACGGTCGTGCGCAGCTTCGCGGGAGTCGACGGGCGCGGGCTGGTCGGCGTCGTGGTGAGCAGGCGTTCGGCCTGTTCCAACAACCGATACCGGTCCTCGGTCGGGGTGGACGACGGCAGCGCGTCGTAGCGCGCGATGAGCGTGTCCGCCTCGGCGAGCGAACCCTCCATCCGGTCCGCGGCCACGTCCACCGTCCGGAGCACGTCGCGGAACAACCCTCGGCGCCACTCGACCAGTTCCGACCAACCGCTGCGCAACAGGCCGAAACCCCCGGCCGTGGTGGCCAGTTGGCTGTGGGTGGTGAGGAGGGCGTCGATCCGGGTGAGGATGTCCGCGCGCCGCGGGGGAGTCGGGTCGGGCGGGTACAGCGACACCAGCGCGGTGAGGTGGTCGGCCACCCTGGCGCGCAGCGCCTCCAGACCCGTGCGCACGGCCGCGGGCCGTTCCCTGGGCACCACGACCGCGTCGTCGGCCGAGCGGTCGACCGTGACGGCTCCCGCGGCGGCCATCGGGTCGGTGGGGCGCAGCGGCCGGGAGGTGGTCAGCAGCGAGCGCAGGGTCTCCACCAGCGGCGACACCTCGAACAAGGTGACCTTGCCGGCGACCCTGGTGGTGTATTCGATGGCGAGCCGCACGTCGGGACGGGGCTTGTCCCGGGTGACGACGACGCCGATGATCCGGTCGTCGAGGTCGGTCATCGCCGCGTCGTCAGTCGGTCGGATCGTCCACAGGAGGTCGATGGGTTGCAGTTCCAGGTCGGCCTGGTCGACCACGCTCTCGCGTCGTAGTCCGGTGAGCGGATCGGTCCAGCTCACCAGGGCGACCACGTCCTGCTGCCCCGGCAGCAGGGTCGGCAGCCAGTCGTTGACGGCGGGTTCGGCCTTGGCCCGCGGGCCGTCGCCGCGGAAGCGCAGGGCGCCGTTGTTCGGGGCCAGCCCGGCGGTGAGCTGCACGGCGAACCGGTGGGTCAGGGTGATCCCGCTGCGCGGGGTCTCGACCACGGCGGGGCGGGGCGGAAAGCCCTCCTTGGCGTAGGCGTCCAGGGTCGCGGAGGCGCGTTCGGTGTTGCCGAGCAGCACCTGATGGGTGCTTTCGGCCACCGCGAGGTCGGCCAGCGCGTCGTGGATGTCGAGCAGGTGTCGCAGCTCGGCGTTCATCGCCTCCTGTTCGTCGGCGGAGGCGTCGGGCATGTCGTCGGCGCCGAAGGGATACGTCGGCGTGACCGGCGGGCGGGTGGCCCGGCGCACCAGTTCGAGGCCGTCGACGACGTTGCGGGCCTCGATCACGTCGACGTGGTCCCGCGTGTTCGGCGCGATCTCGGACAGCTTGCCCGCCCGGAGGGGGAAGGCGCGTCGCAACGCCGGGAGAAAACCGTCGAGTTCGATCCCGGGGTGGCCGTCGTGCAGCCCGCGCTCGAACCGTCGCCCCAGCAGCGCCCCGAGCGATTGACCCGTGCGCAGCCCGTCGAGCAGCGCGAGCGCGATCCGTACCCGTTCGGAGCTCAGGTTCACCGCGAACGAACCGGGGTCGGCCGCAGAGCCGTTGGCCAGGTAGCCGGCCCTGAGCACGGCGGCCGTTGCGGCGTGGCTCGGCGAAGGGGCGTGCGTGTAACCGCCGTTCGCCCGATCGTGGGTGATCGAGGTGGTCCCCATGACCGTGGCCAGCTCGCCGGACAGCGGGATCGAGGTGAGCCCCTCGGTGGACCTCGGGCGGACCTGCTCCAGGCGCCCGTAGCACCCCAGGTGCACACCCCGGCGCGGGGTGTCGCCGCCGTCGATCCCGAACCGCAGTTCGGCCAGGCGCTCGTTGGCCAGGCCCAGCAGCCAGGCGTCGAGTCGGTACGTCGCGCAGTCCAGGTGTTCGGCGAGCACCCGTTCCAGCCGGGCCGTGGGCAGATCGGCGAGCAGTTCGACGGCGTCCAGTTGTTCGGCGAGCGGGACGGTGGCCGCGTGGGTCTCCAGTACCCCGGGGATGAACTGGTGGACCAGGAGGTTGGGATCGGTGCTGTGGGTGATCGCGGAGTCGGGGGCGTAGAGCTGCCGGTATCGGCTCTCGCTCGGCGGTGGCTGTGCCTCGCCCGGTCGTTGGGTGCGCACGTGGACGAACGGGGGGTCGGCGAGCGTGGGGGCGGGCCGACCCGCGGCGACCGCGAGTGCCCGGCCGGCGTCCTCCCAGCCGAGCAGGATCGCGTGGCGCAGCAGCAGGTAGAGGAGGGCCGAGGGCGGCCGGTTCCGGGCGAACCCGTTCTCGAGGCGCACCTTGTCCAGATCGGTGCGGCCGTTGTCGACGAGCCAGTGCAGGTAGTTCCGGGCGTCGGGTGCGGGAGTGTAGGCGCGGACCGGGTCGGTCTCGGAGAGCGGGCGGTCGTCGACGAGGGGGGCGAGCAGGGGGTGCTGCTCGCCGACGAACAGGCGGCGGATCAGCGCCGGGTCGGGGCGCTCGGGCGGGTGCGCGTCGTAGCCGAACCGCTTCAGGAGCCCGCGGATGGGGTCCGGCATGTGCAGGACGTGGTCCAGGGTGTCCGTGACGGTGGTGCCCAGACCGCCGAGGTTCTCCCGGTTGAAGATGTCCTCGACGCTCTGCGCGTGCCGCTGGTGGTACTCGGCCGAGGTGGGGTGCAGCGCCAGGATGTCCAGGAGCCGCTGGTGCGGGTCGGGGGTGCCGGCGTCGACGCGTGCGACCTTGGCGGCCGCGGCCCGCCAGTCCTCCAGCGCCTCCCGCAGCAGATGGTGCAGGGCGACGCGGTGTGTCGACGCGGCCGGCCAGGTCATTCGGCTGAACGCGGTGGTGGGCAGGATCCCGTACGGCTGGCGGCCGATCCGGACGGACGGGATCGGGCCGCGTCCGCTGACGTTGCGGACGAAGAACTCGCGCGTCTGCGCCGCGGCCTGCGCGGGCACGATCGGATGCAGGGTGGTGCGCAGGAAGTTGCCCCAGGTCGCGGGCCACAGCGCGGTGTTCGCGGCGCGCGCGTCGCGCTGGTCGCTACGGTCGGCGTTGGGCATCCCGGTCGGCACCGCGGGGTCGATGCCCAGCAGTTCGGCGAAACACTGGCCGTCGGTCCTGGCGGTCCAGTCGTCGGGCGCGGCCGCGGCGGCGTAGCCCACGGTCGCGCGCAGGGCGGCGTCGATCTCCTCGCGGGCGTCCTGGCCCGCGGGCGCCTGTTCGGTGTTGTTGGTGGGCGTGCCCTGGGGCAACAGGGCGTAGCCCGCCGGGCTGCGCAGTTGCCGGGTGATCAAGTCGCCCAGCTCGACGGCGGACTGTTGCGGGTCCGTGCGCTGTCGCAGGCCCAGCACGACCAGTCGGTCGACGCCGTGGCGGTTGTGCTCGTCGAGCGGGACGCGGATCCCCATGCCCACGTCGACCGCCGCTTGGAAGTCGGTCAGCCAGCGCAGGGCGACCGGCACCCGCAGCTTGCCGGTCCGCTCGTCGACCTTGAGTTGCTCGGCGGTGCTCGTGCCCGGGTCCGGGCCGACCGTCAACTCGTCGGGGATGTTCGCGCCGGGAACCGAGAACACCTGGGTGGGGCCCACGTATCCGAGCGCGACGAACCGGTCGGGCAGCAGCCGTGCCTTGGCGGGCCGGGTCCACGAGTCGCGGGCGACCTGGGCCGGGCGGGGCAGCACGAGGAAGGCCACCACGACGTCGCCGCGCGGGTCGGTGGGCGCGGCGTCGATCCCGGTGGGCGGTCGGGTGCGGATGCCTTGGGCCCGTACGGGACCGACGGCGGCCAGCAACGCGACGTCGGCGGAGCGCAGTTGGTCACGGTCGCCGTGCGCCCGCCACACCGCGGTCCAGTAGGTGACGGTGGGCTGTCGGTCGGCCGTGGCCGGCGCGGTGGCGCCGACGAGGACCAGCACGACCGTGTCGGCGGGCACGTTCGCGGGTTTCTCGGCCTGGTTGGTGGGCGGGTGGGCGCCGCGCAGCCAGGTCGCGCGGCCCGGGGCGACCCGGGCGACCAGCTCGTGCCACGCCACCTGCTCCGCGCCGGCGTCGCCGCCCGCCCGCCACAGCGCGGTCCAGTAGGCGCTCAACGCGGCGAACTCGGCCTCGCTGGGCAGGGGTTCGAACTTGTCGATGGCCCACTCGTCCGGGAACACCCGGATCAGCAGCTCGTCGGGGGTGAAGCGGGTCTCCAGTCGGACGGGGCCGAGCAATACCGGAAGGTCGTCACTGAGCCGGTCGAGCATCGAGCAACATCTCCTGTGCGTGTACGGCGATCAGTACCGGTGCCTGGAAGAGCATGTAGGCGATGTCGGCGGAGCTCAGTCGCGAGTGCCACAGCGGCAGGGCCGCGTCCTCGCGGCGCTGCTCGCGCTTCTCCTGGTCGTCCTCGGAGCCGTCGAACCGCACGAGCGGGACCTGGGTGCCCGGGTCCAGGGTGACGAAGCCGTGGTCGAGCGGATCGATGTCCCGCCAGGACAGGTCGTTCCACACCTCGATCGGGGTGCCCGGGCCGTCGTCGGCGCCGAAGCGGGGATCACCGGGACGTTCCTTGATCACGAAGAACCAGCCGGCGTCGTCGGGCGGGTTCCCGCGTGCCTGAGCGGCCGTCAGATCGAAGCCGAGCAGGGTGATGTCCGGCTCGACCTTGGCCTCGTAGATCGGCAGTTTGACCAGGTCCGGGGAGGGGCGTTCGCCGTCGGGAACGTGCGCGAGCACCCGTTCCACGTTCGGATCGACGACGCCGTCGTCGTTGGTCCCCCACGTCGCGCGGTGCGCGTAGACGGCCGCCGTCGGGTATTTCTTGAGCAGTTCGCCCCGGATGACCAGGACGAGCTCCTCCTCCTGGACCAGGTCGCGATTGTCGTGCCCGCCCAGCACGGTGGCCTTGGTCCAGGTCTCCATCCGGGTGATGTCGTACAGGCGTTCGCGGCGCTCCTCGGCGCTCTCGCCGGGCTTGGGCAACTCCGCGCGCGGGTCCCAGAACTGGCGGAAGGGCGTGCCGCGTTGATCGGTCGGATACTCGCGCCACAACAGCTCGCGGGCCATCTCGTGGTTGAGCCCGGCCATGAACGCCTCGATGAACTCCTGGTCGGTCGCCAGCAGGGTGATCGTGTTCGGCGGGATCAGGCCCAGGTTGGGCACGAACGTGTCCACGGACATGTCCAGCAGCGTGCGATACATCGGCAGGTCGACCACCGGATAGGCCATCGCCTCGATGAACCGCTCGGCGAACGGCCGCAGCCGCTCGGGCAGGCTGACCTCGCTCAGCAGTTGTCGGGGCACGGTCGCGTCGGCACGCAGTTCGCCGAGCATGCGATCGGTGACCGGGGCGACGCCGAGCGGCTCGCGCGCGTCCGTGCGCCCGCCGACGGCGGCGGTGTCGAAGCCCCGGTGGAGGTCCTTGAGCGCGAGTTTGAACCGCTCCGCCTCCTTGCTGTCCGCGCCGCCCGGGTGCGGGACGATCCCCTCGCCGGGAAGGCTGATCAGGAAGTCGGCGCTGGTGTGCAACTCGTCGACGGGGTCGAACGCTTGCGGCCCGGTCGAGGTGTGCGGGTGCAGGATGTCGGCCAGTTCCTTCGGGGTGACGATGGCGGACGGGGCGGCCTTGGGCGCGGCGGCGGCGATCCCGGTGGCCGGGTCGTCCATCCGGGGCAGCAGGGCGGCCGGCGGCGGTTGGCCTGCGCCGAACGGCAGGGTGCGCATCAGTCGCGATCCCGGCCGGGTGATGCGCCGCATGGCCGGCGACACCGGCGCTGCGGCGATCCTGCTGCGGGCCACCTTGAACCCGAGGGCGACCGGCGGGGCCGCACCCGCGTCGTCCAGGGTGCTTGCCGACGACGCGGACGCGGTCACCCGGGAGCCGGCGGGCGCGGTCAGTTGCAGTGCCCTGCCCGACGGGGACGGGGCGGGGTCGGCGGCGGTCCGGACGGCCGGGGGATCCACCGGGGTCAGGTGCTTCGCGTGCAGCACGTGACCGACCTCGCAGGCCAGTTGCGCGGCGCGGATCCGGTCGTTGGCCGCGAGCACGTCGCCCACCTGTTCCCAGGCGGCGGCCATGAACTCCTCCTGGCGGGTGCGAACCACCTGGGCGCCGAAGTTCGCGGCGATCCGAAAGCGCGGATCGAGGTTGAGCCGGTGCACCCAGTTGCGGTTCTCCGGGGCGAGGATCGGCGTTCCGTCGCGCTCGGACAGCAGCCGGGACGCGCGGGCGTGCCAACGCCCGTACAGCGGCGGCGTGATCACCGGATCGACCTGGTCGGCCGCGATCCCCGACTCCGGGCCCACCGTGGCGGCGAAGCGCGCGTGCGCCGCCGTGGGCGCGTGTTCGAGGTAGTCGTCGGCCAGGTTGACCAGGTGGGCGAGTGCCTGCTGGAACGGATGCGGGTAGGGCAGTGGCACCGGCGGCGCGGGCAGCGGTGGGGGCGGGGGCGGCGGCGGGGGGAACCGGCCGTCCCAGTTGTCCCACAGGTCCTGCTCGCGGTCGGGAACGCGCAGCGCCCCGCCGAGTTTGAGCACCCCGCCCAGCGCCGCGGGCGTGGTGATCCCGGGCAGGCCGGGACCGGGCGGACGCTGCACGTCGACATCGCGCCGGCCCACCCGTTCGTCGGCGTGCCCCGGTTGCAGCAGCCGGACCAGGTACTCGAAGTCGCCCGCGGTGCCGGTGGCGAAGAACCACCGGTGGTAGTAGGGCAGTTCCCCGGGTGCCCGGCGGTTGGGGTAGCTCGGTCCCCAGGCACAGTGCGCCGCGGTCGGCGCGCCGGCCGGGTCGAAGCCGAGGCCGGCCAGCCGCCCGGTCTCGAACGCGGGGACCAGGAACGCGTGATACCCCGTGTCGGGCCGCAGATGGCGCGGACAGATCAGCCGGGAGCAGGCCCGGTCGGGAGTGGCGGCGAGCACACCGCGCAGCGCGGACAGCGCGGCGGGCATGTTCTCCGAGACGATCGGGGCGTCGAGTTCACCGTCGACGTGCACGTGCGCCCACGCGCCGAGGTGCTCGGGCGGCGGCAGCGTGCCCGCCGGGTCGGCGACGCCGATGTACGGCAGCGGTCGCCCGGGGAGCTTGCCCTCGGTGAACTCGCCCGGCTCGCCGGAGTCCTCCGGCGCCTCCAGCACGACCAACGCGAGCCACGGCCGCAGCCGCCCGGTGTCCGCCTCGGGGGCGAGCGGACTGTACTGCCAGGGGAAGTCCTCGTCGTAGAACTCGATGTGCGCCAGGTAGTTGGGCTCGGCGTTGGTGACCCAGGCACGCGGCTCGGTCCGCGAGACCACGCGCGGATCGATGCCGACGATGTCGCCGGGACCGTAGAGCTGGACCTTTTGTTCCACGAAGTGCTGGGGCGGCGGGCCGCTGATCGGCTCGACGGTCAACTGCAGTTTGACCGGGATCTCGGCGCGAGTGACCGGACCGGTGGGATCGGCGGCGATCCGGGTGGCGATCCCGCCGCGCAGCCAGGGCAGGAAGGAGTAGGCGTTCGCCGTCACGAACCGCTCCCGAACACCTCGGTGGTCGCAGTGAGTTCGTTGCCGGTCGGGTCGGCGGCGGCGAGTCCGGCCCGGACGGTTCCGCCGGTGACGAGCACCCGGCCGTCCGCCAGCGCGGTGGCGGCGAACGCCCAGCGGCCGAGCGCCGGTCCGGTCGCGGGGCTCCACGTCCTGGTGCCGTCGTCGAAGATCAGCGCGCTGCGATAGCCGACGCCGTCGCGCACCTCGGCGGTGCCGCCGACGAGCAGGAATTTGCCCGAGCCCAGCGGGACGACGCGGTGGAAGCCCCGGCCGCCGGGAGTCGCGGGCATGGCCGTCCACTTCCCGGTCGCCAGGTCGTAGCGCTCGGTGGTCAAGGTGGTGAACGGGTCGTAGGTGCCGTCACCGGGGACGCCGGGGGTGGCGCCGCCGAAGGCGAGCACCGCGGTGTCGGCCGCCTGCACGGCCTGATGCCGGCTCCGGGGCCGGAGCATGCTGCCGGTGGGCACCCAGGACTTGTCGCCGGGATTGAACAACTCGCAGAACGCGAGGGACACTTCGTCCTGTCCGGAGATCGGGGCGGTACCGCCGCAGACCAGCACCTGGCCACCCTTGAGCCGAACCGCGCAGTGGCCGGTCCGGGCGTCGGTCATCGTCCCGCCGTCGCTCCAGGCGCCGGTCAGCGGATCGTAGATCTCCGCCGAGCGCAGGGCCTTGAGCGAATCCCCGCTTCGGAGCGCGACACCGCCGGCCACCAGCACCGTCTTGTCGGCCAGCAGTACGGCACTGTGCCCGAAGCGCGCCTCGCGCATGTCGCCGACGGCCTCCCAGGTGTCGTGTTCCGGGTCGTAGACCTCGGCGGCGGCCAGGCCCGGGGACAGCGGCGAGGATCCGCTGGTGCCGCCGGTGACCAGGACCTTGCCGTTGTCCAGTCGCGTCACGGTGTGCAGTCGGCGCGGGAAGCGCAGCGGGACGGCGGCCGACCAGGTCGCGGCGGTCGGGTTGTAGAGCGCGGTCCTGGTGAGCACGACCGACGTGCCGTCCGTACCGCCCACCAGCAACACCCGGTTGTCGGGCAACAGCACGGCGCCGTCGTATTGTCCGTACCAGGCGGCCGGTGCCGGCAGGTCGCCGGTCTTCGTCCACGTTCCGATGGCCGCGGCTGCGGGACTGGTCATGGCGTCGAACCCTTCGTGGTGGCCGGGGTCATGGCGTGAGGATCTCGGTGCCGGCGGTGGCGACGGCGGCCTCGGTGGGCGCGGCCGGGCCGGACAGCACGACGCCGCCCGCGGCCAGCACCCGGCCGTCGGCCAGTTCGATCGCGGCGAAGTCGCCGCGGCCGACGGCCAGGCCACCGGTGGGCGTCCAGGTGCGGTGGGCCGGGTCGTACACGGTCGCGTTGCGAAGGCCCGCGGCGAAGGGCGGCCCGCCGGTGCCGCCGAGCACCAGGACCTTGCCCGAGCGCAGCCGCAGCGCGCGGTGCCCGGCCCGGCCGGCGGGCATGCCCGGGACCGCGGTCCAGGTGTCGGTGCCCGGGTCGTAGCGTTCCGCCGACGCCAGGGGGGCGAGGGTGAGCCGGCCGGCGGCGGGGATCTCGGTCGCGTCGCCGCCGGTGACCAGGACGGAGCCGTCGGCCAGGACGGTGGCCTGATGCCCCTTGCGCGGTGTGTTCAGGGTCCCGGCGGCGGACCAGGTGCCGGCCACCGGTTCGTACGACTCGCAGAACGCGAGCGCCGCCGGCCGCCCGCCCGTGGCCAGCGCGCCGCCGACGACCAGGACCCGACCGCCGGGCAGGACCGCGGCCCGGTGGCCGGATCGCGCGTCGGTCATCGGCTTCGCGGGCGACCACTTGCCGGTGCGCGGGTCGAACAACTCCGCCGAGGACAGCGCGGTGCTGCCGGTGCCGCGGACTCCGATACCGCCGGCAACGAGCACCGAGCCCGTGCTCAGCAGCGTCGCCGAGTGCTCGGCTCGGGCCGTCTTCGGGCCGGTCCCGGCGGGGGACCAGGTGCCGGCGATCGGATCGAGAATCTCGGCCGAGGCCAGTGGCGCCCCGTCCGCGCCCCGGCCGCCGACCACCAGCACCCGGCCGTCGTCGAGCAGCGTGGTCGAGTGCCCGCGCCGCGCGGTGGCCAGGTCCTTGCCGGCCGACCAGGTCTTGCGGGCCGGATCGAACAGCGCGGTCGCCTTGAGGGCCAGGCCCGTGGCGTCCGCGCCGCCGGCGACGAGCACGCTGCCGTCGCCGCGCCGTACCGCCTCCAGGCCCGAGGCCACGACCGGCAGCGCGGCCGTCTCCGACCAGGTGCCGGGCGTGGCCAGCGGGGCCGCGACCTCGGACACCGGAATCACGTGCAGCGTGTTCGCCAGACTCGGGTCGGCGTCGATCCAGTCGACGAGCGCGTCGGAGGCGGTCGCGTGGCTGCGGAAGCTGGTCACGCCCCGGTCGACGTCCGAAGTCGGCGCGAACGCCTGGAGGTTGTCGCGTCGGTGGGCGACGGCGAACCGCTGCCCGGTGATCCGGACGGTGTCCTCGGCGGCGAACGGTTGGCGCTGTTCGGCGTCCCGCCTGGACAGGGCCGATCGGCTGGTACTGCTGCCCTCCAGGAGTCGGTCGTAGATCGCGCTGCCGACGTTGTGGAACCGCTCGCGGCGGGTCGACCCCGGGGCGGCGGTTCGCCGGGCCCGCGAAGCGCCCGCGGGTTGTGCCCGCGCGGCGCCGGCGGTGCCGCTCTCGCGGCTGTCGAAGATGTGCAGTTCGTAGCGGGTGCTGCGGCGCACCACCCGGGCGGAGGCGAGCGCCGCGCGCTCCGCGCTCAACTCCAGCCCCGCGTCCTGGTCCTGGTACGCGGCGGCCGACAACTTCGCCGCGTCGTCCATGTCCTGGAACTGGGCCATCGCGAACTTGTCGTCGGGCTGCGACAGTTGCACCAAGCCACTGTCCGACGCCGGGGCGACGCCGAAGCGCCTGCCGTCGCTCGGCCGTTGCGAGCCCACCCGGTCGATCCGCACGTTCAGCGGGATCGCCCGCTGTTGCACGAACAAGGTACCGAGCGGGTGCAGTACGAGCCGGTCCGTCTCGGGCAGCGCGCGCAGCGTCACCCGGGTGTCGCCGCCGCCCGGAGGCAGTTTCGTCCGCCAGCCCTCGACCTTGGTGATCTCGCTCGCCAGCAGCGGCAGTACCGCGATCGGCGGCAGCGTGGTGTTGCGCTCCTCGCCCCAGCCGATGTCGAAGTCGGCGGAGATCTCCAGGAGCAGCAGGGAGATCGAACCGCGACCGCGGGCCCGCCACGGCGACGGCCCCTCCAGACGGAACCGCAGGTCGATGGTGAAGACCCCGACCCCGAACGCCTTCAGCGCGACCCCGGCGGTGATCTCGATCAGGAACGCGAACGGCGAGAACCGGAACAGCGCGTCGAAAGCGAGATGCCCCTCGATGCCGAAGTCCGAGAAGCCGAAGCGCAGTTCGGCGGCGGCGCCGAACTGGGCGGTGTTGCTGGTGACGGCGAAGTAGCCGGACACCCGGATCAGGCCGCCCGGCCGGTTGAGGATGTCGACCGACAGCCGGTCGGGTACCGGGAACGGCAGCGGCGGCGGCTTGAACGAGGGGTGGAAACCGCCCACGGTCAACACCAGATTGGGCTTGTCGCCCCAGTCGACGAGCAGGCCCAGGCCGCCGTCGAGGGTCATGGTGAGGATGCGCGACTCGAAGAGCTGCGCGAAGAACCACAACCGCGACTTGTCGAACTCGACCGCGCCGATGAAGGCGACCTTCAGCACCAAAAGCGCGAGGTCCTCGGTGGGCAGCGCGCACTTGAGCACACCCAGGACCGCCAGGTTGCCCGGGATCTCGATCACGACCCCGAGCGAGACGCTGACCAGCGTCGGCGTACCCCAACCGATCTTGGCCATCGGCCCGATCAGGAACTTCCCCTGCTCCGGCGGGAAGAAGGCGCGCAGGTCACTGAGGATCCGAGGCGCGTTGGCGACCACGTCCTTCGGGAACATCACCGACTCGACCCGGCCGGTGCGCACCCCCTCCGCGAGCGCCCGCAGGTTCATCCGGCGGTTGAGGCCGATCAGGCCGCCGACGGCGAGCAGGGTGAATCCGTAGCCCAGTTGCAGGCCGCCGGCACCGAACTCGGTGGTGATCACGATCAGCATCGAGAAGCCGTCGGACCCGTCCGGCATCCGGGTGCTGATCAGGCCGATCGCCTTCAGGTCCAGGAAGCCCGCGAACTTCAGCTCCAACGCGCCGGCGTACTCCCCGCGCGCGGAGTCCACGGACAGGAAACCACCGCCGGAGATCACCCCGGCGTCCACCGCGAGCCCGACGCCGGTGGGCGGCTTGAACGCGAACCCGAGATCCAACGGGCCCAGGTTGCCGCCGTCGCGGAACCGCGCCTTGACGATGACACCGACGCGGTCGACCGTCGCCTTGATCGGCCCCAGCTCCGCCGTGAACGCCGTGGAGATCTCCAGGGGCAGCGAACCGTCGGCGTCCAGGCCCACACTCAGGTACAGCGTGGTGACCTCGACCGGACCCAGTTCCAGGTGGGTGGGGATGGCCAGGTCCAGGGACCCGCTGCCCTCCAGGCGCAGTCCCCGGGACGGCGACCACAGGCCGCGCACGGTGAAGTCGGACTCGACACGTCCGCCGCCGGTGATCGTGGCGATGAAGCCGTCGCCCTCGGCGAGGTCGATCAGTACGTGGCCGCCCACCAGATCGACACGCGCGGTGGGCTCGAAGGTGGCGGTGCCACCGGCGCCGGCCTCCGCGGCGAGGCCGATCGCCGCGGTGAACCTGCCGATCTCCAGGCGCGATCCGCCGGCCTTGCCCAACAGCACGATGGGTGTGCCGTCGGCGTGCTCGGCGCTCGCGCCGACGGAGGCATCGAGCTGCAAGGCACCCGTCGACGGCCGGAGTTCGATGCTCAACGGGGGCCGGATGTGGCCTTCGAGCCCCGGCGCGAATCGGGTCCGTGCCTCGACGGCGAGTTTCCACAGCGGGCTGGGCGTGTACGAGCGGATGTAGTCGTCGGTGGCCGCCACGTCCACGCGGGTGGCCAGGGTGGGCGTCGTTCCGGTCGGATCGACGGCCAGCCGGAGCACGTACATGTCCAGCTCCTGCGGCCCACCGGGCGGCGCAGCGTACGTGAAGTGCCGGCCGTGGGCGACGAGATGCTCGATCAGGCGTCGGAACAGCTCGCTGCCGTCGAAGCCGGGTTTGCCGAAGTCGAAGACGTCGCCGAAGAGTTCACCGGGCGCGGTGAACAGGGTGGGCAGGCGATCGAAGCGCAGTGTCCGTCGGCGGGTCGGCACCACCGTGGGGTCCTGGGGATCGGGGATCACCTGGACATCGGTGAAGATCCCCAGCAGCGACAGCAGGTCGAGCGCGTTGCGGCTCTTGCTCTCGATGTGGGTCAGCAGCGCGAAGTCGAGCAGCCGTCGGGGAATTTCCTGGACCTCGGCGCGCAGCCGTACCCGCTGGGCCTCGGTCAGCCCGGTCCCGCCGACCACCGCGACGTCCAGAGCGGGCGCCAACGCGGTGATCGCCTGGAAGACCTGCCGCAACGCCCCGAGCAGGGCGACGCCCTCCAGGGTGATGCGCTCGGCGACGTCGTCCCCGATGGCCGCGTCGAGCCGCAGCACGATCGGCCCCAGGCCGCCCGACTGGATGGCGACCGTGCCGATCGCGCCCGACGCGGCGTCCAGCCCGCCCGGCAACCACAGGCCCAGTTGGGCGAAGAACACCTGCCGCCGGTCCGCGGCGAGCCGCTGCTCCAGCGGCCGCAGCGCGTTGGCGATCTCCCGGGCGAGCAATTCCACAGTGCCGGCGCCCATGTCAGCTCAGCCCCGCTCGCTCGTCGAGATCGGCCAGTCTGGTCCCTGGTAGCTCGAGCAGGAACTCGCGGTGCTCGACGATGGCTTCGCGCAGGGCGGGGCTCCCGGCGGCGGCGAGTTCGTCGAGCAGGCGGGCCAACCCGTCGGCCACGAGCCGTCCGCCGAGGGCCCGCGGCACGGGTTCGTCCTGGGCGAAGTCGCTGAGCAACAACCTGCGCAGGAGCAGCGGCCCGTGCATGCGCTGCCACGCCACGACCACGCGCCGCTCGGTGTCGACCAGACGTCGCACCTCTTCGTGGTGCGTGGAACTCAGGTCGGTGATGCGCCGCCCCGCCGGGCTCTGCGCCATCCGGGCCAGGACCTGGCGCACCCGCGTGACCAGGGGTACATGCGAGCCCGGGTAGGCGGCCGCGGGCAGGACGAGGGGCTCGCCGCGCTGCGCGATCTCCTGCGCGAGCGGGGCGGGCATCGCGGCCAGGATGGCCGCCTCGGCGTCGACCCTGCCATAGCCCCAACCACTGTCGAGCTGCGTCGGGGGGACCGGGGGGACGGGGTGTTTGCAGGTGCCGGTGAGGTGTCCGACGATCGTGGTGTGGTCGAGGTTGTTGTTCACCTCGAACATCAGGGCGATGACGCCGGTCACGAACGGCGCGGCCTGACTCGTCCCGTCCAGGGGCGTCAGGTGTTCGGGGTTCTGTGCGCCGGCCGCGACGGAGAAGATGCGGACACCGGGTGCGCACACCTCCGGCTTCATCCGAAAGTCGGTGGTCGGTCCCCGGCCGGAGAACTCCGCGAGAACGTCGCCATGTCCCGTGTCGTAGGCTCCCACGGTGATCGGGAGGCGGGCGGTGCCGGGGATGGTGACGGTCCGCGTGCGGTTTTGCTGCGCGGGGGCGAATCGCGCGGGTTGGTCCGGGTCGTTCTCGAGCGACCACATATCGAACAAGGTGGCGGTGCCTTGTGTTTCGTGCAGGGTCATCGTCCAGGTGCCCAGGCAGATCTGCCCGGAAAGCGGGGGATTGCCGCTGGGGGCGGGAGGATTGATCCGGACGATGATCTGACGTTTTCCGCTCGGCGCGGCCGACAGGTACGAGGTGACGGATACCGCGTGCTCGTTCGGTGGCTGCCCGAAGACGTGCGGCACGGCCGATGGATTCGCGCTGGGGGAGACCGGGGGCATCACCGGCCCGCCCACCAAGGGTGGCGGGGTCAGGGTGAAGTCCAACCGCCCAGGCCCCTGGTACCAGCAGACGAAGGTGTCCGTGACGAGGTCGCTGAAGATCACCGGGAAGCTGCGGGTGGTCGTGCCGAAGGCGGACACCTCACCGAACGTGTGTTGCCCGGGATGGTGGATGGGCGGAAACCACGGCGGCGGATTGAACAGCCCGCCGTTGTTGCCCGCGGAGACCACGATCGACCGTCGGGTCGCACCGATCAACAGGTCGTCGAGGGCCGCCTCGAAGGGGCCCGTGCCGTCGTGCGCGTGCCCGCTGCCGCCCAGGCTGATGTTCAGCACCGTGGGCGGCCTCGGGACGCCGTCGGCGAGCCATGGCTGCGCGAAGACGTGTTCGGCGCCCTGGATGTTCTCGGCGTCCGTCATCGTCGTGCGCACGATGGCGAGATCCGCGCCGAAGGCGAGGCCGACGGTGCGATCCGGAGAGCAACAGCCGGGTAGGCGGAATCCGGCCGCGATGCCCGCGACGTGGCTTCCATGGCCCACCATGTCACGCGAGACGAAGGCCGGCGGAGGCGGTGGGGTCGCGGGCGGCGGAGGCGGGGGCGGCACCGCGGCCAAGGCGGCGTTGATCTCGTCCCGGGTGATCATCCGGCCGCGGATGACGCTGACCTTGGGCTGGGTCCCGCCGGTCAGGGTGACGTCGGTCAGGCGGATGGGGTTGATCAGCCTGGTGTCGAACCTGGTGCCGTCGTACTGGCCGACGAAGTCGATTTCCACGGATTTGGCGGGAAGCGGTCCGCCGGTGACGACCAAGTCGGCCGGCGTGAGCCCGCCCAATTGGCCGAGCGCCGTCTTCACGGTGGCCGCGGTCAGGGGGAAGGTCAGCGCACCGGTCGCCTGGTCCTTGCCGGTGGGCGGTTGCCAGCGCAGCACGAGGGATCCGCCGGTCGGGTCCCCTTTGGTGGTGATGGTCTGACGTAGTGTCAGGTCGTAGAGCGACACGATTCGGGTGGTGCCGTCGAGCTTGCGGAACGCCCGGTGATGGATGTCGATCCCGCTGTCGAGGATGCCGACGACCACGCCGACTCCGGTCAGGTCGGGTGGGATGGAGTGGATCGGGTTGGCGGGGGCGTCGCCGGGGGTTTCGGCGGGGGCGTTGGAGAGGGCTTCGGTAGGGGTTTCGGCGGGGGTTTCGGTGGGGGCGGGGCCGGCGGCGTCGGGCGACGTCTCCGTCGGTGGCCCCGAGGGTCCGGTCCGGTGATTGCTGTGGATCGAAACCACGTTGTCGAGTTCGGCGACCCGTTCGAGGTCGATCGCGGTGATCGTGCCGACCGCGATGCGTGTGGTGTGGAACTCGGCCCAGAAACCGGCCTCCTCGACGGCGTCGAGGTCACCGGTGAAATGGAGCAGAACCTTGATCCGCTCCAGCCGGTCCAACCTCGCGGTCTCGTCGTCGCGCGGGGCCGCACGCTTGACCTCGTGCACCCGTGCGATCAGGGGCTCGTCGAGTTTTGTGCTCACCATCCGGCACCTCACACCCGATCGTCGACGTTCGCAGCGACGGTGCGGCCGGCATGTCGTACCAGCGGTCCGCGGAGTTCCTGCCGTCCCGTGGACGCGGGCTTGCAACCAGCCACCGATGGCCCCAACTTGGCGGCTGGAGCCCAGCATGAGCCGGGAGAAAATACGCTGTCAATCATCCGAATCCCCGGGTGTCGCACCCACGAGGACCGGCATTCCCCAGGACTGCGGCCCTCCATGGGCGAACATCCCGGCGCGAATCCACCGTCGATGTCACCCGCCCGGACCAACCCCGTGGCGCGCCCCGTCGCGCGCGCCGGTTCCGCCGCGTCGGCTCGCGGGCCGGATCGTCTCGTCGATCCCCGTGACGAGCCCGAGGACGTCAAGGAGACTCGGCCGCGATTGCCGACGGCACCGGTGGGCCGTCGGCGCGGGGTGGTGTGTGGCACCCCGCGCCGGCGTGGGGGTGGGGTGGGGGTGGGGGTCAACCGTCGAGGAAGCGGAGCAGTTCCGTGGTGACGAACCGTGGGTTCTCCTCGACGAGCCAGTGGCCCGCGTTCGGTACGTCCGCCGCTTGCACGATGTTGGTGATACGTGGGGTCGCGGTGGCTCGGATCGCGTCGAGTTGACCCTGCGCGGTCATGAGCAGGGTCGGGATGAGTACCGGTGCCGCGGCCGTGGTGTCGCGGACGTCCTTGTCGAGGGCGCGGTAGAGCTCGAAACCGCCCGACAGGACCTCGGGCCGGCGGTAGGTCCGCGCGTACTCGTCGATCTCGGTGTCGGTGAACGGGGAACGATCCGAAGTGCCGCCGAACGCCGTTCCGCCGAAGGAGACTTGGGGGTAGAACAGCGCCAGGTACTCGCGGACGTCGTCGCCGACCACGGCTTCGGGGACCCGGCGTTGGGAGTGGAAGGCGATGTGCCAGCTCAGTGAGCGGTAAGTGGGCGCGTCGACCGCGGGCCCGGGGAGCGGTAGGTCGAGGTAGCCGAGGCGGGCGGTGTCGGCGGGGAATTGGGCGGCGTACTGGAATGCCACCGCGGCACCGAAGTCGTGTCCGACGACGCGGGCGTCGCGTACGCCGAGCCGATCGGCGACGAGCGTGTGGACGTACCGCGCCAGGGTGGCTTTGTCGTAGCCGGTCGGGGATCCGGTGCTGTCGCCCAGCCCGGGAAGGTCGACCGCGTAGACGGTGTGGCGTTCGGCGAGCGCGGGCATGACCGGCCACCAGCCGAACCAGGTCTGAGGCCAACCGTGTATCAGCACCACCGGCGGGCCACTTCCGCCGGTCACGTAGTGCATGCGGACGTTGTCGACGTCGGCGAACTTGTGTTGGAAGGTGCTCGTGAACTTCGGGTCGTTGCGAGTGGCGGCGGCGTGGGCCGGAATGTCGTCGGCGGCCTGCGTGCCGCAGGCGGCGGCGCCGATCGTCAGGAGGAGGGCAAGGACGACGGTCGCCATCGTCCGCGCCGATCGGAGGGCGTGTCGCGCTGGTGAGCGGGATGGGGGAGCCATGTGTTCCTGTCCTGGAGGGGCGGTGGGTTCGGCGTCCGGTCGCGTTGATCGGTTCGTGGCGGATGTCCGCCCGGCGGGTGTCGCAGCCGGGACGGTCCGGAACACCGCTTGGTAGGTGGTGACTTCGTTCCGGTGAACGCTGGGCGCTCGACGAACGGCCACGTCGCCGAGGCCGGATCGATACCTGCGCGGGATGGCCCGCGGATGCGGTCATCGGAGTCGGCATGCCGGTGGCGCTCACTGAGGTTCCTCGCGTCGGGACACGCTCAGTCTTGTCAGGCCCAGCGGATGCGGCACGAAAACTTGCGGTTCCGGCAAGCTGATCTCGCGGACGACCTACCGGAGTCCGTCTCGACGCCGCCCTGAGCGCGGGTCGGGCCCGCACAGGTGCACAGGTGCACAGGGACTCGGCGAGCGCGTTCGCCCTCGTCCCCGTTCGGGGAGTCACCGCCCCCGGCTCCTGGAAACCGCCGCCGCCGGGGTGTTCTCGAGTTCGCTGCGCGGATCGACATCGCACAACGGCTTGCGGACCGGGTCGCTTCGGCCGGCGGCGACGTCGGCCGAACCGTCCGCATCGGCGCCGTGATCGTCTCGCGCGACACCGATCGCGCGACTTCGAGTTGCACTCCGCCGCTCGGGTGCCCGACATCGGCGGCGGGTTCGGGCCGCAGTAGCCCGTGGTCCTGTTGCGTCGACCTCGGGGCGACGGCTCGGCCGAGTCGAGTCGAGTCGGGTTCGGTCGGGCCGAGTCGGGTGGTCTTGGGTTGCGAATCGGGCGCGCGGGTCCAGGTGTTCGACACCGTGCGGAGGTGGGAGGGGTGGCGCTCAGGCCGTGTGCCAGGTGCGGCGGGGTTTGTGGTGCATTCGGCCGGGGATGCCGGGGCGTTGTTGCCACGGGTGTGGGCCGGCGGGGGGTCGGTAGGCGATGCCCATCGCTTCCAGGCGGGCGTAGTGCGCTTCGCGCATTCGCCGGTCGAAGTCGGCGAAGTCGCGCTCGTCCGGGTGCGCCGGCGTGGACCATGTCGCCTCCGCGAAGGCGGCGAGGCGGGGGAACGCCTGATAGTCCACGCGGGCGCGATTCTCGGTGATCTCGCTCCACAGGTTGGCTTGGGCGCCGATCACGTGCGCCGCGTGCGAAGTGCCGCTGAGCCGTGGCGGAACGGGCTCGAACCGGTAGACGTCCTCCAGCGTGTGCACCCACCCGAAGGGAACGGGCTCACCCGCGTCCGCCGACTGGACGTGGTCGAGGTAGACCTCCTGCTGCGGACACATCACGACGTCATGACCGGCCTCGGCGGCGGCGATGCCTCCCGCGTACCAGCGCCAGCACATGACCGCCGCGCCGGGGGCCAGGCCGCCTTGCCGGATCTCGTCCCAGCCGATCAGGCGGCGTCCCCGTGCGGCCAGCCAGCGGTCGAAGTGGCGGATCATCCAGGACTGGAGCCCGTCCTCGTCGCCGACGCCGAGTTCGGCGATGCGGGCCTGGGCGGTGGGCGACTTGCGCCATTGGTCCTTGAGGCACTCGTCGCCGCCGACGTGCACGTACCGCCCGGGGAACAGCTCCAGGAGTTCGGTGAACACGCCCTCGTAGAACTCCACCACCGCGTCGGTGGGGGCCAGCACGTGCGGGCTGACGCCCCAATCGGTCCACACCTCCAGCGCGCCGGTGTCCACCACGTCGGAGTTGCCCAGTTCCGGGTACGCCGCGACGGCCGCTTGTGAATGCCCGGGCAGGTCGATCTCGGGGACGATCCGAACATGCCGCTCGGTCGCGTAGGCGACGATCTCCCGCAGGTCGTCCTGGGTGTAGAAGCCGCCGTGCGGACGCTCGTCCCAGAGCGCCGGCTCCCCCCGGCCCAGCCGTGTGCGGGGCCGCCACGCACCCACCTCGGTGAGCCGTGGAGAGCGCTTGATCTCGACGCGCCACCCCTGATCGTCGGTGAGGTGCAAGTGCAGCACGTTCAGCTTGTGCGCGGCCAGCGCGTCCACATAGCGCAGCACGTCGTCCTTGGCCAGGAAGTGCCGTGCGACGTCGAGCATCAAGCCGCGCCAGGCGAAACGGGGCGCGTCCTCGACGGTCAGATAGGGGACGGCGACCGGATCGCGGTTCAGCGGCGCGCTCCGGAAGGCATCCGGGCCCCGCAGTTGACGCAGCGTCTGCCGCCCCCAGAACACACCCGCTTCGTCACCACCGACGATCTCCACTCGGTCGGCGGCCACGGTGAGTCGGTACGCCTCCGGCCCGAGTTCCGGGTCGATGCGACACTCCACCGTGTCGCCGATCGGCCCCGAGCCTCCGGTCATCTCCAGTCGACGTGGGGCGGGGATCAGGTTCGGCCTGTCGTTCACGCGCCCTCCGCTTCGAAGAAGTCGTTTGTGCGCCAGGAGGATTCATCCCCCGAAGGCAGTACGCCCAACCGGCATCCGAGCCGAGTCCACGCGACGTGCGACACCGACCGAGGCGAGCAACGAGCGTGGTGCGCCGCGCAGTTCGTAGACGAGGCGGTACATCGGCGCCCGGCTACGCCCCGGACCTGCGAGGGGCGCACAGGTGCACTGACGCACGGATGCACAGGCGCCCGAGCAGGCGCACGGCCCAACTACGTTGCGCGGCCGACTTGTTCTCGCCCTCGCCCGCTCGCGCGCGGCGCGTGGTTCTGCTCAGAAGGGCGGGATGCCGGTGCCGGTGATGTGGGCGTGGTGGTCCAGGACGCGGTCGACGGTGAAACTCGCCGCGCGTTGGTCCACCCGCAGGAGGCGGACACGGGCCGAGGTGATCCGGTCGAGATCGACGGAGGGGTCGTCGGTCCACACGTGTCCGTGCCAGGCACCGTCGGTGCTCAGGCGCAGGTGGGCCTCGACCGGGATGCTCGCGCCGTCGGCGGCGACGATCGCGGGGCCGTCGTAGTGGTCCCCGGCTCGTGAACTCCCGGTCACGATGCCTCGTGTCCGATGATCTGTGAGACGTGGTTTCCGCCGGCGGCGACGACGAAGGGGTGGCCGAGGGCCGTGGGCTCGGTGTCCAGGTGCAGGACGCCGTGCGTACCGGCTTCCATGATCGGGCCGCCGTCGACGATCGCGCTCCAGGTTCGGGGGAGGGTGTCGCCGTCGACCGGCCAGTCGAACAGGTCGAGTGTGACCTCGGCGTCGCCGTGGCCGGGGACCGTGACGTATCCGTGGGCCTGGTGGATCTCCATCCTTCGAGTCTGCGTCGGCACGCCGGATACCGCCGGCGAACCGGGCGAGCTTCAGCGGAAGCCGGTGTCAACTGTACGGTTGTCTCATGGAAGATCAAGGCTGTTTTCGCGCGGGAGACGGGCTGTGACCCGGCTCCGGGTCAATGGTTGTCCCCAGGGGGCGCGTCGTGGCGATCGGGGGTGGCCGCGGGCGCGGCCCGGGGTGGGAATGATCCCGGGGTGGCGTCGGTTGTGATGGAGGTCGGTGAGGGTGTGCCCCCGGGCCCAACCATTGCCTCCGTGGAATACCGCTCGGCTGGAGCCACGGTGTGCCTTCCGCCGTGAGGCGGCCACCCTCACCGGCCTTCGACGTTCGGTGGCGCCGTTTCCGCATCGGGAGAGGCGCCTTTTTCGTTTCCGAGTACCGCTGCCACGGACGTGGCGAGGCCGAGGAAGGCCTTGCCACGTCCGTGGCAGCGGCTTGGGCAGCTCCTCGCGGCGGTCTCGACGGTCACCGCCGGAGGAGCCGGGAGGCACCGGCCCGGGGTCACCGGGTGGGAGGAGCCGTTTCGTCGAGGCGCTTGCGCTGGGACTCGGTCAGGTCGATGTCCGCCGCGGCGAGGTTCTCGTCGAGGTGGGCGATCGAACTCGTGCCGGGGATCGGCAGAACGACGGGGGAGCGGGCGAGCAGCCAGGCGAGCAGGACCTGGGGTGTGGTGGCGTCGTGTTCCGCGGCGATGGCATCGAGGGCGGCCGCCGGCCCGGGGGCCGCTGCGGCTACGGGGCGCCAGGGAAGAAAGGCGATCCCGGCGGCTTCGCAGGCGTCCAGGACGGGCTCGTACTCCCGCTCGAGGAGGTTGTAGCGGTTCTGCACGCTTGCGATCTCTGCGGTCTGCCGGGCCTCGGCGAGTTGTGCGGCGGTGACCTCGGACAGGCCGATATGGTCGATCTTGCCTTCCTGGCGAAGCTCGTGAAGCGCGCCGATCTGCTCGGCCAAGGGAACGTCCGGGTCGATCCGGTGGAGTTGGAGCAGGCCGACGCGTTCGATCCGGAGGCGGCGCAGGCCCTGCTCGACCTGCGCACGCAGGCTCTCGGGCCGGGCGTCGTACGCCCATCCCTCCGGGCCGGTCCGGGTGACCCCGACCTTGGTGGTGATCAGCAGGTCGTCCGGGTACGGATGGAGTGCCTCGGCGAGGAGTTCCTCGTTGGCTCCCCAGCCGTAGAGGTGGGCGGTGTCGATCAGGGTGACACCCGCCTCGACGGCGTGTCGGGCCACCGCGATGGCGGCATCGCGTTCGGGGCCGGCGCCGGTCGACAGACGCATGGCGCCGAACCCGATCCGGGATACCCGGAATTCGCCGCCGACGGAGAAGGTGCCGCTTGCCGTGCCGGCCGTGCCGGGCGTTTGGGAAGTCATCGGCCACAGCCTTCCCGATGGGGCACCGGGGGACAACCCCATGCGAGCGGCGTACGACAGCCGACGCACGCCGTCCGTCGTGCATCGACCCTCCGGATCCGTTCCTGCCGCCCCGGACGGCACGGACCGGGTGCGCGCCGTTCTCCCCGCCGGAGATGCGGGCCGCACCCGGTGACACCTCCCGCCGCGCGGATCGCGCCGCGCCGGCGGAATCGGCGGGTCGGATCGGCGGGTCAGGCGGGCCGATCGCCGACGATCGTCACGCGCTCCATGACGCGGGTGTGCGGGTGGTAGTCGGCACTCGCGTAGTGCTGGGTGGCGCGGTTGTCCCAGAAGGCGACTGTGCCGGCGCGCCAACGCAGGCGGCACTGGTACTCGGGGTGGCGGGCCTGATCGTAGAGCAGGTCCAGGAGTTCGCGGCTCTCCGCGGCCGGGAGGCCGGTGATGTGGCTGGTGAAGATGCGGTTGACGTAGAGGAGCCTGCGGCCGGTCTCGGGGTGGGTGCGCACGACCGGGTGGTGCATCGGCGGGTGGGCGATCCGGCTGCGCGCGAGTTCGTCGGCGGGCAGTCGGCGGCCGAAGGTGTGGGTGAAGTCGTGTACGGCGGTGAGCCCGTCCAGCCGTTGCCTGAGGTCGGCGGGCAGGCCGTCGTACGCCGCGCCCATGTCGGCCCACAGCGTGTCTCCGCCGACGTCGGGGATGTGTACGGCGCGCAGGATCGAGCCCATCGGCGGGGTGGTCTCGAAGGACGCGTCGGAGTGCCAGACGTTCTCCACCGCGGGGGAGTCCGCGCCCCGGGTGAACCTGACCACCTCGGGAACGTCGGCCTTGGGCAGGAACGGATGCACCTCGGGCGTACCCCACCAACGCGCGAGATCACGGTGCGCGGGCGCGGTGAGCCGCTGGTCGCGGAAGAAGAGCACCTTCCATTCGAGCAGGGCGCGATGCAGTTCGGCGTGCAGTTCGGCGGTGAGCGGCCGGCCCAGGTCGACCCCGTCGATCTCGGCGCCGATCACGGGTGTGCATGGGTCGAGGTCGAACAGGCGGTAGGGGGCGGTGGGTTCGTAGTCGCCGGTGGGGCTGAGCTCGCGGACGGGCACGGCGGAGAGACCGTTGTCGAAGACCGGTCGGGTGGTGGGGTCGGCGGGTGTGGGCAGGGCGGGAGTGGGCAGGGCGGGTGTGGGCATGGCGGGAGTGGGCATGGTGACGAATCCCTTGTCCGGTGCGGGAAAGTGGGCAGGGCGGAGCCCTGATCGGCGAGCGCGGTGGGAGGGCGAGCCCGGGTCGGGGCGCGCCGCTGTGCCTGCCGTGCCCGTCGAACCGGTGGGCGGATGCGATCAGTTCGGTGTCGACGCGCCGAGCCGCAGGGTGGCGGGGCGCGCCGGGGCGGTCAGGATGCCGACCGCGGAATCGACGAGGTCGGACACGAAGAACTCCGGCGCGACGAGTGCGTCGGGTGCGCCGGGTGTGTCGGAGGCGTGCGGTGCGTCAGGTGCGTGCGGTGCGCGTGGTGCGTGCGGTGCGTCGGCGGCGAGGTTGCCGCGGGCGTCGTGGCCGCCGCACTCGCGCAGTTCGCGGTCCGCGAGGGCGTGGATGACGAATGCGCAGAAGTGCTGCCAGCGGCGCGAGCGTACCGCTTCGGGGAGTTCGGGGGTCAGCTCGGCGGCGCGCCGGTGCAGGAGCAACAGGCCTTCGGTGTAAGGCCGTTTGCCCAGTTCGTCGAGACGGATGACGGCTGCGTCGGGGTGGATCGTGTAGGTGGCCTGGACGCAGAATCGCAGGTACCAGCTCGGATGTTCGCGGTCCGCCGGCAGTTCGGCCAGCGGGAGCGTGAACGCCTCGGCGAGGGCGAACGGGTCGCGTGCCCTCCCTTGGCGGTCGAACGTGTCGATCAGGTCCAGCCGACGCGCGTTCAGCGGCGGCATGCGGTGCTCGAAGACGGCGTGGACCAGGTCTTCCTTGGTGCCGAAGTGATAGCGCACCGCATTGGTGTTGCGCTGGTCGGCCGCCGCGGCGATCTCCCGGACCGACACCGCGTTGATGCCGCGCTCGGCGAACAGCCGCTCGGCCGCCGCGACGAGTCGGAGTCGGGTCGACACGTTCGAACTCTGCATGCGGAAGAAGTTAACGCACCTGCGTTAACGTTTCAAGAAGCTTCTTTTCTCGGGGATTTCGTCCCGACGTCGAGGCCGGTGGTCGCCTCGCCCTTCGAGGACGTCGCACCACGGCCGGTCGGGGACGATGCGGGCAGGCACGTCGGCGTGAGCGGAGCCGCCGTCCCAAGACGTCGCCTCGGCGCGCTCCCGAGCGGTCGGCGACGGCGGCCACCAGGGCAGGGGGCGCCTCCTACCACGCCGCCGCGAGCGCAACCAAGCCACCGGCGTGGAAACACGAGAAGAACGCCTTCGGACTCGCCCGTGGCGCTCCGATAACATGATCGATCACATGACGATCACCCCAAGCGCCGTCCTTCACCAAAGAACCACGCAATCAGGCACGAAGGGTGATCTATTTACTGGAATCCAAACAAAATTGGCCAAGTAATTGATATTCATAAAATTGCGAAAGTTTTCGCGAATACGTCGCGAAAGCATGGTCGCCGTGCAGCGTCGGTCGCGGGCGATTCTGTGGGCCACGGTGAGTGTGGCGGCCCTCGGATTTCTCATCACCTTGGAGATCATCGCGCGGCACTACGGCCCCGCGGGGCCGATCACCAATCAGGCGCGGGAGGTGATATTCGCTCCCGCTTCGGGGCCGTTGCTGTACGCCGGCCTGGCGCTGACGATGGTGGTGCTCACCTGGCGGCAACGGTTTATCGCGGCCGGCGCGGCGATCGGAATCGACCTCGCCTTCTGGTTGGTGCGCTGGGTGGTCGACGCCAGGATGAACTTCGGCAACGGCGCGCTTTGGGTGATTCTGGGTTGCGCGGTCATCGCCCTCACGCGCCGCACCGGCCGGGAACGTGTCCTGCTGCTGAAGGGCGCGGGGCTGGGACTGCTGTTGGTGGCGGGCCACAAGACCGGCGATACCTGGCTGCTGATCACGTCGATGACCCGCCCGACCGTGCTCGATCAGTACGTGGCAACCGCCGATCACGCGCTGGGTGACCCGTCGTGGTTGGTCGGCCGGATGCTCGAGGCCACCGACCCGATCGGCTCCCATGTTCTCGGCGCCGTCTATGGTCAGCTACCACTGGCAGCGGCCATCGTCGCGCTGTACCAACTGCGTCATGTGGCCGTCGAGCGCCGCTTCCCGGGCCACCACCTGGTGCGGACCTTTCTGGTCATCGGTTTGCTCGGGCCCGGCATCTACATGATCTTCCCGGTGGTCGGACCGGTCTACGCCTACAGCGCCGAGGGCGGGCAGTGGGCGGTGGCCAACCTGTGGCCGGATACGCCGCCGTCGATCAGCACCCCGCACCCGATACGGTTCGACGAGATCACCCCACGCAACTGCATGCCCAGCCTGCACACGGCGTGGGCCACCACGATCTTCATTCATTCCCGCAAGGGATCGCGGTTCATCCGATTCGCGGGATCGTTCTGGTTGATCGCCACGCTCGCGGCCACGCTGGGATTCGGCTACCACTACGGCGCGGATCTCGTCGCCGGTGTGGTGTTCGTGCTCACGATAGAAGGGGCGCTGCGCTCGGTCGACCGTGGCTGGGACCGGTCCGGAATTCGGTTGGTCATCTACGGCGCGACGGTTTTCGCGGTGCTCTTGGTGTCATATCGCTATCTGCCGATGGAGATGGCCAGACACCCGTGGATGTTCGGACCACTGCTCATTCTGGCGATGGCCTCGGTTGTCTACTGCTATGTGCGGACGACCAGGTTGTGGGATCCGAAGGCTGCGCCGGCGGAGCAACTGGAACCGCAACTCCTGCCGGCGTGATCGCCGCACGCCGCGGCCGTTCGAACCCGTCCCACACCGCTCTTCGCGTCGGACGAGCCCACCCACGTCGGTGCCGGCCGGTGTACGAGCCCGCCAGGGGTGCACCGTTCGACCGGCAGGCATGACCCCTCACCACAGGTATGGCCCCCGGTAGGGGGCCATACCTGTTCGGTGGCGTCGGTGTCACACGCTCGTCGCAACCCCGCGCCGCCGCACCCCGGCACTGGTACGGCACTAGCGTTCCTTCGCATGACCCACCTGCCTCCCGCCGAGTACTACGCCACGCTGCCCCGCCACATCGGCGGCGCCGGGGTGATCCTGCACGACAACCGCGGCCGCATCCTCCTGGTCGAGCCGGCCTACGGCGACGGCCACTGGGAGATTCCGGGCGGCGCCATGGACGACGGCGAATACCCCTGGGACACCGCCCGCCGCGAGATCACGGAGGAACTCGGACTCGACGTCACCCCCGGCCGACTCCTGGCCGTCGACTGGGTCCCCCCTCAAGCCGACGGCCGTCCCGCCCTCGCGAACTACCTTTTCGACGGCGGGCCCGTCACCGAAACGCATGCCCACACACACATCCGCCTCGCCGCCGGCGAACTCACCGCCTGGCGCCTCGCGACCCCCGCCGAGTGGAGCACCCTCATGGCCCCCCACATGGCCCGCCGCCTCGACGCCTGCGCCAACGCCCTCACCACCCACACCACCGCCTACCTCCACCACGGGTTCGCCCCCGCCTCCGCCACCGACCATCGTTGAGCCGGACGGCACGCTCGCGCCGGCTGCCCGACACTCCCCGCCGGTCATCGTCGACGGGCGGAACGATCGCTTGTCGGACGGCGGGATTCATGCGCGAGCGCGAGGAGTTGGATGCCTTCCCTATCCCAGGGCGTTGCGCAGGGCCGTTCGCACATCCTCGCCCAGCAGGGTGTGCACGGTGGTGCCGGGCAGCGTGGGCAGCGCCGCCCAATGGGTGACGGGTTCGGCGCAGGGGCGGCCGTAGGGGAGTCGGATGACGCGGTCGGAGTCGATGAAGCAGTCGTGGTGTTCGGTGCCGTCTTCATCGATGTGGTGGGCGGCGAAGCGCATCGGCATCACCAGCCAGAAGTCCCTCCCGGACTCGGTGTCGTCCGGCTCCGCCCCGTTGTCGGACGGGTAGCGGCCGGTCGTTGCCGCTGCCACGGGCATGCCGTCGTTCGGCAGCCTCTCGCGTGCGTCCACCCACTCCACCGCCGCGTCCATTCCCACTCCCGATTTCGGTCCTGCTCGGACTGGTTGTTCTCGCCGTTCCCGGTTACCGCGTGGCACGGGAACGCACGATTTCGCGTTCCGCGGCCGGCAGACAACCGGGTGCGGGAGTGCCCGGGTGCCCGGGTGCCCGGACACTCGAACACCGGTCGATGCGCGGTCGGATGACTCCAACGAAGCAGCCCGGTCGCCGGTTCCCCTCCCCGGGGCGGCGGCGGATCTCGCTGCCCGGGGCCCGCGGCCGTCGTACGGGTGGTGGAACGGACCCGGTTCACCGGCCTGCCGATCCGACGGCGGGCGGCGGGCGGCGGACGGCGATCCATCGTTCGCGCCCGCCGCAGGACCGGCGGCGCGGCCGTTCCCCCCTGAGGAGGGAACGGCCGTGTGCGACGGAAGGCGAGGCCGACTGGTCAGGCGGGGATGTCGGTCAGTCTCCGCAAGGTGAACGGCTCGGCGAGGATCTCGTCCAGGACCTTCGCCACGTGCCGGAAGTGCGGCAGCGTGAAGTGGTGGTCCAGGGCATCGCTGTCGACCCACTCCTCGAGGATGATCATCCGCTCCGGGTGCTCGGGGTCGGCGAACGGCCGGTATCCCAGGCAGCCCTCCTCCGCCACGGACGGTGCGATCATCGCGTTCAACGCGTCGCGCAGGCGCTGCTCCCGACCCGGCTTGGCGACGAAGCCGGCGACGAGGATGAGGGTATTCGGCATCAGAGAACTCCAGGTGTCACGGTCTCGCGGTGGCTGTTCGTCGAGCGAACGACGCCCATCCTGCGAGCCGTTCGCCGCCCCGACCAGGGCTCCGGTCGACCACGGTCCGGCCTGCCTGGGTCTGCCGGGACCAGGCACCACGAGCCGGTCGTCCGCAACACTGGACCCATGGATCGTGCACAGCAGCTCAGCGAGTTTCTACGGGTCCGGCGTGCCCGTCTCAATCCCGACGACACCGGCGTCCCACATTTCGGCGGCCGGCGACGAGTGCCCGGCCTGCGCCGCGAGGAACTCGCCCTGCTGGCCGGCGTCAGCGTCGACTACTACACCCGCCTCGAACAGGGCCGGGCCCGCAACGCCTCCTCCGACATCCTGGACGCGGTCGCCCGCGCGCTGGGCCTGGACGACGACGAACGCGCGCACCTGCACAACCTGGCCCGCCCGACCACCACCCGCAAGCGCCCGAGCCGCCCGCAGCGGGTCGGGTCCGAAATGCGCCAGGCCCTCGATGCCCTTGCCGGCGTCCCCGCCTACATCATCGGCCGCCGGCTGGACATCCTGGCCTGGAACGCCATGGCCTGCGCCCTGATCGCCGACTTCGCCGCGATGCCGGCCGCCGAGCGGAACATGGCCCGGATGGTCTTCCTGGACGAGGCGTCCAAGGACCTCTACCCCGAGTGGGAGGACAAGGCCCGTACCACCGTCGCCAACCTCCGCCTCGACGCGGGCCGCCACCCCGACGACCCTCGGCTGGCCGGCCTCGTCGGCGAACTCTCGCTGGGCAGCGCCGACTTCCGACGTCTGTGGGCCGACCACAACGTCCGCGGCAAAACCCGCGGCAAGAAACGCTTCGCCCATCCCCGACTCGGCGACCTCAACCTCGACTATGTCGCGATGCGGGCTCCGGACGACCCGGACATGACCATGATGATCTACAGCGCACCTGTCGGCTCGGACGCCGCCATCACCCTGCAACTCCTCTCCACCCTCAGCGCCCGCCCCCACTCCAACCCTCCGCAGAACGACCACGCCACTCAGCCCGTCCACCTCGAACACTGAAGGTCGGCCCGAAGCACCACGCGCCGAAAGCCCGCCAACCACCTTCTCGACACCACCCCCGTCGCCTCGCCTCGGAACGCCTCGAAGGCATGCGATAGGTCTGGTCGCGCACATCGGAGTCCGCGACCGGTCCGGGCCCGCCGCGGGGCCGCGGTGTGCGTGTCGCCTGCCATGGGCGGGTCGTCGGGCCGGCAAAATCGCGGCATGGAACGCGTGCTCGGAATCGGTGGATACTTCATTCGCGCTTCGGCTCCGGCGGCTCTGGGGGCCTGGTACCGGGACTTCCTCGGCTTGGACGCCGACGAGAACGGCGTGTGGCACCAAGAGGCGGGGCTCACCGTCTTCGCGCCGTTCGAGGTCGGGACGGACTACTTCGGTTCCCGTACCCAGCAGACCATGTTGAACTTCCGGGTCCGCGACCTGGACGCCATGCTCGCGCAACTCCGGGGCAAGGGCGCGGATGTAGCCGACGAGACCCAGGACATGGAGGGCGTCGGCCGCTTCGGCTGGGTTACCGACCCCGAGGGCAACCGTATCGAACTCTGGCAGCCCGCCTAGGCGGAGCGCCGGCCACGGACGTTGGCGTGGTTTGATCGTGCCGTGTCGGCGCGGGCGGGGTGGTCGGCGTGGCCGGAGGTGCCTGTGACGATGGTGTGCGAACGGTGCGCATCGGATCTTGATCGGGTGGGCCGAGGGTCATCGCGCTAGCGTTGCTCGCGGGTCAGGGCGTTCAGGCCGTCGATGACGTCGCGGTTGGCGATGAGGGTGAAGAGTTCGTCGGCGGTGAGGGGTTGGGCGCGTTCGGGGATCTGGGCGGGAATGTCCTCGGAGACCAGGTATCGGGACTTTCCTTCGGGGGTCAGGATGCTGACCCAGACGAACGTGATGCCGCTGTCGGGATCGGTATAGCGTGCGGCGACGGCCCTGCCGCCGCCGGGCAGCGTGCGTCGGTCGCAGGCGTCGCCGGGGACGTCCGGACCCCCGGGCAGGCCGGGGGGTTGGCCGCACAGGTCGAGTCGTCCGGGTTTGCCGTGGAACGGACGTACCGCTTGGTCGGTGGCTCCCAGTCGGAGGGTGAGCCCATCCCGCTTCGTCAGCAGGTACCAGGGCCCGTGGTCGTCCCGGTCCCGGTCGATGGACTCGACCGCGTCGGGGAGATGGCGGGCGAGGATCTCCCGTAGTCGTTCCTGGGCGGCCTCGGCCGGCGCGGCGTGCTCGGCGTCGTTCGCGGCACCGGACGCCATCGGTTCGGGCGTCGCGTGGGCCGCCGTCGCGGGTCCCGTGGTCCGGTCGGCCGGTCCCTGTAGCCAGGCCGGGTGCATGACGATTCCGGTGACGAGGCCGGCGGCGGCCAGTGTGCCGATGCCGGCGGCCAGGCGACGGCGTCGGCGGATGACTCGTCCTCGGTTGCGGGCCGGGGCGCGGAAATCGGGAAGCGCGGGTTCGTCCTCGAGGTCGGGCAGCGCGCGGCTGAAAACGTCTTGCAGTTCGGCTTCGGTGAGCATGGGCTCGTCCCCTCGTCGTGTCGTCACATCGGTCCTGTTCGAGCGGGCTTCGGAGTGCGTGTCGGGTCGCCGGGGCCGGGGCTGTGGCTGTGGTCGTGCTTGTCGCCGTGGCCGCGGCTTCGGTCGCACGTCGGCGTCAAGGGCGCGACAGCTCGGCGAGTTCGTCGCCGAGGAGGGCTCGCAACCGGACGAGACCACGCGCCGTGCCCGACCGCACCGCGCTCGGCGACCTGCCCAGCAACGCGGCGGTCTGTTCGATGCTTTGGTCCTCCCAGAACCGCAGCACCAAGAGCGCGCGGTAGCCCGGAGACACCCGCGAGAGCGCGGCCATCAGCGCCACGCGTACGTCCGGGTCCCCGTCACGGGCCGCGGGCGCGTCCGGGAAGTCCGCGGTCGGCGCCTCGCCGTTCGACTTCTTGCGCGTGGTGTCGATGTACGCCCGGATCAACACCTTGCGCGCGTACTCGGCCCGCGCACCGGGCTCGCGAATGCGCTTCCAGCGGATGTACACGCTGGTCAGCGACGTCTGTACCAGGTCTTCGGCGGCATGCCAGTCACCGCACAACAGGTACGCGGTCCTCCTCAACGCCGCCCCGCGTGCGACGACGAAGGTGTCGAAGTCGACCTCGTCGTTCGTTCTCATCACCTGCTTCGGCCCTCCTGCGAGATCCACCTGTGAGATCCGGTGTGAGATTCGCTGTCATGAAGAAGGACGGAGCCACGCCCGGCAAACGCTGCGTCGGAACCGGTATGGGAAGAACGCGTGGACGGTGGTACGTCGTACCTTGGTACGTCGTATGGCGGTACGTCGTACGGCACTTCGCAGGGGAGCATGATCGGCACGTTCACGAGCACCCGTGACCTTCGTGTTGCGGCGCGGCCCCCGGAGCGCACGTCCGCCTCCGCCTCACATCCTCCAGCGTTCGTTCGGGGTCCCGGCCCAGGCCCATTGGGCGTCCGGTTCGACGGTGATGCCGAAGTCGTAGGCGTGTACTTCGGCGTCGTCCTGCCAAGCGATGATCGTGGCTGCCTCGTCCCACAACCTTCTGGGGCCGCCTTGGAGGGCGTGTCCGGCGTCGGGAGTGTCGTCGACCAGGGCCCATGAGTCCCGGTGGTCGTGAAGCCACCATTTCGCGCCGCCCGCGCCGGTGGCGCGGTGGACGTCGGGCAGTTTGAGCGCGAGCGCTTGAGTGTAGTTGCCGTCTGCGGACAATCCGGCAAGGTGCCAGTCCACGGGGGTGCTGTCGTGAACCGGGTTCGCGGTCCGGATCTCGTCGAATACGTCGTGCCCGAGGTTGCGCTGCCCGCGCAGGGGCAAGAACGCCACGCTCTTGACGAACCGCCCGCTTGCCACGCCTTGTTCGCCCGCGACCAGGCGCAGCAGGCTCCCGGACTCGAACGGGGGAGAGAACGGCAGCACCAACACCGCGCCCGGCACCGTACGTTCGACCCAGGCGTGCGGGATGCGCCGGGTGACGGCGGCGGTGACGTGAACACGATCCCAACACCCACCCACCCCGGCAGCCGAGGCGCCGTCCTCGCCGTCGCCCGCGACGACCCGGACGGTGTCCGCCCAGGGAGCCAGACGCGCGCGGGCGGCGTCGGCGAGGGCCCGGTCGATCTCGACCGTCACCACACAACCACTCGGGCCGACGCGATGGGCCAGCAGCGCGGCGGTCCACCCGGAACCGGTGCCCACCTCCCACACCCGCTGCCCCGGGCGCACGTCGAGGGCGGACAGGAAGTTCGCGACGGCGAGGCGGTCGCTGATCGAGCTGGTCGCCACCTCGCCGTGATCGGCGTCCACGCCGTCGTCGATCCGAGTGACCACCGGCCCACGGCCATCCACCACGGCCGACCACCCGGCAGGGTCGGTGCGCCGGTTCACGCGGGTGTAGACGTCACCGTCGTCGCGCCAGATCACGTCGGGCGCGAAATCCTCGCGTCGCACCGCGCTCATTGCCGCACGTACCCAAGGAGCGCCGGAGAACGCGCCCAGCGCGTCGAGTTCGCGCATCGCTACTTCGTGGCGGCTCACGGTTTCTTGTGCTTGCCGCCGCCGGGCTTTTGCACGTCCGGGTTCTGCCCGTCCTGGTCTCGGGTCGGCTGTGGCTTGTCGTCAGGCTTCCCGTCGTTCGGCTTTTCGTGCTCGCCCATGACGACCCCCTCGGATACCGGCAGTGATCACAGCATGGCGCACCGTACTTGCCGAAGCAATCCGCTCGCCGGCGACGGTGGCCTGACTGCGCCTACTCGATCGAGGACGTCGACGAGTCCACCGGGCGCGCCCGGGTGGATTCGGGCGGCTCCGTTACATGGATGTTCCGCTGTGACATGGAAGTGCCTTCTTCCGTCGGGTTCCGAGGGCGCAGAGGATGGGTTCCGTAACAGGAAGTGCCCCAACGGGCGCGCGGGTCGGATGAACAGAACCAGGAGCACCCCCATGTCCACGACGCTCGACGAGTCGACGCGCAAGCTGCTCGACGGCCGGAACTTCGCCACCGTGTCGACGCTCAACGCCGACGGAGGGCCCCAGGCCTCGGTGGTCTGGTACCAGCGGGACGGCGACACCGTGGTGTTCTCCGCGACCGAGGGCCGGGCGAAGGTACGCAACCTTCGTCGTGATCCCCGGGTCAGCGTCACGGTCTTCGACTTGGACAACCCCTACCACTCGGTCGAACTGCGGGGCACCGCCGAGATCGTCCCGGACCCGGCGAAGGAGCTTCCGCTCGCGCTCTCGCTCAGGTACCTCGGTGAGGCTCCGCCGCCGGAACCCGACGAAATCGCCCGGGTGATCGTCCGCGTGACACCGACCCGGGTGAACAGCTTCTCGGTCTAGGCCGTGACCGGACGGCCCGCGGTATCGATGTGCGGGACGGCTGCCCCTGGCCACGGGCAGCCGTTACCCCTTCCGCGCCCCCGAGTTCGGCTGCCGGCCGGAGGGCGAGGACATGTACGAGGACTTCTCCTCCACAGTGTGTGGGCCGGGCGAGACCTTCTCCCTGTTCGATCATGGTAGTCCGCCGACCGGAGCGCGGTGCGGTCGAGCCGTTCCGCATGTCGGCGAACCGGTTCCCGGAACACCGGTGACCGGTTGAAAGTCCTTGTCCTGAAGGCGCCTTCGACACCGATACGGGGAACGGCCCGCGGGGCCATCGCGGTCGAGTCCGAAATTGCGACGCCCGGGCGCGATGGTTGAATCTGTCGTCACGGATCGCATCCACGACCTGACCCGTCCCGAGGAGGAAACCGCGGTGGCCAACCTGGAGAACACCCGTTGGGAGCGAGCGAAGGTGATGGTCTCGCGTGCCCGGGAGATCGCCGGTCAACCCGTGGCCGCTCCTTCCGACAACGTTCTGAGGGACACGCGGCTGTTTCGTCGACAACTGAGCGACCTCGAACGGCCGGACTACTGGCGGACTCTCGACCAAGGCCTGCGCGAACTGCAAACGTTGCGGACCACCGCGATCCGCGACGGTGACACCAAGACGCTCGCACAAGTATCCGCCTGGGCGGCCGCCCGTGGCCGCTTCCCGCATCGCACCCGGGCGGCACTGGCGCGCCCGGGGGTGACCGCGGCCGAGGTCGAGGTCCGCGAGTACCCGTCGCCCGGATCCTCCAAGGGCTTCCACGAGGTGCAAAAGCTGATGGTCGACACCTTTCGCGACGCGGACGCGGATGCCGCGGCGGACCGGCAGGAGCCCCGGACCCAGCCGAGCAGCCCACAGGCCAAGTCCACCCTTCGACTCCTGGACGAGCGACTGGCCCCGCTGCGTACGCTGCTCGACAGCGCCAATCCGCGCTATTCCGCAGCGGCATCGGCGAGACTGGGCGAGTTCCGCGCCCGGCGCGAGACGACGTCCGCCGGACCCACGCGGGACGACACCCCCGCGCCGTCCCGTACGGCGGCGCAGCCGGCCCGTGGTACGGAAACCGGCACCGGGGGCAGGGAGGCGGCGAGCACGGCGCGCCTGGGCCTGGGCGCCGCACGCGGGGACGCCGCGTCGGCGGGCTCCTCCGACCCGCAGCCCCAAGAGCGCGGCACCGGTCACGGTCTGGGACGAGGCAATCCCGGCTCCACGTCGGCCGGTCCCGCCCAATCGCCGACGAAGCGTCACGTCCGGGGCAACGACGTCTGACCCCGAGCATGGCGGGCACCTGGGCCGCCCTCGGCGGCACCGCCGTTCACGTGCGCGTCGTCGGCATCCTCCACGCAGGCCGACCGCGTCACCCGGGACCATCGGTGTTCGGGGATCGCAACCCGTTCAGCAGCCGGTCCAACGCCTGCTCGGTCTGCCCCAGCGCTTCCGCGTTCGCCGACCGGGCCAGCCACAGCGCGGCCTCGTTCATCGCCCCCGACAACAATCGCGCGAGCGGCTCCACCGGTTGGTCGGCGATGGCTCCGGCCTCCACCAGGGCATCGAGCGCCTCGGTCAGATGCCGCGCGGAGGAGTCCTGGTCCATGGCCCGCCATTCGTCCCAGCCGAGTACGGCCGGCGCGTCGATCAGCACGATGCGGCGCACCGTCGGATCGCACCCGGCGGCGAGGAAGGCCCGGCAGCCGGCCCGCAGTTGCTCCCATGGGTCGTCGTACGGCTCGGCGGCGTCCGCGACCCGTTCGCCGAGTTCGTGCTGTACCTCGGCGACCACGGCCCGGAAGAGCCCGGCCTTGCTGTCGAAATGGTGATACGCGGCCCCCTTGGTGACCCCTACCGCCTGCGCCACGTCGGTGAGAACGACGTCGTGATATCCGTCGGCGGCGAACCTCCGGCGCCCCTCGACCAGCAGCGCCCGTCGTGTCGCCGCCCGCTGCTCGGCCCTCGTGACGGCCATCCTCGGAGATCCCTTCTTTCGCATACCCGGGGTATGTTATCGTTCATTTCACATACCGAGGGTATGTGAAAGTCGGCCCACAGGCAGATGGAGACGTGTCATGAAGGTCAAGCTCGGCAGCTTCTACCCGGTGATCGCCACCCGCGACGTCGCCGCGGCACGCCACTTCTACACCCGTCACTTCGGATTCGAGGTGTCCTTCGAGGCCGACTGGTACGTGAGCCTCCACCGCCCGGACGCCCCGCAGTACGAACTCGCCCTGCTCGACCACGCCCATCCGACCATCCCGGATGGGCACCGCACTCCCCTCCGGGGCGGCCTGCTGCTCAACTTCGAGGTCGACGACGTCGACGCCGAACACCACAGGCTGGTCACACTGGCGGGCCTGCCCGAACTCCTCTCCCTGCGCACGGAGGAATTCGGGCAGCGCCACTTCATCGTCGCTGCGCCGGACGGCGTCATGATCGACGTCATCACCGTTGTCCCGGCCACCGGGGAGTACGCCGAGCAGTACGCCCCGGGCCACACTCCGTGAGCGAGGTGCGCGACCGACGGTCACCGTGACTCGTCGACAGTCGAGACGAAGACAACGGCCCCCGGCCACACGCCGTTCCGGGCCACACGCCGTTCCGAGCCGCTGGCCGCTCCCGGCCGCGGGTCCCCGGGTCGGAGCCGGCCGGAGCCGTGGGATCAGTGCGTCCGCCCCGAATGCCGGGGAGGTTCCGTGCATGCACGGAGGATGAGGGGTTCGACGCCCGCCGTACCGCGCGGGAGTAGCCGAGGGTGAGAGTCCGATGCCCGGCCTGTGTTCCGGGCGGCTCCGTCCCGACGGCCGGCGCGAAGGACCAGGGCGGGGCCGGGCGTTGGTGGAGCGTCGTTCGGGCAGTCCCGGCCGGCCACACAGCCGCCCCGCCACACAGCCGCCCGGTCCCGGCGGCACCGCGTGGTGTGACTCGGCGACGTCTATCGCGGTTTGTGGGCGGGAGCGGTGTCGATCCAGCGGCGGTAGGCGTCCACGTCGACGTTGCCGCCGCACACGATGGTGACCACGTGTCGGCCGGCGAAGCGGTCGCGGTCCTCGAGGATCGCGGCGATGCCGAGTGCGGCCGAAGGTTCGACGACGAGGCCGGCGTGGTCGAACAACATCCGCATGCCGGCGATGATCGACGCCTCCCGGACCAGGACGGCGTCGTCGGCGACCAGGAGGAGGTCGTCCAGGACGGCCGGGATGGGACGCCGCCCGGCGACGCCGTCGGCGATGGTGTCGGTCGAGTCGGTGGTGACCACGCGCCGTCGGTGCCACGAATGGGTCATCGCCGGTGCGCCCAGCGGCTGGACGCAGATCACCTCGACGTCGGGTGCCAGGGCCTTGAGCACGTGCCCCACACCTGTGGCCAGCGCCCCGCCGCCGAGCGCGACCAGGACGGCGTCGAACGACGGTACGGACTCCACCAGTTCCAGAGCGATGGTCGCCGCGCCCTCGCAGGTCTCGAGATCCAGGCTGTCCTCGACCAGCCGGATCCCCCGGTACCGCGCCACGGCCGCCGCCCGCTCGCGAGCCATCTCGAAGTCGCCGTCCACCAGCTCCAATTCGGCGTGCAACGCGCGGATGCGAGCGAGCTTGGCCACGGGGGCGAAGCGGGATGCCACGACGGTGACGTCGAGCCCCCGGCCGCGACCGGACCAGGCGAGGGCTTGGCCGAGGTTGCCCGCGCTGGCGCACACCACGGCTCGCGAGCCGTGGTCGACGAGCAGGCTGGTGACCACCTCGGTGCCGCGAGCCTTGAAGCTGCGGACCGGGTTCGCCGTTTCGAGCTTGACGCTCACCGTGCACCCGAGTTCGGGTTCCAGACCCTCACAGCGGTACAGCGGAGTGTCGAGAAAAATGGGGTCGATCACCCGGCGGGCCGCCCGGATCCGATCGGTGTCGAGGCGCGTCTCCTGCACGACACAGCAGCGTAGCGTCGCGTGCGCTGGTCCGCATGGACGACGACCGGGCGATCGCGCCGGAGCGGGTGTTCACGCGGATGACCTACGAACGCCCGTGTTCACCCCCGAAGCCGTCGCCGCTCAGTGCCGGTTGCCCGAACTGGACCCCGACCGGGCCGCGTTCGCGGGGGAGTACCACGGCTGGGGCTTCCGCGCGGGTGGCTGCCGCGCGGGCCTGGCGGCGGCACAGTCGTTCGGCGGGCGGTGGTGACCGCGCCCTCGACGCCGGCCACTTCGCCGGCACCGGGCCGGTCCGCGCGCGGCGTGCCCGTGGTGCGGCACAGGACCGAAGGCAACCTGCGTCGACCGTGGTCGAGTCCCTCCGTTTCGCAGGGAACCTTGTGTCTCGTCTCTCAGCCGAATCGCAGGATGCGTGGGGCGAAGGTGCCCTCGGGACCGTTGGCGCGGCCGACCGACCACACCGTCGCGGTGCCCGGCACCGGCGCCAGTCGCAACACCCACGAGTCACCCTCCCCGGCCACCGCCGGTTCGCTGTGCTCGGTGAACGACTGTCCGTTCCAGGCGAGGAAATCCGGCCCGGGGAGCAGCGGCGGATAACTGCCCGGCGGGCCCCACTTCTGCGAGCGGGCCACCGAGACCCAGGCAAGCGCGCCGGACGTCCCGGGCGCCAGCGAGTCGATCGAGCCGAAGTCGGTGGGCACGGCCACCCGGCTCCAGGCCTGCCCGTCCCAACGGACCAGCAGTGGCGGAATCGGCTTGCCCGGAGGGCCGCCGACGAACCCGGCGGTGCCACCCGCCCACACCTCCGTCGGCGAGACCGCCAGTACGCTGCCGACGGCCGACCGCGGGAACCCGTCCACGATCGTCTGCTGCCAGGCCTGCCCGTTCCAATGCGACACCGCCGCACCCGAGTCGGCGGCGCCCGCGGCCCAGACGTCGTCGGCCGCGAGGATGTGCAGGCCGTACACGAAGCCCGGCGGCACCGGTACGTCCCGCCAGCCGCGCCCGTCCCAGCGCAGCAAGACCTGCGCGCCGCCCCGCGAACCGATCAGCCAGGTCTCACCGCCGCCGGCGACGACTCTGGTCAAGGCGACGCCTCGCGGCGGTCGGCTCTCGAACCAGGCGGTGCCGTCGGAGCGGAGCAGCCGGGCGCCGCCCGCCGCGTCGCGGCCGACCGCCCAGATGGCGGTCGGCGAGGTCGCGGCGATGGACAGCAGTTCTCCCTGCCGGCCGACCCCGGGCAGGCTCCGGCGCTGCCACGCGGTTCCGTTCCAGCGCAGCACCAGCGGGAAGCCCGGCGCCTGGCGTCCGACGGCGTCGGTACCCACCGCCCACGCGTGGTCCGGTCCGAACGCCACGGCCTCGTTCAGCCCGGCCTGCGGGCGTACCTGCGCCGGGACCGGGACGTGTTGCCAGGACAGGTCTTCCGCCGAGGCCGAGGCCGAGGTCGTCAAGGTCATGGCGACAGCGAGGGCCGCGACGAGCAGTCGGCGTGCCATGGTCAGCCTCCCAGCCGCTCGCTCATCAGGTTCGGTTTCGAGCCGTAGATCTCGACGGTCCCCAAGGACAGCAGCGAGAACCCGGCGGTTGCCAGTGCACGCGGTTTGACGTCGATCGCGTTCGTGCGCACCGGGCCGTAGGAGAAGGTGGTGCGGGAGCCGCCCACCCGCGCGTACTTCGACTGGAACGCGCGGTCGCTGCGCACCGGCAACCACAGCGCACCGTCCGGGCCGCGCACCATGGCCCCGGTGTAGGTGTCGCCCAGTGGAGGGTAAGTGGTGTGCCAGGCCCGCCCGTTGCGGGTCATCAGGTAGGTGCGGGCCAGGCCGTCGGTGTACCGGCTGCCGCCGATCGTGACCCGGCCGGACGGTTCGAGCAGGATCGTGTGTACGTTGCTGTTCGGTGGCAGCGACACCTTCGCGTCCCGCCACACCGTGCCGTTCCAGCGCAGGATGGTGGTCCCGGTGTCGGTGTCCGCCCAGGCCCAGGCGTCGGTGGCGGTGCGCGCGGTGATCCCCATCAGGAACAACACACCGTCCGGGGTGGATTGTGCGGTCCAGCCGGATCCGTCGTAGTGCAACACCTTCAGCCCGGTGTCGTCCTCGCCGACCACCCACGCGGCACCGGGTACCGCGGTGAAGTCCTGGTAGGTCCACAGGGTTTGCGGCAGCGGGACGGTACTCCATCCTCCCGACCCTCCGGGCCCTCCCGCCGACCGGCGCAGGATCTCCCCCGCTCCCGCGTGGTTGCGGAGGATCCACACCTCCTCGCCGACGAGCTGGACCTTGCCGAGCCAACCCGGTTCACCGGCGCCGGGGAAGGTGGTGTCCCGGCTCCACGCCGTGCCGTCCCACCGGTACAACATCGGCCGCGGTCCATCGGCGGTCTGCTCGTACCCGGTCGCCCACGCCTCGCCCGGCCCGCGGGCGGCGAGATCGGACACGGTCACCGGCGGGGCGGCGGCCGGTATCGGCAGCGCCGACCAACTCGGCGCCACGGCCGCGGCCGGCGACGCCACCGCAGCCGGCGACACCGCTGCGGCACACGTGATCACAAGGCAGACGAGGAGCGCACGGAGACCGTTCACGAGACCTCCCGAGAACGCGAAGGTCGCTCAGCCTATGCGCGCTCTTCCACTCGTGAACAGGCGGCATACGGCCAATCTCCGGGACAAAGTCGGCGCGTCGGCACGGGACATCAGCGCTCGCGTTCACGGGTTCGGCGCGAACGGGTGGGCCGGCGGGGTCCGTTGGTTCGGTTCTGCGCCACGCACATGACGTGGGCACCGGGCGGGCGGCCCCGGCTCGGTTACGGATAGAGCGCGCAGGCGCGAGGGATCCGCTTCCGTTTGGGGTTTCATGGTCATCTGCGGTAATCGTCACGCCGTCCGCGCGAAATGGCCACCGTGTGCGGGCCGGGGTCGACCTCGACCGCGACCTTGTCCGGGAGGCCGAGCGACGCCTTCCCCGGTGGGAGGAGTTCACCCGCTTTGGGGATTTCGTGTTCGGTGTGCGTCCGGCTACGGTGGGTGGTGTCATCGGTTCTGCACGAGGGGGCGACGGTGCCCGGACGTCATCGTGGTGGGGGCGATCCGATCGAGGGCGACGGTCAGCAGCCCGGGAGGCCGGTCCCTCCGCCGGAGCCGAACCCGCCCGCCCCACCGGAGAAATGAGCACACCTCCCGGCGTCGATGCCCCCGGCGCCGCCTCCTCGACCGGCGCCGTGATCGTGCCCGGTGCCGACGCTCTGGCGGCCGAGTTGGCCGCGGGTGATTGGCTCACGCCGGACTGGGTCGATGCGTGGAACCGGGTGGACCGTGAGGCGTTCGTACCCGACCGGGTCTGGGTCCCGGCACCCGACGGCTACCACCGCCTGGATCGCAACTCCGACCCCGCACGCTGGCGCACCCTCGTCCACACCGACACCGCGTTGATCACCCAGGTCGAGGACGGCACCCGCGCGCCGGAGTTCTCGCTGCGCCCGACCAGCAGCGCGAGCATGCCGCGCATGGTCGCCTCCATGCTCGCCCACCTCGACGTACGCGAGGGACAGCGGGTCCTGGAGATCGGTACCGGGGTCGGCATCAGCGCCGCGCTGCTCGCCACCCGACTCGGCGACGACGCGGTCGTGTCGATCGAACTCGACCCCGCCGTCGCCGCCGACGCCCGCGCCGCACTGCACCGCGCGGGACACCACCCCCACCTGGCGGTCGGCGACGGTACCTGCGGCAGCACCGAACACGCCCCGTACGACCGGCTGTTGTCGACCTTCTCCGTCCACACGATCCCGCACGCGTGGATCACCCAGACACGCCCCGGGGGTCGGATCGTCACCCCGTGGGGGAGTGCCCTGTACAACGGCGTGCTGCTCGTACTGGACGTCGACAAGGACACCGATACCGACGCCGACGGCGGCCCGCGCGCGTCGGGACCGGTGGTGGGCGACGCCGCGTTCATGTGGGAGCGCGGTCAGGGCGTGCGCGGCGCCGTCATGGACACCGTCCGCGAAGAGGACCCCGGCACACCCGGTACCACCACCCTCGACCCCCGGCTTCTGATCGACGACCGCGACGCCGCCTTCTGCACCGGCGTGTTCGTCCCCGGGGCGCGCCGCTCGGTCGGCCGTCCCCCGGGCACGGCGCCGCACGACGGCGAGTTCACCTTGTGGCTGGTCGATGCGGACACCCGCTCGTGGGCCTGCGTCGACCACACCCCGGGCGCGGACGTGTCCGCGACGGCGGCACACGGCCCCCGCCCGATCCTCGCCGAGGTCGAGGCCGCGCTCACGTGGTGGAACGACCACGGCCGCCCCGAACGCACCCGCTTCGGTCTCACCGCCACTCCCCACGGACAGACCCCGTGGCTGGACGACCCCTCGAACGCCCTCCCCATCGCCAAGTCCCGCTCCGACCCGCGCCCTTGAACCACCCCGCGCCCACCTCGGGGTCGAAGCGCAGCCCGGGGCATCGTCGTTGCCCCTGCGTCCCTGCGTCCCTGCGTCCCTGCGTCCCCGCCCCGTGCCCCGGGCGCGCTCGCGGCCCAGGCGCGGGCCGACGCCCGTGCGAGGTCGTTGTTCGCGCGCCGGGTGCGCCGTATTCCCCTGGTAAACGGCGGCCGTTGCGGGCAGCATGCGGTGGCATGGACATGCGTGAGCTTGCTCGCCGGGGGTTCGGGTCCGGCGCCGATCGCTACCACCGGGCCCGGCCCGCGTACCGTCCCGAGGTGGTCCCCTATCTCCGTGACGCGGTCGGCCTCGGTCCCGGCCGCGAGGTGCTCGACCTCGCCGCCGGGACCGGCCGGATGACCGCCGAACTGGTCGCGCTGGGCGCCGGCGTCACCGCGGTCGAGCCGTCCGAGGCGATGCGGGCCGCCTTCGCCGCGGCACTCCCCGAGGTCCCGCTGCACAGCGGCACCGCCGAGGAAATCCCTTTCCCCGACGAGTCGTTCGACACGGTCGTGGTCGCGCAGGCGTTCCACTGGTTCGACGGCCCCGCCGCACTGCGCGAGATCGCCCGCGTGCTGCGCCCGGGCGGCGGCCTGGCGCTGGTGTGGAACGAGCGCGACGAGTCGGACGCGGAGGCGCTCGCGCTGAGCGCGGTCACCGAGTGGAAGGAGTTCCAGCCCTACGAGGTCGGCCGCGACTTCCGCACCGACCTCGACGCCTCGGGCCATTACGTCCCCGCGGTGCGCCGCGGCTTCCACTGGACCGAGACGCTCACCCACGCGCAACTCGCCGACCGCATCGCGACACTCAGCTACGTCAACGCGATGCCCGAGGCCGAGCACGAGGCCTTCTTCGCACGACTGCGCGAACACCTGGCCGCACGCCCCGACCCGATGGACATCCCGTACGTGACCGACACCTTCGTCACGCACAGGCACACCGCCCGACGCGCCTGACATCGTGATCGCCGCGTCGACGGGCGCGAGTTCGAACGCCCGCGTCAGTCGAAGTCTGTCGAAGTCAGTCGAGGTCGTCCGGGTGGAAGTCTCCCGAGACGCGGGCGGCCGGCGGCGTGTGACGTCGAAGGGGGCCTGAGGGGTGATCGCGCGGAGGTGCGTCACGGGGGTGCGGCGCCGTCATTTCGGCTCGCTTTCGTCTCATGAACCTTTGTTCGTTCGGGCGCAGGGCGGGATCCGTTGGGACAAGGATCGATCCGACCCGTTTTCCCAGTGACCCTGTGGAGGACCACTGTGCGCAAGAGGCTGATCGTCTCTGCCGCTGCCGGCGCGTTCGCCCTGCTCCTGTCCGTCCCCGCCTCCGCCGCCAACGTCGGCCCGGGAGCGGCAGGCATCGGCGACCCCTATTACCCGTACGCCGGCAACGGCGGCTATGACGTCTCGCACTACGACATCCGGCTCAAGTACCAGCCCGCCACCGACGAGTTAGAGGGCACCACCACCATCCTGGCCACCGCCGGCCAGGACCTCACCCGCTTCAACCTCGACTTCGTGCTCGAGGTGAAGGAGGTGCTGGTCAACGGCCGCACCGCCAGGTTCGCCGCCACCGGTGAGCATGAGCTGGAGATCACTCCGGCCCGGGTGATCGCCAAGGGCAGCCCGATCACCGTCGTCGTCCGCTACGCCGACAAGCCCGGTGAGGTCGAACGCGCAGGCCAATCGGCCTGGCTGCGCACTCCCGACGGCGGCGTCGCCGCCAACGAGCCGGAGGGCTCGGCCTGGTGGTACCCGAGCAACGACCACCCGACCGACAAGGCCACCTTCGACGTCTCCGTGCTGGTGCCCGACGGCACCCAGGTGGTCAGCAACGGCACCTCGACCCGCAGCTCGCGGGCCGGCTGGACCCGCTACAACTACCGGCAGACCAAGCCGCAGGCCACCTACCTGGCCACGCTGGCGATCGGCAGGTTCGACATCCGCACCGACACCACCCCGGGCGGGCTGCCCGTGATCACCGCGTACAGCAACGACCTCGGCGACAACGCCGGTGCGGCGCGGGCCAGTGTCGAGCGGACCGGCGAGTTGGTCGACTGGCTGAGTGGCTACTTCGGCGCGTACCCGTTCGGTACGGTCGGCGGCTATGTGCCCAACGTGCCCACCGGGTACGCGCTGGAGACCCAGGGCCAGATCTTCTACAGCCCCGCGCAGTTCGCCCGGGGCTCCAACACCTCCGTCGTGGTGCACGAGTTGGCCCACCAGTGGTACGGGGACAGCGTGTCCGTGCAGCGCTGGAGCGACATCTGGCTCAACGAGGGCTTCGCCCGGTATTCGCAGTGGCTGTGGTCCGAGCACGAGAACGAGGGCACGGCCCAGGAGTTGGCCGATTACGTCTACAATCTCTACCCGGCCGACCACGCGTTCTGGACCGTCAAGCCCGGCGACCCGGGCGCGGACCACCAGTTCGACATCGCGGTCTACGACCGGGGCGCGGTGGCGGTGCAGGCGCTGCGCAACGCCGTCGGGGACGAGAAGTTCTTCCGGATCCTGAAGGGGTGGCCGACCGAGCGCAAGTACGGCAACGCCACCATCCAGGAGTTCCAGGCGTTCGCGGAGCGGATCTCCGGCAAGCCGCTGGGCGAGCTGTTGAACACCTGGCTGTTCACTGCGGCGAAGCCGGCGGCGGGATCGGCCGGAGTAGCGGCGCCGAGTGCGGCGAAGTCGCGTCCGGCGCCGAGCGCCACGGCGGATGTGCTGCCGGAACCGAAGTCCTGGAAGAAGATCCAGGAGACCAACACGGTGCACGAACACAAGGATTGATGATGCGTCCGAGGTGAACTCCCGAACGGCCCGGTCATCCGCACGTGAGCGGACGGCCGGGCCGTTCGGCGTGCTCGGCGCGCAGCGGCCGGGCCGCCGGTGTGGGCCGACTCCTTCACGCCGTCAGGGAATCGTTCCTTCGCGAGGAGGACGTGGACGGACGGGCGAATCGCGCGTTCGACGGCCGGGACGATCTCGACGATGGAGCTCTCGGGGTCGAGGATCGTGCCGGAGGCGATGTCGGGTGCGTCGACCTCCCGCCCGGAAATCGACGGCTGATAGGGGCTGAGGTGAGGGAGGACGGGATCGGTGTGAAACTGGGCACGGAAGGGGTGATCCCCGTGTCGGACACACCGCACGCGTTCTCCGGCCCCGACACCGCCGTCGACGAGCATCGGCTGGAAGAGCTGATCCTCGAGGCGCAGACGGCCCTGCCGGTAGAACTGCCCGCCTTGGCGATCCGATGCGCCCGCGCCCTCGGCCTGAATACCGCGCTGATCTACCTTGTCGACCTGCAACAGCAACTGCTCATCCCCCTCGACGAGGCCCTGGAGCCGCTGCCGGTGGACGGCTCGACGGCCGGTTGGGCCTACCGCGCGGTTTCCCCGCGGGTGGCCGAGGACGACGACGGCCTGATCCTGTGGGTGCCTCTGGTCGACGGCGCGGAGCGGCTGGGCGTGCTGGCGGTGCGGACCGCCTCGCTCGACGGGGTGCTGATGCGCCGCAGTCGGATGCTGGCCCATCTGTTCGCCATGCTGATCACGTCCAAGCGCGCCTACAGCGACTGGCTCGCCGCCCGTACCCGCACCGCAACCATGCGGTTGCCCGCCGAGATGCTGCGAGCCTTCCTGCCACCCCGCACCATCGGCAGCGCCCGGTGCGTATCGACCGCGGTCCTGGAACCGGCGTACGACGTCGCGGGCGACGCCTTCGACCACTCGGTGGTCAAGAACATCCTGCACACCATGATCCTCGACGCCATGGGTCACGATCTGACCGCCGGCCTGACCACGTCGGTCGCCATGGCCGCGGCGCGCAACGCCCGCCGGGGCGGCGCCGACCTGGCCGATGTGGTCGGCTCCGTCGACCAGGCGCTCGCCCAGTGGCTGCCCGACCATTTCTGCACCGGTGTGTTGTGTCGGCTCGACGCCGAGACCGGGGTGCTGCGCTGGGTCAACTGCGGTCACCCCCCGCCGCTGCTGATCCGTGCCGAGCGGGTGCTCGACCGGGCGCTGGACAGCCCCCCACAGCCTCCGATAGGCCTGGCCGGCCCGCTCGCCCCGGCGGCCTGGCAGGTCCACGAGGCGACCCTGGAACCGGGCGATTGCGTCCTGCTCTACACCGACGGTGTCGTGGAGGCTCGGGACGCGGACGGCGCGGAATTCGGCCTCGACCGGTTCACCGACTTCATCATCCGCTCCTCCTCCGCCGGACAGCGCCCGGCGGAGGTGCTGCGCCTGCTCATCCACGCCATCCTCGACTACCAGCGCAACCAATTGCGGGACGACGTGACCATCCTGCTCTTCGAATGGAGCCCGCAGCGCCGGTGACGCGGCGCCGCGCCGAGCCTCGCGCTGTTCGTGGTCCGTCTTCGGCCGGGTCGGACACTCGCAAGTCGGATGACGTTCCGGGCGCGACGCGACACGAAGAGCGACGAAGAGCGACGAGTGACGACGAGCGGCGAGCGACGACGAGCGACGTCGAGAGGTCGGCACGGGTTGGACGCGTGGGCCTCGCCTCGTACGGTGCCGCGCGCTCGTGTGGTCTGCGCCGTCCGGGTGAAGCCCCGTTCCGGCCGGGGAGCGGCGCGCACGCCCCCGAGCGTCCGCGCGGAGCACTCGGGCGCGCGCCCGAGGACCGGCTACCGCGCCACCGACCCGGTTCGCCGTCGCGTAGCCGCGAGGGCCGCGACGAGTGTGCCGTCACCTGCGGGGCGCCTCACCCTTCGCATGCCTCGATCACGTCGCCGCGAAGACAGGCAATGCCCTTGATCATGGCGTGCGGCGACGGGCCGCCTTCCGCGTCCGCTCCCGCGTCCGCCGCGGCGAAACCGAGTTGGATCACCGCCTCGCCCAGGAGACTCGCGTCGCGACTCACTCTGACCCGTTGTCCCCGGGTGAACCGTCCGTGCTCGACGGTCATGAAGACCGCGGAATCGCCGTTCGAGAAGGCGAACGAGTCCGTCACCACTGCTCGCGTCATGGTGTCCTCATCTCCCTCGGCCGCGGACCGATCGGCGGGGTCGCGCGAACGGCCTTCGACACGCGACAACGGAGCCTACCCAAGGGCCGCCCGGATCGGGGTCCCGGCCTCCGGGGGCGGGTGGGGGGTGTGGGAGCGCGGTGGTCGGGTCCGATCGCGCGAGTTCCTTTCGCGATCGGAGCCGGCGGAGATTCGTTTTCCTAACCTGGGGTCGCCCCACCGGATCGAACACAGGAGCCATTCGTGAACCCCGTGAACTCGACGCCCATCATCACCGATTCCCCGGCCACCCCCGCCGCGTTCGACCGCACCGGCGAATCCCCGCTGGCCATGGCGCTGCGTCGGGTCGCCGCCGAGTCCGAGGCGAGCGGTCCGCGCATCGGCTACAACAGCTTCGTCGGCGGCGAGTAGCAGTCGCCCTCGACCGCCCGGCACGTGACGCCGGGCGGTCGACGCAACGGCTGATGCCCCGGCGGACCTCGGACACCCCCGAGGTCCGCCGGACCCGGCCGGGAACACCCCCACCCGCACGGATCGCGCCGGTGCAATCCTCGGAACCACCCGGAGCAGACACTGTGGTCAACCTCGAAGCCCCCGTACGCAGACCGGCGGAATGGCCGGCCGACCTGCTCGATCCCGACAGCCTGGGCACGATGTGGCAGCCGGTGCCGTTCACCCACTTCGTGGTGAAAATGCACAGTCGCTGCAACCTCGCGTGCGACTACTGCTACCTGTACGAGATGGGCGACGAATCCTGGCGATCGAGCGCCAAGACGATGTCGACGGAGGTCGTGGACCGCACCGCCGCCCGTATCGGCGAGCACGTGCGCGCCCACGGGCAGGAGCGCGTGCAGTTGATCGTGCACGGCGGCGAGCCGCTGCTCGCGGGGCCGGCCCTGATCACGCGGATGGCCGAGGCCGTGCGCCGCGAGGTGCCGGCGAGCACGCACGTCTCCTTCGGCGTGCAGACCAACGGTCTGCTCCTGAACGACCGCATGCTCGACACCCTGCACGCACTCGATTTCCGGGTCGGCGTGAGTGTCGACGGCGGCGAACTCGCCAACGACCGCCATCGGCGCTTCGCCGACGGGCGGGGGAGCCATGCGGCGGTGACCGAGGCGGTCGCCAGGCTGCGGGATCCGTCGCGACCGGGATTGTTCGGCGGGCTGCTGTGCGTCATCGACGTGGCGAACGATCCGGTCGAGGTGTACGAGTCGCTGTTGACGCACGAGCCGCCGATGCTCGACTTCGTGCTGCCGCACGGGAACTGGACGTCCCCGCCGCCACTTCGTGAGGAGGGGTCGAGCCGCACACCCTACGGCGACTGGATCGTGCGGGCCTTCGATCGCTGGTACGACGCACCGCGCCAGGAGACCCGGGTCAAGCTGTTCGAGGATCTGCTGAGTCTGGTGCTCGGCGGCCACACCCGGTCCGAGCAGGTGGGGATCGGACCCGCGACCACCGTCACGATCGACACCGACGGTGGGATCGAGCAGGTGGACACGATCAAGTCGGCGTTCGACGGCGCGGCGGCCACGGGATTGTCGGTGCTCACCGACCCGCTGGACGCGGCGCTGCGACACCCGGCGGTGGTTGCTCGCCAGATCGGGATCGAGGGCCTGTCGCCGACGTGTCGCTCATGCGCGATCCGCAATGTCTGCGGTGGTGGATTCTTCATCCACCGCTATCGCGCGGGCAGCGGGTTCCTCAATCCCACGGTGTTCTGCCCGGACATGAAGCGGGTGATCGCGCATGTGCGGACCAGGATCGCCAAGGACCTGGCGAGCGCGCCGCCGGGTGGGTGAGGACACGCCGTGACTCATCGGGGTGGCGCGGGACGGTGCGGATCCGTCACGCGCCCGCCGATGGTCTGTGAGGGAGGCCGGTGATAGGTGGCCCGGTAGTGGGCGGCGAAGTGTCGGCGCTCCGGGAAACCCCACGCGGCGGCGACCCCGGTGACGGTGCCGCTTGCCCGGCCCTGGGCCACGGCCACGAGGTCGGCGTGCGCGCCGGCCAGGCGGATTCGGCGCAGGTGACCCATCGGGGTGGTTTCCAGGTGGACGCGGAACTGTTCCTGAAGGGTGCGCACACTCACCCGGGCGGCAGCGGCGATATCCGCGACCGAGATCGGCATCCCGGCGTGTGCCTCGCAGTACGCGAGGGCGCGTTGTAGCGGGCCGGTGCCCCGGACCGGGGCCGAGCGCCGGATCGGTTCGGAGAGGCGATGCGGTTGGGTGGCCAACAGGCCGTGCACGAGTGCCAGTTCGAAGTGTGCGACGGCCAAGGGGGATTCGGCGAACAACCCGTTGCCGGCCTCCTCGGCGAACTGTCGGGCGACCCGCAGCCAGGTGCGTGCCTCGGGGACGCGAGGGTCGAACGTGGCCTGGAAACCGAGCGATTCGTCGGTGGCCTCGCCGATCTGGTCGCGCACCGCTCGAGCCACCACCTGCCGGGGGATGCAGAGCATTCGGGTGGCGGTGTCGGCGTCCCAGCGGGCGACCACGACCTGTCCGGGGTTGACCACGCTCGGGGAGAACGGCTGCATGCCGCCTTCGATGTTGAGGGAGGCCCGCCCGCGGTGTTCGAGGCGAATGATGTAGACATCGGGTGGCTCGGCGGGACTGATCACCACGTCGGTGCCGTAGCTGAGGTCGTACGCCTTCACCGCTCCCTGGTGCAGTACGCGAAAGCGAGCGTCCAGCGGCCTGCGGCCCACCACCTCCATCGCGTGGCGGGTGAAGTGGGCGTCGAGCAAAGGGTGCAGCAGCGACTGGTCACCGCCCCGGTAGAGCTCGTGCCCCTTCGCGGAAGCGGGTACGACCGCCTCGGTTCTCGCGTCGAGGTACGCGGCATCGGAATGGGCCACCTTGCTCTCCTCCGCCGGTTCGCGTGCACGCGTGGCGCGGGATGGGGGACCCCGCGGCCACATTCGCTCCGATTCTCAGGCGCGACACGTGCCTGAGGCGAGGCCGAGGACCGCACCTGATCAGCCAATTCGCGCGGTTCGGCGGAGCCGACCCGCCACGCGCCACGAACGGCGCGCCACGCCGAGCCGATTCCCCGGAGAGGCAGCAGTGTTCGCCACATCGACCTCCGACGGGTCCTGGTACACCGACTCGACACCGCACCGTGCCGAGACGGCCCGGGTCGTCGAACTCGCCCGAGACCTGACCGAGTTGGGCCTGCGACCGGGCGACACGGTGATGGTGCACAGTTCCTTGCGCGCCGTGCGCGGTCGAGGCCGACCCGGGGCCGAGTCGCGGGATCTCCGCTCGGCGTTCCGGGCCGTGCTCGGAGTCGACGGAACCCTGGTGGTGCCCGCGTACACGCCGGAGAACTCGATCACCTCCCAGGCGTTCGCCGACGCGACCGCCGGCCGGACGGTCGAGGAGTTGGCCGACCATCTGCACCGGCCGTTGGACCCGCACGCGTCGGTGTCGACGGCGGTGGGCGCGTTCGCCGAGTCCATTCGTGCCGACCGCGGGGCGCTGCGCAGCGAACATCCGCTGGCCTCGGTCGTGGCCTTGGGCGGCCGGGCCGAAGAGGTCACCCGAGGCCACGGGAGAACGCATTTCGGCCCGGATTCACCGATGGGCCGGTTGTACGACACGCGGGCCGGGGTGCTCGCGATCGGCGTCGGGTGGGGCGTCGTTTCCGTGGCCCACCTGGCGGAATACCGACACCCCCACCGGTCGCAGCGCCGCTACACCTGCAAGATCGCCGCCTCGGGCGGGAGCGCGTGGTTCTCCTTTCCCGACGTGGCACTGAGCGACCACGACTTTCCGGAGCTGGGACGGGACTTCGAGGAGCGGCATCCCGAGGCGATCACTCGCGGTCGGGTGGGCGCGGCGCACGCCTTCCTGGTACCGGTCCGGCCGTATGTGGACTTCGCGACCGCCTGGATGGGCGTCCATCGCGCACCGACGCCGGGCGCCGGCGGCTAGCGGACCGGTGTTCGCGCCGCGGCGCCGTCACGGGCCGTGCAGGGCGATCGAGGCTCGGATCGCGTCGGCGTGCGGACCCTCCCACCACGGTATGGAGCGCACCAGCAGCGGTCTACCGCCGCTGATCTGCACCAGCATGCGATCACGCGGCAGCGCGGCCAGGTCCGCCACGTCGAGCACGACCTCGGGCCGGGTGGCCCTGGTCACCGTCGAGCCCCACCCGGCCGAGGAGGCGTGCGTGACGGCGGTGGTACGCGCCTCGAATCGGCCCGAGAACACCGATTGGGCCCGGAGCATCGCGCTCTCCGAGCCGCCCGCCCCGTAGACCCGCACCGAGCACGAGTTCCAGATCTTCGCCATGCCGGCCTCGCCCCACACGTGGACGCCCTGTGCCCAGGACTGGAGCATCATCATCACCACCACGCCCCGGGACCCGTAGTGGGAGAGCCGATCGGGCAGGATCGGCAGCGGCGCGGTGTTGGCGGCCTCGTCCATCACCACCAGGAAGGGGACGGGCAGTCGGCCGCCCGAGCACGCCGCCGCACGATATTCGGCGGCGACCAGCATGGCCCCGGTCAGCAGCGTGGCGGCGGGATTCGAACGGGCGTCGTCCACGCCGGAAAGAATGTAGAGCGTGTCGGTGCCGACGGCGAACTCCACGAAATCGAACTCCTCACGCCCCTCGCCCGGAGTGATCCAAGGCAGCACCTCGGGAGCCGCCAGCCAGGACACGAGTTGCACGGCCGCTCCGTAGACGCCCGCCCGCTGGTCCGCGGGGAGACCGCGGCTCGTCGCACACGCCTCGGCGGCCAGGAAGCTGCTCGCGCCGCGCAGGATGGTCTCCGGCTCGTCGTCGTCGGGGCGCAGCAACCAACGTCGCACCACCGTGATCGGTTGCTTGTCCAAGCTGGCGGCGAGCAGGAACATCGCCAGCAGGTTCTGTGCCGCCGGCTGGAAGTACCCGTCCGAGCGCATCTGTAGGTCGCGCTGGGTGAACGCGATCAGACCCGCGACGCCCACCGCGTCCTTCAGGTTGCCGGCCACCATGCCCAGTGGATCCCAGAACCAGGTGGGAGGTTCGTGTGCGACGTCGTGTGGATCGAAGACCCACACCCGACCGTTTCGTCGACGCACCTCGCGGGTGGCGTCGACCACGTCCCGCTTGCACGAGGTGACCACCAGCGCTCCCGGGGCGGAGACGATGTTGGGGATGACCCGGCAGGTGGTCTTGCCGGTGCGCGGGCCGCAGATGTCCACCTGGACCTCCTCCCACGAGCCCCACACGTCGCGCCCGTCGCGCACGCTGCGGCCGACGTACACCCCGGGCGTCGACACGGGGTACGCGATCCGCGCCGCCGAGGCGCGCACGCTTACGGTGGAGACCCGCCGGACGTCGGCACGACGTGTCAACAGCCGAGCGGTGGAGTCCACGTGCCGGCGTCGCTCGCGGTCGCGGAGGTAGGCGAGCAAGGGCACGTCGATCGCGGAGAGCAGCAGCAGGAGGCCGACCGCGAGCGCGATCACGCCCGGCGATGGGAGGCGCGAGACATCGAAGTCGCCATAGGCGCGGAGCAGTTCGGCTCCGGCCGGTTGTCGGCCGGTGAGGGTGGCCACGAGTTCGGCGGCCAGGGGCGGGAGCAGGAGCACCGCGACCAGATTGCCGATGAGAAGGAGCGCGGCCAACAACGTGCCGGTGATGTCGGGGCCGCGGCGTCGGATGGTGCCGGTCATCTGTCTTCCTTGTCCGGACGTGGCGAAGCCAGGTCCAGGGGATCCGGCCGGGGCGGGCCGGAGCGATCTCGACGACGGGCCTTCGACCCGCCGCGAACCGCTTCGCGTCGCGAGCCGCCGAACCCGGTGCGAGCGAGGCGCGTGGGTGGAAGCGTGGACGCACAGCGCAGCACGACGGTCTGGCGCAGGGCCGTGTCGACGAGGTGTTTCGCGTGAATCGGTACCTCGCCGCGCTGTCGTACCCCCTCGGCCGCGGGCAGCGAACCGGGTACCGCCGGGGGACGCCGGGCGCCACGTCCCGGTCGGCGGGGGCGTCACTTTGTGAGCAGGCCCATGCGTGCGGCCAGGACGGCCAGGCGTACGCGGTTGTTCGTGCCGGTCTTGCCCATCATGGTGGCCAAGTGCGACTTGACCGTCGTCACGCCCACGTGGAGGCGGTCGGCGATCTCGGGGTTGGAGAGACCGTGGCCCACCAGGGTGAGTACTTCCATCTCGCGCCTGGTCAGCCGCGCCCCCTCGGTCGGGGCCGTCGGGTCCGGCGTGGTCTCGGCCGCGACGGCCCGGGCGACCACGCGGCGCAGCGTCGCGGGGCTGAAGGGCGAATTCCCGGCGGCCGCGCGGCGGATCGCGTCCAGCAGTTCGTCCGGGGCGACGTCCTTGGCCAGGAAGCCACAGGCGCCGGCGGTCAGCGCGGGGTAGAGGTGATCGTCGTCGTCGAACGTGGTGAGCACCACCACCTTGGTCGTCGGCCGCTCGGCCAGGATGCGGCGGGTGGCCTCGGTGCCGTCCATCCCGGGCATGTGCAGGTCCATCAGGACGACGTCGGGACGCAGGCGCGCGGCGAGCCGGGTGGCCTCCTGGCCGTTGCCGGCCTCCGCGACCACCTCGAGGTCGTCGGCCGGCGCGCACAGCATGCGCAGGCCCGCGCGGACGAGCCGTTGATCGTCGACGATGAGGAGCCGGATCATCGGGCCGCCCCCGCTTCGACCGAGGCGGCCGGAGAGCGGCCGGCGGGACCGGCCGGCAGCGTGGCCACGAGCAACCAGCCCTCCTCGGCCGTCGGGTCGGGCCCGGCTTCGGGGCCGGCGCGCAACGTACCGCCGAGCAGGGTCATCCGCTCGCGCAGCCCGACGAGACCCAGTCCCTGCTCCGGTCGGGCGCCGTCGTCCCGGGCTCCGGCCGGCGCCTTTCCGCCGTGGTTCGCGATCTCGACCCGGGTGGCGCCCGAGAGGTCGGGCCCGACGACGACCCGGACCGTCGGATCCGCCCCGCCGTGCCGGGCGACGTTGGCCAACCCCTCCTGGACGACGCGCAGCAGGGCCAGCGCCCGCAGCGGGTCCACCTCGCGCACGCTCGGGTCCATCTCCACCCGCATCCGGGCGCCCACCGGTCGGCCGCGCTCGATGGCCTCGTGCAGGGCCGGGAGCAGATCCTCGGGTGCCATCGACCGGTTCTCGGTGGCGGCGCCCGGGCCGGAGTCGCGCAGGAGCCGTACCAGTTGGCGGAGATCGTCCATCGCCTCGGTCGCCGTTTCGTGGACGTCGTCCAGTACTTCGCGCACGGCGGCGTCGCGGGCCGGGATCACGTGCCGGGCGACGCCCACGCGCAGCACGATCGAGGCCACGTGGTGCGCCACGAGGTCGTGGATCTCTCGCGAGATCGCGGTCCGCTCGGCGGTGCGGATGGCCTGATCCGCGAGTTCGCGGCGGCGCTCCGCCTCGGCCGCGTGCTCCCGGGTCTCGTGCAACAGCCGACGGGTCGAGTGCACGTACACGCCGAGCATCAGCGGCGCTCCGACGATCACCGCCATCCGGTACAGCGAGCCCGCGACGTCGACGCTCGACCGCTCCAGGAGGATCGCCGCGTAGACGAGGGCCACCACGAGCGTGCCCACCACGACGTCGCGGTCGCGGCGTCGACACGCGGCCAACTCGAACAGGGCGACCGCGACGAGCACCTTCGCGGTGATCGGGGGCGCGTCCCCGAAGACCTCGGCGGTGACCAGGAGCAGCGATTGGGCGATCGTCACCGCGAGCGGCCTCACCCGGCCGCCCGGACTCGCCGCCAGACCCGCCAGCCCCAGACTCCAGTCGACCGCCGAGGGCTGCGACCCGGAGTGGCCGAGAGCCAGCCAGCCGATGCCGACGAGCACCAACGCGAGATGGGCACACAGGTATCGGTCGCGGACGAGAGGCGATGTCGGGAAGGAGCGCACAGCCCCACATTAGGTGGCGGCCGACGGCCCGACGTACTCCCGGGGAAGACGGTCCCACCGGCCGATCGGCCGAGGAATCACGGCCGTCCGGGGGGTGCTCGCGCCGGTCGCCCGGTCGACGGTTGGATCATGACATCGCAACCGGACCACGGCACCGCAACCTCCTCCCGGCCGAGCCGGCGCTTCCTGATCGGCGGCACCGTCGCCGGCCTGGCCGCCGCCGGCACCGCCGCGAGCGCGGCGAGCCCGGCCGCCGCCGCGACCCGGGCCGCCGCCGCGCGCACCGACGCCCGGCCGGGCGCGGCACGGCGCGGACGCTTCGCCGGCAAGGTGGTCGCGATCACCGGCGCCACCTCGGGCATCGGCCGGGCCGCCGCCCTGGCCTTCGCCGCCGAGGGAGCGCGGGTCGGCTTCTGCGGACGCCGCGTGGAACAGGGCGCCCAGGTCGAGCGGGAGATCCGCCGGGCGGGCGGGGAGGCGTTCTACCAGCGGGCGGACGTGCGCGTGGCGGAGGATGTGCGCGCCTTCGTCGACCAAGTGGCCCACCGATACGGGGGATTGGACATCGCCTTCAACAATGCGGGGATCGGGCGCACAGCGCCCCTGCACGAACTCGCGGTCGAGACCTTCGACGACGTATTGGCGACGAACGCGCGCGGAGTGTTCCTGGCGATGAAGTACGAGATCCCGCACCTGATCGCGCGCGGGGGTGGGGTCGTGATCGTCACGTCCTCCTCGGCGGTGGACGTGGCCCGCCCCGCCGGTGCCGCCTACTCGGCGAGCAAGCGTGCCCTGCAGGGCCTGGTGCAGGCCGCGGCATTGGACTACGGCGCCCGGGGCATCCGGGTCAACGCGATCATGCCGGGCACCACCGACACGGCCTTCGTCCGCCCGCCGGGCATGGACGACGCCACGTGGGCGCAGGCGAAGGCGTGGCTGGGCCGACACAATGTCGACGGCCTGCACCGCCTCGCCGAACCCGCCGAGATCGCCGCCGCCGTACTGTCCCTGGCCGCGGCGGAGTTCTCGTACATGACGGGCGCGTCGGTCAACGTCGACGGGGGCGCAACCGCGGGTCGCCCCCTGCTGATGCCACCGACTCCCTGACCCGGCTGATCAGGATGCCGCGGCCGAGGATCCGGTCGCGGCTCTGCGACGCGGTTCTGCGACGCGGCGGCCGGCCGGGGCCCGGGGGCACCGGCCGGCGCTTCGGGATCTGTCCGGATCAGCGGCGGCGGGCGCCGACCGCGGACATGAGCATCGGGAACGCCTCGACCAGGCCGCGCCGGAAGTACGCGGACGTGTGCGTCCCGGCCCCGGTGGACTCCGTCAGGTCCAGACGCAGCCGCCGGGCCCGGTCCGCGAACATCCGCGACATGGTGCCGCACAGCCGCTCGATGTCGTCGACCGCCGCCCCCGCCGGGTCGAGCGGCCCCGGCTGCCCGGTGCCCCACGACGCGAACAGGCGTACGCCGCGCAGCAGCCGGGCCAGGTCGTACGGGTTGAACGCGGCCCACAGGTGGCGCTGCGCCACCGGGTCGCCCCACAGTGCCGTCGGATCGGCGCCCGTGAAGCCGACGAACTCGGTGATCACGTCGGGGCCGGACAGGTCGCCCTCGACCATCGCGGTGTGCAGCACACCGCTGAACGACGCCGCGGCCCGGAACATCCCCGGGTTGCGTGCCGCGTACGCGAACGCGCCCTGTCCGCCCATCGACAGTCCGGCGGCCGCGCGCGAACGGCCCGCCCGATAGTCGCGTTCGAGCAGTGCCCGCAGCTCACTCAGGTGGAAGGTCTCCCACGCGGGCGTGCCCCAGGCGCCGTGGTTCCACCAGTTCGAGTAGTAGCCGGTGGCGCCGCCCTCGGGCATGACGACCAGGACGTCGGTGTCCCCGACGATGTCCCGGACGCCGTACTTCGTCCAACTCGTGTGGTTCCCGAACGCGCCGTGCAGCAGGTACAGGACCGGCCACGTGCGGCGTGCCGCCGGGGACCACCCCGGCGGCAGCAGCAGGCGCACCCCGGCGGTGCGGCCGAGCGCCGGGGAGTCCACGGTCAGGTCGAGAGTGCGCTCGTCCGGGCGCCGCTCGCCGACCACCCGGGCGGGTCGCCCGGGCAGTGCGCCGGGAACCGACCGGGGGATCGACCCCGGGGCGCCCGTGCGGGAGGCGGCGAACGCCGGCGTCGGCACCAGTGCCAGTGCCAGGGCCGAGACGGCGGTTGCCGAGACGACGGTTGTTGTCGAGGCGATGAAGCCTCTGCGAGAGACGGACATCAATGACCTTTCCTTGCCCGCGTCATGTCATGTCCCGGCCGTTCCGCCCACCGCCAACAGCTCGCGCAACGCGGCTGTGTCGGTGCGCAGTTCCCGGGGTTTGTCGGTGCTGTGCACGACGCGGCCGCGGCCGAGCACCACCGCCCGGTCGACCCGCCGCAGCGCGAAGTCGACCTTCTGCTCGACGAGCACCGCCGACGTGCCGCGGCGGCGCAACTCGTCGACCACGTCGCCGACCCGGGCGACCGTCTGCGGGTCCAGGCCCTCGGTCGGCTCGTCCAGCAGGACGAGCCGACCGTTGCCCACCAGCGCGCGGCCGAGCGCGAGCATCTGCTGCTGGCCACCCGACAGCAGCCCGGCGGACAGCCCCCAGCGCTCGCCGAGCACCGGGAACCGGTCCACGACGTCGTCGGTCGTCCAGCCGTCGGGCCCGCCGCGCCGCACCGCGACCTTGAGGTTCTCCTTGACGGTCAGTGACGGGAAGACCCGGTGGCCCTGCGGCACCAGCGCCATCCCCGAGCGCGAGACGCGCTCCGCCGACCAGCCGCCGATCTCGCGGCCGCCGAACCGCACCGAGCCGCGGCGCGGGCGCAGGAGCCCGGCGACGGTGTGCACGAGCGTGGTCTTGCCCATGCCGTTGCGGCCCAGCACACCGAGGACCTCGCCCTCGGCGACGTCGAGCGAGACGCCCTGCAGGACGTGGCTCGCGCCGTAGTAGGTGTGGACGTCGCGTAGTTCAAGCATCGGGCGCCTCCCCCAGGTACGCCTCGAGCACGCGGTTGTCGGTGGCGACCTGATCGGGGGTGCCCGCGGCGATGACCCGGCCCTGCTGGAGCACGCTGACCCGGTCGGACAGCGTGAACGCCACCTCCATGTCGTGTTCGATCATGACCACCGTGATGGTGCGGGGCAGCGCCGCGACGAGCGCGGTCAGCCGGTGCGCGTCGGCGGGTGACAGGCCCGCCGTCGGCTCGTCCAGCAGCAGCACCTTCGGCTCGCGGGACATCACGAGGGCGATCTCCAGCACGCGCTGTTGGCCGTAGGCCAGTTCGCGCACCGGACGGTCGGCGGAGGCGGCGAGGTCCCACTGTTCCAGGACCGCCGCCGCCCGCGCCGCCAGATTCCCGACCGACCCGAGCGGCCGCCAGAAGACGCGGTGTGCGCCGCCTTGTGCCGCGAGGGTCAGCTCGACGTTCTCTCGCACGCTCAACTCGGTGAGCAGGTCGGTGAGTTGAAAGGTGCGGGCGAGCCCGAGCCGGGCCCTGCGGTAGGCCGGCAGCCGGGTGACGTCCCGGCCCAGCAGCGTGACCCGGCCCTCGGTGGGGCGCAGTTGCCCGGCCAGCAGGTTGAACAGCGTGGATTTGCCCGCACCGTTCGGCCCGATGAGCGCGTGTCGCTCCCCCGCCGGGACCGCCAGGGTGACGCCGTCGTTGGCGCGAAAGGCCCCGAACCGCACGGTCAGGTCGGTGCCCGCGATCGCGTAGTCGGTCATGCCCGCACCTCCGCCGGGAGTTCGGCCGGTCCGCCGCCGGGCGCCGGCGCCGCGGCGCCCGGGTCCGGGCCGATGCCGGCGTCGGGGCCGGCGCCCGTGCGCCACGCCCTGGCGCGCCGAGCCGCCCAGCCCGCCCGGCCGAGCACACCGTCGGCGAGGAAGAGCGCGATGGCGACGTAGACGATGCCGAGCACCGTCGTCCACCGGTCGGTGTAGGTGCTGACCCACACCTCGAGGCCGGTGACCAGCGCGGCGCCCAGGAACGGGCCGAGGAAGTGCCGGGCGCCGCCGAGGATCGCGAACACCAGCACGTCGGCGCTGATCAGCCACGACATGTTGGCGGTCGAGACGGAGCCCTGGAGGTAGACCTCCAGCACCCCGGCGACCGCGGAGAACGCGCCGGACACCGTGAAGGCGATGACGCGCAGCCGCCCGGTGCGGTAGCCGGTGGCGCTCATGCGCGCCTCGCTCTCCCGCACGCCGACCACCGACATGCCCAGCGGCGAGCGCTGATACCGCCACAGCAGCACGACGCACACCGCGACGACGGCAAGGGTCAGCAGGTAGTACCCGTCGCCCTCGCGCACCGACGACGGCAGGCCGTCGCGCGCGATGTTCGGGATTCCGTTGTCGCCGCCCGTCCATTCCGTCTGGTAGAACGCCAGGCCCGCGATGGCCTGGGCGAGCGCGAGGGTGAGCAGCAGCAGGTAGATGCCGCGCACCCGCCGGCACATCAGGCCGAACACCGCGGCGACCGCGGCGCCGAGCACGATCGCGACCGGGAGGACCACCATCGGCGGCCAGTCCCAGCGGGTGACCCCGATGCCGACGGTGTAGCCGCCGATGCCGAAGAACGCCGCGTGGCCGAGCGAGGACATGCCGCCGAAGCCGAAGACCGTGTTGTACGCGGTCGCGAACAGCCCCAGCAGCAGCATGCGGGTGGCGACGAACGTGTAGAACGAGTCCGTGAAGGTGGGCAGCAGCACGAGGGCGACCGAGGCGGCCGCGAAGCCGCCCGCGACCGCGAGCCCACGACGGGTGGACAGCGCTTTCACCGGGTCACCGCCTTCCCGAACAAGCCGCGCGGGCGCACCGCGAGGAGCGCGGCGACCGACGCGTACAGGGTGAACAGCGCCCATTCCGGGAACCAGACCTTGCCGTACTGATCCACGAGCCCGACGAGGAACGCCGCGAGCAGCGCGCCGCCGATCGAGCCGAGCCCGCCGACCACCACGACGATCAGGGCGAGCAGCAGCACTTCGAAGCCGCTGTCCGGGGCGAGCGAGGTGAAGGCCCCGCCCCAGACCCCGGCGAACGCCGCGAGCCCGGTGCCGCAGCCGAAGACCAGCAGGAACACCAGCGGCACCCGGATACCGACCGCGCGGGCGATCTCCTCGTCGTCGACCGCCGCGCGCACCTTGGCGCCGGTGGGCGTGTACTTCAGCAGTGCGCCGACGATCACGGCGAGCGCCACGGCCACGCCGACGAGCACCAGCCGGAACCTGGGGAAGACCCAGTCCCCGACGGTGACCGGCCCGGCCAGCCCGGGCGGGGTGGGCGGGGCGACCGGATCGCCGCCGTAGCCGGCCAGGATCTGGTCGCCGATGATGTACGCGACGCCCAGGGTCAGGACGATCTGCGGGAGTTCGCTGCCCGCGAGGCGGTGCAGGAACGCGCGCTCGACCACCATGCCGCCGACCGCGGCGGCCGCGACTCCCGCCGACAGTGCCAACCAGTAGTCGGTGCCGCTCGTGGTCAGGTCGTACGCGAGGTATCCGCCGAGCAGGTAGAAGGCGCCGTGCGCGAGGTTGATCGTGCGCATCAGGCCGAAGGTGATGGTCAGACCGCAGGCGACCAGGAACAGCAGGGATCCGTACGCCAGTCCGTTGACCGAGTGGGTGAGCCAGGTCAGCATGACGAGCCCCTCACTTGGCCCACGAGCCCTTGAGCTTGTCGTAGCCCGGGAAGGCCAGGTACGTCGCGGGGTCGTAGCCGCCGAACTGGTCGACGTCGGGGATGGTGCCCACGATCGTGTTGACCCGTTTGCCGTCCTTCTCCTCGACCCTGCGGATGTAGACCGGGTGGACGGCCTGTCCGTAGGCGTCGAACGAGAGCGGCCCGCGCGGCGCGTCGACCTTGACCGCGGCGAGCGCGGCGCGGATCCCGGCCGGGGTGGGGGCGCCGTCCACCCGGGCGAGGGCGGCCTCCAGTGCCATGCCGGCCGCCCAGCCGTCCTCCAGGTACTGGTTGCCCCTGCCGCCGTGGGCGTCCAACAGGGCCTTGTTGGCCGGCGAGTCGATCTGCGGCGTGTAGTGCAGCGAGGAGACGACGCCCTCGGCGGTCGCGCCCTCGGTGGGCAGGATCGTCTCGTCGACGGTCGAGCCGTGCGCCACCACGGGCAGCTTGACGCCGAAGTCGCGGTAGGCCTTGAGCAGACGCACGCCGTCCTGGCCGGGCGCGACGACGTGGACGACGTCGGCGTCCTTCGTGATCCGGTTGACGTAGGGGCCCCAGTCCTGGGTGCCGAGCGGCGCGTAGATCTCCTGGACGACCCGGCAGCCGGCGTCCTCGTAGCTGCGCGCGAAGCCGCCCGCGGCCTCCCAGCCGAAGGAGTAGTCGAGTCCGAGCACGACCGCCTTCCGCTTGCCGAGTTCCTTGCAGGTGTACGGGCCCAGCGGCATCGCGTCCTGCGAACTGGTGTAGGAGAGCCGGAAGGTGTTGCCGTTCCGCTTGCGGGTCAGGCCGTCGGCGCCCGCGACGGTGATCAGCAGCGGGACGTCGGACTGCTCCAGGTACGGCGCGACCGCGTAGGCGATCGCCGAGTTGACCAGGCCGACCACGACCTGGGCCTTGTCCCGCTCGACCAGTTGCCGCGCCTTGGTGGTGCCCTGCGCGGCGTCGGTGCCCTCGTCGGCCTTGGCGACCTTGACGCCGTAGCCGGACAACACCCCGCCCCTGGACTCGAGGTACGCCTCGAAGCCCGCGTTGACGTCGGTTCCCAGCGCCGCGAACGGCCCGGTCGTGGGGTTGAGCAGACCGACGGTCACGGTGCCCTTGCCGCCGGAGGCCGCGGCGTCGTTCCGCGGGCCGCCGCCCTTGGTCGACGGGTCCTTGCCGCCGCACGCCGCGAGCACGAGCAGCGCCGACGCCGCGACCGCGGCCGTTCTCACCCCGGATCCCGTCTTTGCCATGTCAAATTGCACAGTTCGCTCCAAGTCTCGTGCGAGAACCACTGATGAATCCGGACAAACCCGGATGTTCGCCTGGTCCGGGGCGAGAACTACCGGCCGCTCAGCAGCGCGCCCGCGCCCGGGACCCGCGGGTCGAGGCCGAGCTCGGTGAGCAGGCAGTACGCGGTCGCCGTCGCGGCGGACAACACCGGCAGGCGGACCTCGTCCTCGATCGCCTGCAGCACGGGCAGGGACGGCATCTGCACGCACGCCGAGAGCACCAGCGCGTCCGCCCTCGACAGGTCCAGGCGTCCGACGTGGTCGTGCAGGCCCTTCGGGTCCAGGCGCGCGACGGCGATGTTGTCGGGCACTTCGAGGCTGACGGAGTCGACGACCTCGATGCCGGTGTCCTCGAGGTACGCCACGACGAGTTCGGTCAGCGGACGCAGGTAGGGCGTCACGACGGCGACCCGCCGCGCGCCGAGCGCGCCGATACCGGTGATCAGCGCGCCCGCGCTGGACACCACCGGCGCCGCGGCGCCCTCTTCCCGCAGTACCTCACCGATCTCGGCCTCGGCCGCGCAGTGCCGGCCGGGGCCCTGGGCCATGATCGCGACCAGGCACGCGGTGGCGACCGCGTCCGGCCGGGCGTCGGCGAGTTCGGCCGCCGCCCGGCGGGTCTGCGCGTTCATGCCGCGCAGTTCCTCGGGCGTGACGTTCTTCATGCGCATCCGGCTGCTGTGGAACACGAAGCGGTCGTCGGGCGCGACGGCCTCGCGGGCGCGCGTCATGCGCGGCAGCTCGGTCTCCATGGTCAGGTTCGAGCTGGGGACGATCAGGCCGATGTGGTGGTCGGTCACGGGCACTCCATGCGGCGGCTACAACGCCTCGTTCAGGCCCTCCCAGTGACCTGCGAGGGCGGCCAGCAACTGCATCAACTGCTCGCGCTGCTCGGCGTCGTAGGGCTCCAGGAGCCGCTGGTCGAGCGCTCGTGCGCGCGCGTTGGCCTCGTGGAGAGACCGCTCGCCCTCTTCGGTGAGGTAGAGCAACTTGCGGCGGCCGTCGTCGGCCGCGGTCTTGCGGACGATCAGGCCCCGGCCTTCCAACCGCCGGGCGACGTCCGCCATCGTGGAGGTGTCCAGGGCGACCGCGGAGGCCAGCGACCGCTGGTCCTGTCCGGGGTGCGCGTCGATGGTGGTCAGGACCGCGAACTGCGGGCCGGTGAGCACCGGGTCCACCGCGCGGAACCAGGCGGCCAGGTACGCCTGATGGAGGCGCCGTACCTGGTAGCCCGGGGCCGCGACCAGGGCGGCGGGCGGTGCGGGCGTGGACGGTGCGGACGCGGTCTGATCAGCCATGCGCCCATTTGAGCACGCCTCCCGGCCGGGCCGACGCCGACGCCCGCCTCGCGCCCCCGCCGAGGTCAGCTCGCCGGGCCGGGCAACGCGTCACACAACGCGCCGACGGCCGCGGACGGGTTGTCCCAGAACACCATGTGGCCCGCGTCCGGCACCGCCCGCAGGGTCGCCGCCGGGTTCCGCGCCGCGGCCTCGGCGGCCCCCTCGGCGGTCACCACCGGGCTGTCCGCGCCGTACACGAACACCGCCGGCCCGGGCACGCCCGGCCACCACCGGAAGAAGTCCTCGGCCTCGAACCCGCGGTGTGTCGCGGCGATCGCCTCCGTGTCGCAGCCGGCCAGCCAGCGGGCGCGCAGTTCCTGCTCGCGGCGCGGCCAGCGCGGCCACGCCGCGGCGACCTCGTCGGCGGTGGTGCCGCGCCGGGCCTGGGCGAGCTGGCCGAGGAAGGCCTCCGACGTGGTCGGATACGGCGCGCGACCGGGCCCGCTGAGCGGCGGGTCGACGACCACGGTGGCGCCGACCGCGACCTTGCCGCGAGCCGCGGTCGCGGCGGCGATACGCGCGCCCATCGAGTGCCCGACGAGGACCGGCCGGTCCAGGCCGAGCCCCGCGACGACGGCCTCGGTGTCCTCGGCGTAGTCCTCCAGCGTGTACGAGGGCCCGGAGTCGGACAGCCCCCGCCCGCGGACGTCGGCCACCAGCACCCGGTGGGTGCCGGAGATCTCGCGGGCCACGAAGTCCATGCCGACGGCGGGCATGGTGATGCCGGGGATCAGGAGCAGCGGCGGCCGGCCGCCGCCGTAGTCGAGCACGTGCAGGCGCAGGGGCCCGGACCGCACCCACCGGCTCACCGCCGGGATGTCGGCCAGGTCCGCGACCGCGGCTTGGGGCAGTGCACGGCCGGTCATGTGCGGCCTCCTGGGGATGTGGCGGCCGGAGCGAGCGAGCGCAGGTACCCGACCGTGTGGTCGAGGCCCGTCACATCGCCGTACTTGGCCTGGATGTCGAACAGCGCGGCCTCGTGCGGACCGGCCGCCCGGTCGCCGCAGCACTCGCGCGGGACCAGGACGGCGAACCCGGACTGCACGGCGTCGACGGCGGTGGCCCGGACGCAGCCGCTGGTCGTCGCGCCGCACACGATCGCGGTGTCGCGGCCGAGTCCGGTCAACAGCGCGGCGAGCGAGGTGCCGAAGAACGCGGACGCGCCCTTCTTGACGACGAAGTGGTCGCCCGCGACGCGGGGCAGCCGCGGGTCCGGTGCCACCGCCTCGGAGCCCTCGCGCAGTCCGCGCAGGCCGGGGGCCTTGCGCAGCCACGCGACACCGGTCCCGGCCGCTTCCGCCGCGGTGTAGGCGATGGCCGTGAACACCACCGGTACGTCCACGAGCCGTGCCGCGTCGATGAGTTCGGTGGTCGCCTCGACCACCGCGCTCAGGTCCGCGCCGGTGGGGTGGGCGGCCTCGGTGAAGCCGCGGGTCAGGTCGACGACAACCACCGCGGGGCGGGTGCCGACGCCGGCCGGCGCCCCGAATCCGGCGCGGTCGTAGACGTCGTCGGTCGGCGAACCGTAGAGGCCGTTCACGACCCGGCCCCCCGCGTCGCGCGCAGTCGGCGCTCGACGGTCACGAGGCGGCCGAGCAGCCAGCCCTCGAACAGGCCGAACGCGAAGGCCCCGACGAGTGGGCCGTACTTGGCCAGTACCGGGCCCGCGACGACCGCGAGGCCGTCCAGTTCGGGTCCGGCGACCGGCTGGAACGCGGCCGGGGGCGAGGTGTGCGGCCCGGCTGGTGGGGGTGCAGCGGTGCGGGCCGTGGTGGCTTGCGGCGGGGCCGACCCGTTCCGCGCGGGTGCCGTCGCCACCTCCAGCAGGCCGCCCAGGTTCCCGGCGAACTGCTGGAGGATGCGGTCCGAGACGGCGGTGATCGCGCCCTTGCCGAACTGCGCGATCTTGCCTCGGATCACCAAGTCGGTGGACAACTCCAGTCGTGCGCCGCCACCGGGGGCGTCGACGACGGCGACGGTGACCTCGGCCTCCGCGTCGCCGCTGCCGTGCGTGTCCACGCCGCGCGCCTGGACGCGCAGCCGGCGATTGGCCGCGTCGACCTCCAGGAACCGCACGGTCCCGGCGTACGCGGCGGTGACCGGGCCGACCTTGACCTTGACGCCGCCGCGCCACTCGTCGCCGTCGCGGCCCTCCAGGACCGCGCCGGGCATGCACGTGGCGACCCGTTCCACATCGTTGATCAGTGCGAACACCGCGTCGGGCGCTGCCGCGACGGGCACAGAGCCGGTGAACCGCATCACTTCTCCTTCCGGCGCCGCGCGGCGCACGCGCCGATCGCCTCGACGATCGGCTGGTAGCCCGTGCACCGGCACAGGTTGGCCGCGACGACCTCGCGGATCTCGTCCCCAGTGGGTTCGGGGCACTCGGCGAGGAAGCCCTCGGCGAGCATCAGGAAGCCGGGCGTGCAGAACCCGCACTGCAGCGCGTGGTGGTCGGTGAACGCCTCTTGCAGGTCGCTCGGTTCGCGGCCGTCGGCGAGCGACTCGACGGTCCGCAGGGGCATGTCCTCGGCCTGCGCGGCGAACATCAGGCAGGCCCGTACCGGGCTGCCGTCGGCGAGGATCGTGCAGGCGCCGCAGATGCCGTGCTCGCAGCCCACATGGGTGCCGGTCAGCCCGAGGTCGTGGCGCAGCACGTCGACGAGCGTGCGGCGCGGTTCGACGAGGACCTCGTACTGCTCGCCGTTGACGTCGAGGGTCACGAGCAGGTGTGTCTCCCGGGATACCGGGCGGGTGTTGGTCATGGGCGGGCCTCCAGGGCGCGCTGCACCGATTCGGGGGTGATCGGGGTGTCGTCCAACTCGACGCCGGTGGGCGCGAGCGCGTCGTTGACCGCGTTGAGGACCGCCGCGGGGGCACCGATGGTGCCGCCCTCGCCGGCCCCCTTCGCACCGGTCGAACTGAACGCGCACGGGGTCTCCAGGTGGTGGATGGCCACGTCCGGGATCTCCCACGCGGTGGGGACCTTGTAGTCCATGAAGCCGGTCGCCGAGGGTTCGCCGAGGGCGTCGTAGGTGACCTGCTCGAACAGGACCCCCGCGATGCCCTGGGCGATCCCCCCTCGGCACTGGCCCTCGACGACCTGCGGGTTGACCGCGACGCCGCAGTCCTCGACGCAGACGTAGCGCAGGATCTCGACGCGGCCGGTGCCCTCGTGGAGTTCGACGACGACACCGTGGGTGGCGTTGGAGAAGGTGCCGTCGTCGAAGACGTCGAAGCTCGCGGTGGCGGACAGCCCGGGCTCGATCCCGTCGGGCAGCAGGTGGGCCCTCAGGTAGGCCACGTCGGCGAGTTCGGCGTGGGAGAGCCCGCGTTCGGGTGCGTCGCGCAGCCGGACGCCGCCGGGGACCCGCTCCACGGCGCCGGGTTCGACGCCGAGCAGGTGTGCGGCGAGCGCGGCGAGCTTGTCGCCCAGTGCCGCGGCGGCGCGCTGGACGGCGCTGCCGCCGACCACGATGGACCGGCTGGCGAAGGTGCCCCAGCCGTAGGTGACGCGGTCCGTGTCGCCTTGGTGGATGCGCACCTTGCCGAGGTCGAGCCCGAGTTCGTCGGCGACGATCTGGGCCATCGTGGTCTCGTGGCTCTGCCCGTGGCTCTGGGTGCCGGTAGTCACGGTGACGGCCCCGGTGGTGTCCATGCGGACTTCGGAGATGTCGAAGCCGGGCACCACCCGCATCCTGCGGGCGGCGAAGGCGGCGGAGCCGTATCCGGTGCGTTCGCTGAAGCACGAGTAGCCGATGCCGAGCCGGCGGCCCTCGCGGGTGGCGTCCTCCTTGGCGGCGTACCAGCCCTCCTCCTGGAGGACGCGTTCGCACAGGTCGAGCGACTCCAGGTAGCTGCCGGGGTCGTAGGTGATGTTGTTGACGCCCTTGTAGGGGAACTCGGTGATCACGTTGCGCCGCCTGATCTCCACGGCGTCCAGGCCGAGTTCGCGTGCGGCTCGCTCCATGAGGCGCTCGACGACCAGGACGTACTGGGGGCGGCTGACGCCGCGGTACGGCGCGGACGGCGCCTTGTTGGTGGTCACCGCACGGCCGCGGACGCGGTAGGCGGGCACGCGGTACACGCTCGGCATCTCCGCGCAGGCCATGAGCGGCTCGATGCCCGCGGTGAACGGGTAGCACGAGTACGCGCCCATGTCGCAGACGACGTCGGCGTCGAGGCCGAGGATCGTGCCGTCCGCCGCGAACGCCGCGCGCGCGTCGTAGCGCTGCTCGCGGGCCAGGAAGGACGCGGTGAGCGCGTCCTTGCGGTCCTCGATCCACTTGACCGGCCGGCCGAGCCGCAGCGCGGCGGCCGCGGCGGCGATCTCCTCGCGGCCGACGACGCACTTCTGGCCGAAGCCGCCGCCCATGTCCGGGACCACGACGCGTACCGCGCGCTCGTCGAGCCCCAGGCAGTGTGCCGCCACCGTGCGGACCTGATGGGGTGTCTGGGTGCAGGTCCGGAGCAGGAGTTGCTCCTCCTTGTGGTCCCAGGAGGCGACCGCGCCGCGGGTCTCCAGGGGCAGCGCGTTCTGCCGGCCGGTGCTCGTCCGTACGGTGACCACGCACGGTGCGGCGGCGAAGACCTCGTCGATGCCTTCCGTGGCGAACATCGCCACGTCCACGAGCGTGTTGTGCGCGGCGTCCTCGTGGACCAGGGGTGCGCCGGGGGCGAGCGCCTGGGTGTCGGAGACGACGGGGACGAGGCTTTCGTAGACGACCTTGGCCGCCTCGACGCCGTCCTCGGCGGCATAGGGGTCGCGGGCCACGACGACGGCGATGGGCTCGCCGACGTAGCGGACCCGGTCGCGGGCCAGGATCGGCATGTCGGTGGGCACGAACTCGGACGTCGGCCGGTCCAGCAGGGCGCGGATGTCGCCGAGCCCGAGGTCGGCGGCGGTGTACGCGGCGACGACGCCGGGGACCGCGCGGACGCCGGCCAGGTCGACGTCGGTGACCACGGCGTGCGCGACGGTGCTGCGCACGAACTGGGCGTGCAGCAGGCCGGGCAGGCTGATGTCGTCGACGAAGCGGCCGCGGCCGGTGAGCAGCCGGGGGTCTTCGCGGCGGCGCACCGAGCGGCCTACCAGGCGCCCGGGGGTCGGCTCGCGGTGGCCGGTGCCGGTGTCGGTGTCGGGGTTGGTGTCGGGGTTGGTGCGGGGCGCGTCGTGCGGCGCGTGGGTGGCGGTCATCGGGCGATCGCCTCCTCGCAGGCGCGTCGGACCAGGGTGCGGATGAGCGTGCGGCGGTAGTGCGTGCTGCCGTTCGCGTCGGCGGGCGGGTGCACGGCCTCGGCCGCGCGGGCGGCGCAGGCCGCGAACAGGTCGGCGTGCGCGTGGAGCGGGGCGCCGGCCGCGAGCACGGCCTCGGCCTCGGGTACGCGGACGGGCGCGGGGGCGACGCCGCCGAGTGCGACGCGGCCGCCGCGGACCGTCCCGGCCGGGTCGGCGTCGAGGTCGACGGCCGCCGCGACGATGGCGAAGTCGCCGCGCCGCTGGGCGAATTCGGTGACCGCGGCGTGTGGTGCCGGTTGCGGGAAGGCGACTTCGACGACGATCTCGTCGGGGTCGAGCGCGGTGGTGTAGAAGCCGTGGAAGAAGTCCTGTGCGGCGATGCGGCGTTCGCGGACCGGGCCGGTCGCGGTGATCTCGGCGTCGAGAAGGACGGCGAGAAGGCACCACTCGGCGGTGCTGTCGCCGTGCGCGATGCTGCCGCCGATCGTGCCGCGGGTGCGGATGGGCAGGTGGCCGATCCAGCCCATGGCGTCGCGCAGGACCCGGAAGCCGGGGCCGAGCACGGTGTCCGGCGCGGTCTCCACGGTGCGGTGGGTGGTCAGCGCGCCGATGCGCAGCGAGCCGTCGGATCCGTGGTGCAGGTAGTCGAGTTCGCGCAGTCTGCCGATGTCGACCAGATGCCGGGGGCGGGCGAGGCGGAAGCTCATCATGGGGACCAGGCTCTGGCCGCCGGCGACGACTTTGGCGTCGTCGCCGAGTTCGGCCAGCAGGCGGGCGGCGCCCGCGACGTCGCGGGCGCGGTGGTAGGTGAAGGATGCGGGTTTCACCGGCGGGCACCTCCTTTCCTTACATCGGTACTTGCTCGATTCAGCGGGCGAACTGGTAGGCGAAGGCGCCCGGATCGGGGTCGTGCAGCGGGGTGCCGGACCACAGCCAGTCGTACGAAAGGTCCGACTCGCCGCTGAAGCCGCGGCGCAGGAGTTCGTCGCGGGCCTCCTGCTCCGGCCCGTCGGGCAGGTGGTAGAAGGCCATGTTGCGCAGCGAGGCGTCCTGCACCATGCCGGCGTGCCTGGCGCGGCGGTCGACGTAGCGGCGCAGCGCGGTCTCCACGCCCGCCCGGGTGACCCGGCCCAACTCCTCGGCCAGCACGGCCGCGTCCTCCATCGCCTGGGAAGCCCCCTGCGCCTGGTAGGGCAGCATGGCGTGGCAGGCGTCGCCCAAGAGTGCCGTGTGCCCGTCCATCCACACCGGGTCGCGGCGGCGGTGGTAGAGCGCGAAGCACGACACGTCGTCCTTGGCTTTGCCGAGCATCGCGGCGACGCGGTCGTCCCAGCCGGGGAAGGCGTCCACGAGTTCGCGCGCGGTCGAGGCGACGGTCCACCGCTCGCGGACCTCGTCGGTGCACGGTACGCAGCCGACGACGTTGAGGAACTCGCCGCCGCGGATCATGTAGTGCACCAGATGGCGGTCGGGGCCGTACCAGATGGTGCTCTGGTAGCGGTCCACGAGCCAGCGGGTGGCCGGGTCGGCGGCGATCAGATCGCCGGGGATCAGCGCGCGGAACGCCATGTCGCCGGAGAACCGCAGGGTGTCGGGGGCGCCCATGAGGTCGCGTACCGCCGAGCGGACGCCGTCTGCGCCGATGAGCACGTCGGCGGCGTACCCGGTGCCGTCCGCGGTGACCGCGACGGGTCGGGTCGGGTCGCCGCGGTCGAGCGCGGTGACGCGGCTGTCGGTGCGCAGGTCGACGACCGGGCCCGGGCCGTCCGGGTCGACGCACGCGTCCATCAGGACGCGGTGCAGGTCGGCGCGGTGGTAGTGCCAGTACGGGGCGTTGTAGGTGCGCTTGCAGAACTCGCCGAGCGGGGTGAGCCCGATGATGCTGCCGTCCTGCCAGCGCCTGCGCACCTGGTCGAGCGGCTCGGTACGGATGGCTTCCAACCGGCCGCGCAGGCCGAGCCCGAGGAGGACGCGGCTGGCGTTGGGCGCGGTCTGGATGCCCGCGCCGATCTCGCCGAGGCGCGGCGCCTGTTCCAGCACGGTGACCCGCAGGCCGCGCAGGCGCAGCGCCAATGCGGCGGTCAGCCCGCCGAGTCCGCCGCCTACGACGGTGACTTCGAGCGACTGGGTCGACGAGTGGGGGGAGGCCAAGGTTCTCCGTCTCCTTCGGAATGGTCCGGCGGTGGGCCGAACGGTCGTGCGTCAGGCGGCGAGGCGGCCGGACACCACGACGTCGGCGCCGTCCACGGACACGGTGCAGCCGCGCATGGCGATGTCGAGGTGGGCGTAGGACTCGCGGCCGAGCACCGGGTGCGGTCCGGTGGACCACAGGAAGTTCCCGGCGAACGCGCGGGCGTCCATGCCCATCAGGTCGCCCTTGCCGTACATCGCGGTCGCGAACCAGTCGGCGGTGCGCATGAGTCCCCAGCCCATGTGGGAGAGGCTGCGAGCCCATTCGTCGTCGGCGTCCTCGAAGAACGTCGCGAGCAGGTGCGCCTCGGCGCCGCCCGACACGTTCGTGATGTGGCCGCCCGCGACGGTGAGCGTGACCGGGTCGCGGACGTACTCCTTGAACGGCAGCAGGATGTCGCCCGGGGCGAGCACGATGCGGCCGTCGCTCAGCTCGGGCCAGCACAGCACCATGGTGCTCGGCCAGTGGTCCCACCGGCCCGGATCGTCGGCGAATCCGCACTGGAACTCCGGCTTCGAACCCTGGAGTCGCACCTCCAGGTCGGTGCCGGCGGCGGATCCGACGCGCATGGTGCGGGCGGACGCGAGCAGTTCGACGCCCTTGAGCACCTCGTCCTTGTCGGACTTTTTGGGCAGGTTGCGGATCAGGACGTCGGGGGCGTCGCAGACGAAGATGATGCGGGTGCCGCCGCGCAGGATCTCCTGCTGCACGGGTGCGTGGATGAAGCCTTCCCTGGTCAGGTCGACCACCAGGTCGGCGGACTTGAGCAGGTCCTGCGCCGCGCGGTCCTCGAGCACCGAGGTGAGCCCGGCGCCGGCGCCGGTGTGCGTGCTGGGCATGGGGGCGGGGCTGCCGCCGGGGACAGTGGCCGCGATGACGTGCGCGCCACAGGCTTTCGCGGCGCCGAAGGCGGCGGCGACGTAGTCGCCCCGGCTGCCGGGCTCGGCGAGCACGACGACGTGTTCGCCGGGGACGAGCTTGCACAGGCGCAGTTCACGGGTGAAGGCGTCGAGCAGGTCTGCGGAGGTCAGGTCGAACACGGTGACGCTCCAGGGGTCGGGTCGGGCACCGTCCGCTGCCCGCCTCGGGCGAGCGGGGCTCGCGGGGCGGGTGCGACGGGGATCCGTGATGGGTGGGCAGGCCGGATCGGCCCTGGGGCAGGGCTCGGCCGGGAGTTCCGGTGCGGGCGGCGGACCGTCCGACAGAGATAATCCGAACACGTACTATCTCTGTCGTGCAAGGCCTTCCCGGTGAGTTAACCGGGTTGTTTCATACGCGCCGGCCGGCAATCGGATCGCAACCATCCGGTAGCTCGGGTGTTCGAGACCGGTCATTCGCGGTCGCGTGATGACGGAATCGGCCACTCCGGTGGCCGGGCGGCGGCGATCCCGGACACGGTTCACCGAAGCCCGGCAGGCTCGTGGGGGCGGTCGTCGCGCGCCCCACACCAGGGCGGCCGGCGGGAAGTGCCCTACCGACAAGGCGCGTTCCGTCGTCCTTGGCACGAGTCGGGGGCGTGGCCGGCGGTCGATGGGGAGTGACGTCGTGTACGGGAGTCGTTCCTGGCCCGTCGCGGAAGATCGGACGGCTGAGGGCCTGCGGGTGCGCGACACCGCGTGCGACGGTGACCTTTACGTGACCTTCCTGGATCGGCCCGGCGCGGGGGCGCCGGTCTTGCCGCCGCTCGCGGTCGCGCGGACGCCACGTGCGCCCGGCTCGGCGGGGACGGTGGGGTGTGCGTCGTGGAGAACCTGTCGAGCCTGCCGCTGCCGCCCGTTCGAGCCGGTGCGCCCGAACCGGTGGTGCTGAAGATCAGCCCCGCGCCGGATCCGGTGTGGCCGGGTGCGCGGGTGCGCGGGCAGTGCTCGACGCGCTGAGACCCGGCCGCACTGTCTTCTTGATCCCGGGGCCGTCATACTGGTAGTCATCGGACCTCTGGAAGGATCATCGGCGTGGCTGTGACGGACGAAGCCATCGACAGGATCAAGGAGATGATCGTCTCCGGGGAACTCAAGCCCGGCGACAGGCTTCCCAAGGAGGCCGACCTGGCGACGAAGCTGGGGCTCTCGCGCAACTCGTTGCGCGAGGCGGTCAAGGCGTTGTCGCTGATCCAGATCCTGGACGTGCGGCAGGGCGACGGTACGTACGTGACCAGCCTGGAACCGGGGCTGCTCATGGGCGCGATCGCGTTCGTCGTGGACTTCCACCACGACAAGAGCGTGCTCGACTTCCTCCAGGTCCGCCGGATCCTGGAACCGGCCGCCACCGCGCTGGCGGCGGAACGCGTCGACGCCGCCGGGATCGCCCGGTTGCGCGCCCTGGCACGGGTCGACGATCCGAGCCCGACGCCCGAGCAACTGATCGACCAGGATCTGCGCTTCCACCAGGCGATCGCGGGCTTCAGCGGCAATCTGGTGCTGTGCTCGTTGCTGGACTCGCTGTCCAGCCCCACGATGCGCGCCCGGGTCTGGCGCGGCCTGACCCAGGGCGATTCGTGGGCGCGGACGGTGCGCGAACACCAGGCGATCGTGGACGCGTTGGAGAGCGGCGACGCGGAGGCCGCGCGCGCGTGGTCGACGGCGCACATCGCGGGTGTCGAGCAGTGGCTGCGCAAGATGGCATGACGCGCCCGCGGGCCGCGCGATGGTGCGACGGGCCGGGCGTCGGCGCGAATCCGCCGACGCACCGGACACGCCGCACACGCGCGAGACAACCCGTGCGCCCCGCGGGCCCCACAGGTCCCGCGCGCCCCGCGGGCCGAACGGGCCCGCCGGACGGGTCCGGCGGGCGGGACGGATCCGCGGGATCAGGCGTCGGCGAAGGTCTGTCGCTGTGTGCCCAGCCCGGTGACGGCCAGTTCGACCGTGTCGCCGGCGCGCAGGTACGGCTTGGGTTCGGGCTGCCCGAGGGCGACGCCCGCGGGAGTCCCGGTGTTGATCACATCGCCCGGGTACAGCGTCATGAACTGCGACAGATAGGCGACCAGGAACGCGACCGGGAAGATCATGTCGGCCGTCGACCCGTGCTGCCTGAGCGTGCCGTTCACGCTCAGGGTCAGCGCGAGCGCCTGTGGGTCGGGCACCTCGTCGGCGGTGACCAGCCACGGGCCCAGCGGATTGAACGTCGCGCAGTTCTTGCCCTTGTCCCACTGGCCGCCGCGCAGGAGTTGGAAGTCGCGCTCGGAGACGTCGTGGCTGATCGCGTAGCCGGCCACATACTCCAACGGGTCCTGGTCCGCGGTCAGGTACGCGGCGGTACGGCCGATCACGACCGCGAGTTCGACCTCCCAGTCGGTGGCCGCGGAGGCGCGCGGCACCAGCACCGTGTCGTCGGGACCGACCACCGTGTCGGGGGCCTTCATGAACACGATCGGTTCGGCGGGTGTCTCCGCGCCCGTCTCGCGCGCGTGGTCGTGGTAGTTCAACCCGACGCACACGATCTTGCCGGGGCGGACCAGTGGCGGCCCGAACCGCACGCCGGCGGGCACGTCGAGCACCGGCAACGACGCCGGATCCGGCAGCACCGACAGATCCGCGAGCAACGCCGCGTCGATGTCGCCGACCACGCCCGACAGGTCGCGCGGGACCCCGTCCCGGTCCAGCACGGCCGGGCGTTCACAACCGGGCTCGCCCACGCGGACTAGCTTCACAGCGGTCTCCTCTGGCATCTCGAATGCGCCGTTTGTCTGGGGATGGCCGACCCACACCAGTCGACCGAGTAATCATCCGATGTCTATGTTAGATGAGGCGATGAAACAAGTCGATTGCGGTCAATGATCGAACAGAAATCAAGCATTGATCGGACGAATGCTGGACGCACGGGCGTCGGGCACGGTATACATCGGATGTCTGGAGCGTCAGAGCCACGCCCGCCCCGGACACCCGCCACCGGGAGCCCACCACCGGGAACCCGCCCCAGGGAACCCGTCCCGTTCGCGGCGGCCGGGCCGCACGGCCGAGAACCGAGGAGCCACACGTGACCCCGCAGCACCCGAACGGCGTGAGCCGGCCCACCCGGCCCACGCCACGGACCCCACACGTCGTCACCGAGCTCGCGACGGTCGACATCCGCTTCCCGACCTCCCGGGAACTCGACGGGTCCGACGCGATGAACCCGGACCCCGACTACTCGGCGGCCTACGTCGTGCTCCGCACCGACGCCGGCGACGGCCACGAGGGCCACGGCTTCTCCTTCACGATCGGACGCGGCAACGACGTACAGGTCACCGCGATCGACGCGCTGCGCCCGTACGTGGTCGGCCGCCCGCTCGACGACCTGCTCGACGACCTCGGCGCTTTCTCCCGATCCCTGGTCGGCGACAGCCAGTTCCGCTGGCTGGGCCCGGAGAAGGGCATCATGCACATGGCCATCTCCGCCGTGGTCAACGCCGCGTGGGACCTCAAGGCCAAGCGCGCCGGCAAACCCCTGTGGCAACTGCTCGCCGACCTGACACCGGAACAGATCGTCGACCTCGTCGACTTCCGCTACCTCGGCGACGCGCTCACCCGCGAGGACGCGCTGGAGATCCTGCGCCGCGCCGAACCCACCCGCGCCGAACGCGCCCGGGCGCTGCGCCGCGACGGGTATCCCGCGTACACGACCTCACCCGGATGGCTGGGCTACGACGACGAAAAGCTCGCCCGGCTGTGCCGCGAGGCGGTTGCCGCGGGCTTCACCCAGATCAAGCTCAAGGTCGGTGCCGACGCGGCCGACGACATCCGGCGCTGCCGGATCGCCCGGGAGAGCGTCGGCCCGGACATCCGCATCGCGGTGGACGCCAACCAGCGCTGGGACGTCGACGAGGCGATCGAGCGGATGCGTTCGCTCGCCCGGTTCGACCCGCACTGGATCGAGGAACCCACCAGCCCGGACGAGGTGTTGGGCCACGCGGCGATCCGCAGGGCGATCGCCCCGGTCAAGGTCGCCACCGGCGAGCACGTGCAGAACCGGATCGTCTTCAAGCAACTCCTCCAGGCGCAGGCGATCGACTTCGTGCAGATCGACGCCTGCCGGGTCGGCGGCGTCAACGAGAACATCGCGATCCTGCTGCTCGCCGCCAAATTCGACGTCCCGGTATGCCCGCACGCCGGCGGCGTGGGCCTGTGCGAACTCGTGCAGCACCTGTCGATGTTCGACTACATCGCGGTCAGCGGCCGGATCGACGACCGGGTCATCGAGTACGTCGACCACCTGCACGAGCACTTCGTCGACCCGGTCGTGATCGCCGACGGCAACTACCGGGCACCGCTCGCGCCCGGATTCTCCGCGACCATGAACCCCGCCTCGATCGCCCGATTCCGCTACCCCGACGGCGAATTCTGGGTCGCCGACCGCGCCGCACAGGCGCTTCCCGTGGAGGTGTCCGCGTGAGCAACGCACAGCCGGCAGGGGACTTCACCGGTCGCACCGCCCTGGTCACCGGCGGCGCGTCCGGGATCGGCCTGGCCACCGCCCGGATGCTGACCGCCCGCGGCGCGCGCGTGGCGATACTCGACCGCGACCCCGCCGCCCTCGCCGGCGACCGGGAACTGTCCGCGTTCACCGCCGACGTCACCGACGACGCCTCGGTGACCGCGGCGGTCCGGGCCGCCGCCGAACTCCTCGGCGGCCTGGACATCGTGGTCAACAACGCGGGCATCGGCGCGGCCGGCACCGTCGCCGACAACGACGACGCCGAGTGGCACCGGGTGCTGGACGTCAACGTCGTCGGCCTGGTCCGGGTCACCCGCGCCGCGCTGCCGTACCTGCGCGCCTCCGCACACGCGGCCGTCGTCAACACCTGTTCGATCGCCGCGACCGCGGGCCTGCCGCAACGCGCGCTCTACTCCGCCTCCAAGGGCGCGGTGCTGGCGCTGACCCTCGCGATGGCGGCCGACCACGTGCGCGAAGGCATCCGGGTCAACTGCGTCAACCCCGGTACCGCCGACACGCCCTGGGTCGGCAGGCTGCTGGAGGCGGCCGACGACCCCGCGCGCGAGCGGGCGGCCCTGGACGCCCGCCAGCCGATGGGCCGACTCGTCGGCGCCGATGAGGTCGCGTTCGCGATCTGCGCGCTGGCGAGCCCGCTGGCCGCCTCCACCACCGGCACCTCGCTCGCCGTCGACGGCGGCATGCAAGGTCTGCGCCTGCGGCCGGAGTAGCACCCGTAGCGAACACGCCAGGATCGTGGAGTCCGGGCAGGCGAAGCCGACGCTTCGCCCGCCCGGACTCCACGCCCGTTTACCGGACAAGGAGCATCGTTCGTGGAAACCAACCGCATCGGCGACACGCGCGTCGTCGCGACCTCGATCGGCCTGGGCGCGGCGGCGTTCGGCAACCTGTACACCGCCGGCAACGCGGCCCAGGCGCACGCGAGCGTCGAGGCCGCGTGGGCGGCCGGGATCCGCTGCTTCGACACCGCCCCGCACTACGGCGTGGGCCTGTCCGAGACGCGTCTCGGCGCCGCCCTGCGCGGACACCCGCGCGACGCGTACACGCTCTCCACGAAGGTCGGCCGCCTCCTGGTCGACGACCCGGCCGCGCCCACCGCCGCCGAGGGGTTCGTCGACACGCCCCGCCGGCGCCGCGTGCTCGACTACTCCGCCGACGGCGTGCGCCGCAGTCTCGAGGCCAGCCTGGAGCGCCTGGGCCTGGACCGGATCGACATCGCCCTCGTGCACGACCCCGACGAACACTGGGAGCAGGCCGCGCACGAGGCCGTGCCCGCCCTGGCGGCACTGCGCGACCAGGGCGTGGTGGGCGCGATCGGGGTCGGGATGAACCGGTCCGCGATGCTCGATCGCTTCGTCGCCGAGACCGACGTGGACTGCGTGTTGCTCGCCGGTCGGTACACCCTGCTCGATCGCAGCGGCGCCGCACTGCTCGACCACTGCGCCGAGCGCGGCGTGTCGGTGCTGGCCGGCGGTGTGTACAACAGCGGTCTGCTCGCCGACCCACGCCCCGGCGCCCGTTTCGACTACGCGCCGGCCGACGCCGGTCTGCTCGCCCGCGCCCTGCGGCTGAAGGCGATCTGCGCGGGGTACGACGTCCCGTTGCGCGCCGCCGCGATCGGCTTCGCCGCCGCGCACCCGGCCGTCGCCACCGTCCTGGTCGGCGCCCGCACGGCGGCGGAGGCGACCGACGCGGCGGCGATGGGCGCGTGGGACATCCCGGCCGCCCTGTGGGCCGAACTCGCCGCCGCGACCTGAGAGCCGACTCGTCCCGCATCGAGGCAGGGCGAGCCGAAGGGCCCGTTTCCCGGTGGGGAAACGGGCCCTGTTGCCGCACCGCGGACGGTTCCGTCGCCCGGGGCTCGGACCGACCCCGTGACCGAAGCGCGCGGGGCGCGTTTTGCCACCGTGCCCCCGGCGGTGTCTCCGGCTTCGGAATCACCACCAGGGGCGCGGTCGCGAGGTCACAGGCTCCAGATCAGCGGCAGGCCCGCGTCGGCCCCTTCGGTCGAGTAGTCGTGCGCGACCTCGGTCAACTCGCCCATCCGGGCCTGCCATTCGATGTTGACCGGCAGATCGGCAAGGGACGCGAGCAGCGCGGCGTAGTCGTCGCACTCGATCACGTGGAAGAGGTCCCGGCCGCTGCGCCAGATGTTCCACTCGTGGGCGCCGCCCGCCTTGATCGCGGCGATCAGGGGCTCCGGTACCTCGCGGTGGGCTTGCTCGTACTCGCTCTCGCGGCCCGCCGCGAGGCGGGTGTGCAGGGCTACGCGCATGACTTCGAACTCCTTGGTGCCGGTGGCGATTCGATGGCGCGCCGGTGAGTCGGACGCGATCGGACCACAGGTATCCCGTGGGGGCGGCGCGGCGTCAAGTCTTGACAGCGGACCGAGCATGGCGTTTCAGTGGTCCCATCAATCCGAGGTGGCAATCGCAGAAATTCCGGCAATTCGGGCTTTATGCCCTCATTGATCCGATGAATGACTGTCGTGTGTGGGAGATTCACGAGATCGGGAGTGGCGTTTTTGTGAAAGACCCGCGTGCAGGAACCCCCGGCGCCGCGCGCCCCGAACTCGGCGTCGTGCCGCGCGTTCCCGCGGGGGCGGTGTGAAGGCCCCCGTCCGAGTCGACGCGCACCACCACCTGTGGGACACGAACGAACGCGAATACGGCTGGATGGACGGTCCCTGGGCCGATCCGCTGCGCGGTCGGTTCGGGTCGGCCGAACTCGCGGCAGCCGTACCGAACCCGGGCGAGATCGCGACGATCGCGGTCCAGGCGGTCACGGACACCGCGGAGAGCGCCGAACTCCTGGCCGTGGCCGCCGATCCGACCACGGCGGTCGCCGCGGTGGTCGGCTGGGTGGACCTGACCGCGCCCGACGTCGCCGATCGGGTGGCCGAGTTGCGCGCCGGCCCGGGGGGCGGGCGCCTGGTCGGGATCCGGCACCTGGTACAGGACGAGCTGGACCCGCGATGGCTGCTGCGCCCGGATGTGGGCCGCTCACTGGCCGCGCTGACGAGCGCCGGCCTCGTGTACGACCTGCTCGTCAAGCCACCCCAGTGGGCCGCCGCGGGCCGCGTCGCCCGGGAGCATCCGGAACAGTCCTTCGTGCTGGACCACATCGGCAAGCCCGATATCGGCGCGGGCGCCGACGCCTGGGAACCCTGGGCCGCCGCGCTGCACGAGATCGCCGCGCTGCCCAACGTCGCGGTCAAACTGTCCGGCATCGTCACCGAGGCCGACTGGCGGGCGTGGACGGTCGAGCAGGTGCTTCCCTACGCACGTCACGCGTTGGAGATGTTCGGCCCCGCACGCACCATGTTCGGCTCGGACTGGCCGGTGTGCACCCTCGCGGCGTCGTACGACGAGGTTCTCTCGCTCGCGGAGCGCACCTGCGCCGGCCTGTCGGACACCGAGCGGGATCGGGTCTTCGGCGCCACCGCCCGTGCCGTATACGGCGTCCGAGGGCCCGATCAAGGCGGCGGGGGAGGGCCGCGAACGGGCGCGAGGACCCCGTCCCCGCCCACGTGATGCCGGCGGCGACCACGCCGGGCGGTGGCGACACCGCCCGGGGGCCGCGAACTGCCGACGTGCGCTTCGAGGGCCGCATCACCCGAGCAGCCCGACGGCGGCGGTGAGCCGCGGCCCGACATGATCGTGGTGGCCACGATCGGTGCGGGGGAACGGCCGGCAGCGCATGGGTCGCTCGCCCACGCTCGCCGGGTGCGGACGCTACGGTGGGCGCCGGGCAGGCGCGCGCGACGATGGGAGCGGACATGGCGGATCGACCCGGGCTTCCGGAAAACCTCGACCCTCCCGAGCAGTTGTGGACGCGCGCCGCCGCCACGGTGTTGCTCGCACTCACCAAGAGCCCCCGACTGTCCTCCGACTACTCGCACGACGAGGGCGAACTCGGGTTCTGGCACTCCAACGGCACGTGGACACTGGTGCTGCGACCGGACGGGCGGGCCCTGCTGTACGGCCAGGACGTCGACTGCAGCGATACCACGTACGTGGGGGACGAGCCCGTGGATCTGTTGGCGGGCGCACCCTCCTGGCTGCCGGCCGAGACACTGCGGCCCTTGATCGACGGCTACGAAATGGGCTACCTCTACTGGTGGGAGCCCGGTGCGCTCGCGTGGGGACGCGCGTCCTATCCGGACTTCGTCGAGGACGACGGACTCGCGGCCTCCTTCGACGCCACGCCCGGAGTGCTCGACGCCGAGGAGTTGCCCGAGGTCTTCGACGAGTGCGGCTACCGGGACCGGGAGGTCAACGCGCGCTTCCTCGGCCGCGTCCTCGCGCGCGATGTGGACGGGGCGGTGCTCGCGGAGCTGATGAACTCCGATCCGGGAGCGAGCACCGACGACCACGAGTCGCTGCACGCGGGAGCATTGGCCTGGGCCGGGAAACTCGGTGTCGCCGCAGACGGCTCGACGGTCACCGGCGACGGGACCGCCTGACCCCACCGCTTCCGCACCGAAGCGTGCGCTCGACGGTCGTACGCAGTCGGTGTGGGTCACACACCGGCCGGGGCGGGCGGCCCGTGCACCGGGCGATGATCGTCACCGCGTGCGTGGTCGCCGCGGTCGGGTACGTGGGCGGCGGCTTCGACATGCGGTTCGCAGAGCCGCGGGAGGAGACCGGGGATGTGCCGGCGCCCGCGGTCCCGGGTCAGAATTCGACGGCGTCGCGGGAAATGGGGCAGGTCATGCAGTGTCCGCCGCCGCGGCCTCGGCCGAGTTCCGCGCCGACGATGGTGATGACCTCGACGCCGGCCTTGCGCAGGAGGGCGTTGGTCTGGGTGTTGCGGTCGTAGGTGAACACGACGCCGGGTTCGACGGCGACGGCGTTGTTGCCGCTGTCCCATTGCTGGCGTTCGGAGGCGTACGCGTCGCCACCGGTCGCCACGACGCGCAGTTTCGGCAGCCCGAGGCCTTTGGCGACGACGTCGACGAAGGCGGTGGCGCCCTCGTCGATGACGTCCAGACCGGTGGGGTTGTCGGCGGGGCGCAGGGAAAAGGTGCGGACGGCGTCCATGATGGTCGGGTAGAGCGTGACCAGGTCGCGGTCGGCGAAGGTGAACACGGTGTCCAGGTGCATCGCGGCGCGGAGCCTGGGCATGCCGGCCACGATGACGTGCTCCGCGGTGCCTTGGGCGAACAGGGCGGCGGCGACCCGGGTGATGGCCTGGCGGGAAGTGCGTTCGCTCATGCCCATCAGGACGACGCCGTTGCCCACCGGCATGATGTCGCCGCCTTCGAAGGTGGCCTGGCCCCAGTCCTGTTCCGGGTCGCCCCACCACACCGTCGAGCCGACGAAGTCGGGGTGGAAGGTGTAGATCGCCTTCATCAGGAGCGTCTCGTCGTGCCGCGCGGGCCAGTACAACGGGTTCAGGGTGAGGCCGCCGTAGAGCCAGCAGGTGGTGTCGCGGGTGTAGAGGGTGTTGGGCAGCGGTGGCATGAGGTACTCGCGCACGCCGGCGGTCTCGCGGGCGAGGGCGAGGTAGCCGTTGCGGAAGTCGTCGGGCAGGTCCGCGGTGGCCAGTCCGCCGATGAGGAACTCGGCGAGCTTGCGGGGTTCGAGGGATTCCAGGAACGCACGGGTGGTGTCGACCAGGCCCAGTCCCACCTCGTTCGTGACGATCTTGCGTTCCAGTAGCCAGGACCGCGCCTCGGGGATCGCCATCGTCTGCGCGAGGAGGTCGTGCAACTCGACGACGTCGACGTCGCGCTCACGGAGCTTGTCGACGAAGTCGGCGTGATCGCGTTGCGCACTGTCGACCCATATGACGTCGTCGAAGAGAAGGTCGTCGGCGTTGGTCGGGGTGAGCCTGCGGTGCGCGAGACCGGGTGCGCACACCAGGACCTTGCGGAGTTTGCCGACCTCGGAGTGGACGCCGTACGTGGTGGATGCGCTCACGTCGTTTCCTGCTTTCCGGTGATCCCGAGCGGCTGTGCGGGGTTGGCAGCCCATCGTGCCCGGAAAAGCACCGGGGCGGCTCGGATGATCTCCGGACGGACGGTGTCCGCCGCCGTGCGGTCGCCGAGGCCGTGCGTCACGGGGTCGACGCGGACGGCGAGCGTGCGGGCGTGGTGCCGGCGCTCTGCGGCAGGGCGCCGGTGAACGTGGCGTCCGGCAGCGCCGACGGGAGCGGGGTCATGGCGACGACGACGCGGAAACCGGGACGGAGGGAGTCGGGAACGTCGAAGAGCTGCTGGGCGAAGACCGACTGCCCCGGTGCCACTGTGCCGGTGAAGTCCTGCTGCGGCAGACTCCCGTGCGCGATGCGTTGTGCGCTTGCTCCGCCGACGCGGTTCATCTCGCTGACATGCACTCCGGAGACGTCGTACGGGGTTTGCGACCGGTTGGTCACGGTGATCGTGACCAGCGCAGGGAAGGAACCCGGCGCGGCGCTCGCGGCGGCGGGCGCGGGTTCCACGCGCGCCACCGACACCACGACGCCGTTGGGCATCGCCACCCAGCCCCCCACCGGCGCGGTGTTCGCCGGCCCGGTGTCGCGACCTGATCCGGGCCCGCACAACCGCAACCACTCGTCCTGCGGCAGGCCGGGAGGATCACAGCTCACCGACGGCGACGCCGACGCGGCACCCGAACCACTCTTCCCGTCGTCGTCGTCGCCGCAACCGGCCGACGAAAGAAGAGCGGAGACCACGAGGCAGACAGACATGACCCGACGCGACATGACAACCCCTTGAGACCAATGCAGTTCGGGGAAGAGTCGTCCTTTGCACAATCCTTCAAACAGGGCCGGACGTTCATGTGGGCCATTCGATGTTCTCGGGATGTGTGGTGCGGGGAGACCAGGCGGGCGGCGGAGGGGCTGATGGGGTGTGGCGGTTCGAGGCAGTCCGAGGCAGTTCGAGGCAGGCTTGGTGGCCCGAGATGAGTGCGGCGAAGAGTTCGGCCTCGGTCGGCTCGGTTCGCGAGGGGGAGGCACGGAGACCGGGCCGGTCGCCCGCGCGGGAGGCTTGGGGACCGCGCCGGGTCCCCCGGCAGTGTCGCGCCTCAGTGGTTCGCGGAGGCCACCGAACCGCCCGGTGTCATCGGCGGTACCGCCGCCCGCCGGAACCCGCGGTTCTTCACGTGATGCGGACGCGGACGAGCAGGGGACAACATGGGTGAGCGTACGAAGGTCGGCGCCTTCCCCGTCCGCGTCGCCGTGTGGTGGGCGACCGGCGCGCTCTTCGAGACGGACGTGGCGGTCGCGTTCTCCAGGAATCGCAGGAGTTCCACCGGGAAGGGCAGCACGATCGTCGAGTTCTTCTCGGCCGAGACCTCGACGATGGTCTGGAGCAGCCGCAGTTGCAACGCCGCGGGACTGCGGGCCATCACATCCGCCGCGGAGGAGAGCTTGCGCGACGCCTGAAACTCGCCGTCGGCGGTGATGATCCGCGAGCGCCGCTCGCGCTCGGCCTCGGCCTGCCTGGACATCGACCGTTTCATCGACTCCGGCAGAGCCACGTCCTTGATCTCCACCCGGTCGATCTCCACGCCCCAGCCCACCGCGGGCGAGTCGATCATGAGTGCCAGGCCCTGATTGAGCGCCTCGCGGTTGGACAGCAGGTCGTCCAGGTCGCTCTTGCCGATGATCGACCGCAACGATGTCTGGGCGACCTGCGACACCGCGAACTCGTAGTTCTGCACCTCGACCGTGGCCTTCACCGGGTCGTGCACCCGGAAGTACACGACGGCATCCACGCGGACCGTGACGTTGTCCCGGGTGATGCCGTCCTGGGCGGGGACGGGCATCGTCACGATCTGGGTGTTGACCTTCCGTATGCGGTCCACGAACGGCACGATCCGGGTCAGACCCGCCTCGCGGATCGGTTCCTGTACCCGGCCCAGGCGGAATACCACTCCGCGCTCGTACTGGCGGACCACCCGCAGTCCCGTCCCCGCGAGCAGCGCGGCGAGGGCGGCGACGCCGATGACAATGACAACGAACAGCAGGATCATGGCCCACTCCGGTACCGAGCGACTACCCCGAGCAGACGAGCGTGCTCGAGCGTCCCCTGAACCTCCACTGTATCTCCGGCCGGCCGCGATCGACGGCGAGCGGCTCCGGGCGTCGACCGGCGCCGGCCGGGCCTCGTGGAGCGCTCCGACCAGGACGTCACGGGTTGTCGCAACGGAAGGCCGATCGACGAGACCGCGGCAGGACGCGGGGCGCGTCCCCACCGAGGACGTCGACGTCGCGGACTTCGTCGGGCTCCGGCCCGGGGCGTGTCTTCAATCCCCGCCGGGCGTCGTGGAGCTCGGCGGGGATTGAAGACACGCCCTAGACCACGCTGCTGCGGAAGCCGCGGCCCGCGCCGCGAAGACGTTGAATCTCCAACACGCTCAGGGCACTCACGCCGCCGACGGCCGCGATCGAGACGACGTCCTGGACCGCTTCGGGGGTCGCGATGACGCCGTCCGAGACACGCCCCGCCACGACCGCCGCGATCATCATGAACGGGGCTGCCAGCGGAGGCAGGATCGGATGCGCGTTGCCCGCGTTGAACACCGAGCCGACCGCGAATACCGGCACCGTCAAGGCGAATCCGACCGTCGGCGGCACGAGGATCATGATCACCGGGATCCGGAGCGGGCTGTTTCCGCCCAGGTCCGCCACCACCTGCGTCCAGGCGAGCAGCACACCGGCGGCGGCCAGGACCAGAGCGGGCACCGTGGCCACCGGGCCGATCCCCTCGCTGCTCCACACCAGCCGACGCGCGCGATTCCACCGTTCACCGGGCCTGGCCAGGGACACGATCACGACGCCGAGCAGGGGCACGAGCGATGCGGCGACCAGCGCCATCGCCGCGTACTTGTTCGCCACGAGCATCAGGAACTCGCGCGCCCCGTGCGGCTCGAAGCCATAGCGCCAGGCCAGGAACAGGGTCGATACGGTGGTGACCACCGAGCGAACCACCCCGTACCAGGTCCACCGTGACCAGCGCGCCTTCACCGCCAACGACATGCCCACGAACGCGAACACCCAGGCGAACACGACCTGCGCGAGTCCCCAACCGAACTCCAACGACCACGCCGGCACCGCGAATCCGCCTCCCGGAGCCAACGGACGACCGGATCGAACCCGGCCCGAGCAATCGGAACTCAGCGAACCCTAACAGCGCCTCCAACGCCTGGACTTCGCCCCCGGGCCCGGACACGGAGGACTGCGCCGACCGCGGCTCCGGCGCGCTCGTCGGCACCGTGATCGCGGTGCTCACGTCGACGGGGCGGTGATCGCGGTGCTCACGTCGACGGGGCGGTGGTACGGCCCTCGGCGCTCACCGGGACGGACACCCGAGCGGCCACGGCCTCCACCAGGGCCGGATCCGGGCCCTCGGCCCCGCGCACGGTGGGGTGTAGCCCGCCGGCGTGGTCGCCATCGCGTCCGCGCCGGCCTGCTCCGCGGCCCGGGCCTCGACCTCGGTGGCCGCGTCCGCCAAGACGAGCGCGCCGGCCTCCCGGCAGTGCGCCCGGCCCGCCGCGACCGGGGTCGATTCCGCGCGGGGTTGCGCCATCCGATGGGCGCGGCTGTTCCGATCGGGTGGGCGGTGCGCGTCGCTCGGCCGCCCGCGGCGTGCCGCCGGAGAGGGTGATGCTTCGGTACCACGCGGGCGATGACGGGAGACGCGATGACCACAGGTGTGGACGGGCCCGGCCGGCCGGTGCTGCCGCCCATTCTCAGAGGACAGAAGGCGTTGGTGACGGGGGCGAACTCCGGCATCGGCAAGGCGACCGCGATCGGACTGGGACAGGCGGGTGCCGACGTCGTCGTGAACTACGTCTTCGGCCGTGAGACCGCCGAGGAGGTGGTGCGCGAGATCGAGTCCTTCGGCGTACGGGCGTACGCGCACGAGGCCGACGTATCGCGGGAGGACCAGGTCGTCGCGATGGTCGCGCGCATGGTCGAGGAGTTCGGCACGATCGACATCATGGTGGCCAACGCCGGGCTCCAACGCGACGCCGCCTTCACCGAGATGTCGCTCGCCCAGTGGCAGAAGGTCCTGGACGTGAACCTCACGGGTCAGTTCCTGTGCGCTCGGGAGGCCACCAAGGAGTTCCTGCGCCGCGGCGTCGTCCCGGAGGTCTCGCGCTCGGCGGGAAAGATCGTCTGCATGAGCTCGGTGCACCAGATCATTCCGTGGGCGGGCCACGTGAACTACGCCGCGTCCAAGGGCGGCGTCCTGATGCTGATGCAGACTCTCGCGCAGGAACTCGCCCCGCGCGGCATCCGGGTCAACGCGGTCGCCCCGGGCGCCATCCGTACCCCGATCAACCGCAGCGCGTGGGACACTCCCGAGGCCGAGGCCGACCTCCTCACACTGATCCCCTACCGTCGGGTCGGGGATCCGGTGGACATCGCCGACGCGGTGACCGTCCTGGTCTCCGACCTGATGGACTACGTCGTCGGCACCACGATCTACGTCGACGGCGGCATGACGCTCTTCCCCGGCTTCGCCACCGGAGGGTGAGGGCGTCGTGGAGGACCACGTGACCCCTCGTCGGGTGGTGATCCTCGGCGGTGGTTTCGCCGGGTTGTTCGCCGTACGTGCCCTGCGCAGCGCCCCGGTCGCGGTGACCCTGGTCGACCGCTGTGCGCACCACCTGTTCCAGCCCCTGCTGTACCAGTGTGCCTCCGGCATCCTGTCCGAGGGCCAGATCGCGCAGCCGCTGCGTGCCGTCCTGCGCCGGCACGACCAGGTACGTTGCCTGGAAGCGACCGCGACCGACGTCGACGTCACCCGCCGGGTGGTCCGGGCCGAGCGACCGGACGGCCGGATGCTCGAGCTGCCCTACGACGACCTGATCGTGGGGATCGGCGTACGCCAGTCCTACTTCGGGCACGACGAGTTCGCGGCCCACGCCCCGGGCATGAAGACGCTCGAAGACGCGTTGAACGTGCGGAGCAAGCTCTACCGCGCGTTCGAGACGGCCGAGGCCGCCGAGGACGAACGCGAGCGCGCGCAGTGGCTCACCTTCGCCCTGGTGGGGGGCGGCCCGACCGGGGTCGAACTGGCCGGCCAGATCCGTGAGATCGCCGGCCACACGCTCAACCGGGAGTTCTCCACCATCGACCCGAGTCGGGCCCGGGTACTGCTCTTCGACGCGTCGGACGCGGTGCTCGCCGCCTTCGGTCCCGTCCTGTCCCGTCGGGCCGCCCGCACCCTGGCCGACCTCGGCGTGGAGGTGCACCTCGGCTCGATCGTCACCCACGTGGACGACCGGGGCCTGACCGTGCGCCACAAGGACGGCGGCACCGAGCGGGTGGACGCGCGCACGGTGCTGTGGACGGCCGGGGTCGAGGCACCGCCGCTGGCGACGGTGCTGGCCAGGGCCACCGGGGCCGAGCAGGACCGGGCGGGCCGCATCCGGGTCGAGCCCGACCTGACGATCGCGGGCCATCCGGAGATCCGGGTGGTCGGCGACCTGATGAGCCTGGACAAGCTGCCCGGTCTGGCCGAGGTCGCGATGCAGAGCGGCGCCTACGCCGGCCGCCGGATCCGCCACGCCGTCGAGGGCAGGACCGGCAAGGCGCGTCCGTTCCGATACCTGGATCTCGGCAGCGCCGCGTACATCTCCCGCGGCAAAGCGGTCGTCAAGATGGGCCGGTTCCACGCATCCGGGCTGATCGGCTGGCTGATCTGGCTGTTCATCCACATCGTCTTCCTCACCGGCTTCCGCAGCCGGATCGGGGCGCTGCTCAGTTGGGCGGTGGTCTTCGCCACCGGATCCCGCCGCGAACGCGCCTTCGTCGCGACCGACCCGCGGCCCGACCCGCAGCCCGCTCCTCAGGCCGCCCCGCCCTCCGCCGCGTCCTCCCGCGCGCCGAACGCCCCCGAGGACGCCCGGCACCAGCCATCGAGGCCCGTATGAACCCCGCGACCCAGATACTGGCCGCAGCGCCGGAACAGCTGCTTCCCGCACGGGAGTTGATGGCGTTCACGCTGGCCGCGCACATCACCCTGGTGCCGTTGGGCGTGGCACTGCCGTTCATCACGCTGGTGATGCACTACCGGGGCCTGCGCAAGAACGACCCGGTGGCCATGCTGCTGGCCCGGCGCTGGTCCGCGGTCATGGCCGTGCAGTTCGCGGTCGGCATCGTCACCGGCACGGTCCTGTCGTTCGAATTCGGACTGCTGTGGCCGGGCATGATGGGTCGATGGGGCGACGTCTTCGGCATCGGATTCGGCGTGGAGGCCTGGGCGTTCTTCCTAGAGGCGATCCTGATCGCGATCTACCTGTACGGCTGGCGGCGGCTGAAGCCGTGGACGCACTTCCGGCTCGGCCTCCCCCTGCCGCTGGCGGCGCTGCTCGGCGCGTTCGGGATCATCGCCGCCAACGCCTGGATGAACACCCCCGCGGGCTTCACCCTCGACTCGACCGGCAAGCCGGTGGACGTCGATGTGCGATCGGTGATCTTCACGCCGATGTTCGGGCCCCAGTACTGGCACTTCGTGGTCGCGATGTACCTGACCGCGGGCTACGTGGTGGCCGGTGTCTACGCGGTCGGCTGGCTGCGGGGCCGCCGCGACCGCTACCACCGGCTCGGGTTCCGGGTGCCGTTCACCATCGCCGCCGTCCTCACCCCCGTGCAGTTCGTGCTCGGCGACTCCATCGCCCGGTCGGTCTTCCACAAGCAGCCCGTCAAGTTCGCCGCCACGGAACTCGTCTGGGACACCGACACCCACGTACCCGAGTACATGTTCGGCCGCCTGCAATCGGACGGAAGCGTCAAGGGGGGTCTCAAGATCCCCCAACTCGACTCCATCCTGGCCGGCTTCAGCCCCGACACCACAGTGACCGGGCTGACCGCCGTACCTGCCTCCGACCGCCCCACCCCGACCCAGGCGACGATCGCGCACTGGGCCTTCGACATCATGGTGACCATCGGCAGCCTGCTGATCCTCCTGGCGCTGTGGTACGGCTGGTGCTGGTTGCGCCGCCGCGACCTGCCGCGGTCGCGCTGGTTCTTCCGAGGCGCCGCCCTCGCGGGTGCGGCCGGCGTGGTGACCGTCGAGTGCGGCTGGATCACCACCGAGGTGGGTCGACAGCCCTGGATCGTCTACAACAACATGCGGGTCTCCGAAGCGGTGACCCCGACCGGGGCCGGCGCGCTGTGGACCGTGTTCGCCGTCGTCGTGGTGGTCTACATCCTGGTCTTCGGGGCGTTCCTCGGCGTACTGCTCAAGATGCGCAGCCGTTGGCGGCTCGCCGACTCGGGAGCCGGCCGGGCGATCGCCGACGGGCCCGAGAACGACACCCCCTACGGTCCGCGCGCCCAACTCGTCACCACCGGCCCGAAGTCCCCGGCACCGCTCGCCGAACCGGGTAGCGGACCCGACCCCGGGAGCGTGCCGTGACCGTCGACGTCGTCGCCTGGATCCTGCTCCTGGTCATCGCCGCGTACGCCTGCGGCGGCGGTGTCGACTACGGCGCCGGGTTCTGGGACCTGCTGGCCGGCGGAGCCGAGCGCGGGAAGGCCCCGCGCCGGCTGATCGACCACGCGATGGCACCGGTGTGGGAGGTCAACAACGTCTGGCTGATCTTCGTCCTGATCCTGATGTGGACCGGCTTCCCGGTGTTCTTCCAGACGGTGTTCACCGCGCTGTGGCTGCCGCTGGCGCTGGCCGCCGTCGGCATGGTCCTGCGCGGCGCCGGGTTCGCGTTGCGCAAGCCCACCCGGAGACTGGCCGAACGTCGAATCTACGGTGCCGCGTTCGCCATCTCCTCCCTGCTCACTCCGTTCTTTCTGGGTGCCGCCGCGGGCGGCGTCGCCTCCGGCCGGGTCAAGCCGGGGACCACCGCTTCGGCCGACGCCTGGGCCAACCCGACCTCGATCTTCGCCGGTCTGCTCACCGTCGCCGCCACCGCGTTCCTCGGCGCGGTGTTCCTCACCTCGGACGCACGCCGCTTCGACGCCCGCGGCCTGATCGGCTACTTTCGGCTGCGCGCCCGGATCAGCATCGGAGCCCTCGTGGTCCTCGCGGCGCTCGGCCTGGCCGTGACCGACGAGGACGCCTCGTACGTGCATCACGGCCTCACCCACGGGATCGGGCTCCTGCTCGTACTGGTCGCCGCGGTCGCCGTGGCCGCCACGGCCTGGCTGGTCTCCGGCCGCTACGCCGGATGGGCGCGGTACACCTCGGTGGCCTCGGTGGCCTCGGTGGTGGCCGCCTGGGGATTCGCGCAGCGTCCCTACCTGGTGCCCACCTCGCTGACCGTACGGCAGGCGGCGGGAGCGACCGCGTCACTGCGGTGGATGCTGTTCGTCGCGCTCATCGCCGTCGTGCTGATCGGCCCGGCACTCGTGGTGCTGTATCGCCTCGACACACACGGAGTGCTGGAACCGCTGACCGACGAGGACGTCGGGGAGTGACGGCCTTGCCGCACCGGACCGTGCCGGGTCGCGGCGGCGCCGAGCGGCCCACCGGTAGGCCCGATGCCCCAGGCAAGCGGCGGCGATGGTCGGCGACCTGATCCCGATCGCTTCGGCGACCATCCTCGGACCGGTGCCGATGACCGGACCGGATCCGGCGGACGCGACGGTGACCGCGGACCAGGTGCTGGCCGGCGTGGGGCTGATCCTGGTGTCGGCCGTCGGCTCCCAACTGCTGGCGAGCCGACTGCGCGTTCCCGCGCTCCTGGTCCTGCTGCCGACCGGGTTCGTCGCCGGAACGCTGACCGACGACGTCGATCCCGAGCAGTTGTTCGGCGTGGCCTTTTCCCCGCTGGTCTCGCTGGCGGTCGCGGTGATCCTCTACGACGCGGGTCTCGGCCTGGACATGAAGCGGCTCCGAGGCCACACGCGGCGCGTGGTGATCAGGCTGATCTGGCTCGGAACGCTGCTCACCTCGGTGGCCGCGACACTGTTCGCGGTGCCGGTGCTGGACATGTCCAAGCGCGCGGCGGTGATGTTGGGGGCGATCCTCGTGGTCTCGGGGCCCACGGTCGTCGGTCCGCTGCTCAACTTCGTGCGCCCGACCGAGCGGCTGCAACGAGTGCTGGTCTGGGAGGGATCCTTGATCGATCCGGTCGGCGGCATCCTGGGCGCGCTCGTCTTCCACGCCGTCGTCTCGACCCGCCGGCAAGGCCTGGGCAGCCAACTGGGGCAGTTCGGCGCCAGCGCGGCGGTGGGTGTCGCGGGAGGCGCGGCGGGGGCCTGGCTGCTGTGGCTGGCGCTCCGACACCTGCGGCTCGGCGAGGTACCGGGAACCACGGTGCAACTCGCCGCCGTGGTCGGCGTGGCCGCGGCCTGCGACGTGCTGCGCGACGACACCGGCCTGATCGCCGCGGTCGTCATGGGGATGGCGCTCGGCAACCTGCCGGGACTGGACCTGCCGGCCCGTCGACCCTTCTTCGAGACACTGGTCTCGCTGATCATCGGAGTGCTGTTCATCTCCATCTCGGCGACCGTCACTCCGCAGTCGCTGCGCCACGTGGTGCTCCCGGCCCTCGCCCTGGTCGCCCTCCTGGTGCTCGTGGTCCGGCCGCTGGTCGCGCTCCTCGCCACCGTCGGCACCGATGTCCGGGGCGGGGAAAGGCGGTTCATCGGCTGGATGGCACCGCGCGGCATCGTCGCCGCGGCCACCGCCTCCACGTTCTCCGTCGCGTTGATCCGCAAGGGGATCGCCGGTGCCGAACGGATCCTGCCGGCCACGTTCGTGGTGATCGTCGCGACCGTCACGCTGTACGGCCTGACCGCTCTTCCGGCGGCCCGGCGGTGGGGAGTGCTGCGTCCCGCGCGCTCGCGCCCCTTGGTGGTGGGCGGCGACCCGTGGGTGGTCGACCTGGGCCGCGCCCTGCGCTCGGCGGGGTTGGACGTCCTGATGTGGGCCGGAGCCGAAGACCAGCGCACGCGGATCGCGGAAGCGGGACTGCAACTGGCGCCCGGTGAACTGCTCGCCGCGGCGACCGGGGCCGGCGCGGAGTTGGAAGGCATCACCGGGGTGTTGCTGCTCACCGAGGAGGACGACTTCAACGCACTGGCCGCGATGACCCTTCGGGAGAGCGTCGAAGGACCCGTGCACCGCCTGGGGCCGCGGACCGGCAGCCACGGCGCGGTGGCGCCGTACACCGGGGGCGAGGCGCTCTTCGGTTCCGGGCTGACCCGGCCCGAGCTGGCCGATCGGTACGCGGGCGGCTCCCGGATCGTGACGCACCGGGTCGACGGCGGCATCCCGGACGGACACGATGTGCTGTTCCTGGTGCGCGCGGAGGGGCAACTCGCGCCGGTCACCGAGGCCCGCACCCCGACCCCGCGGGCCGGGGACATCGCGATCCTGCTGAGTCCGCCCGATCGGCTCCCCTCGGGCCCCAGGCGCACGCCCGAAGGGGGTTGACCCGGAACGTCGTTGCCGGCCGACCACCGCAACGCCGTTCGTGCGCACGGGCGTTCCCCGGTTAGCCGTTCGGCGCCGGGGCGCTCAGCCCAGGCGCTCCGCCAGGTGGTCGCCGACCCGCAGGGCGTTCGCGATGGCGGTCAGCGAGGGATTGACCGCGCCGATGCTCGGGAAGAAGCTCGTGTCCACGACGTACAGGTTGTCCAGGTCGTGGGCCTTGCAGTTGACGTCGAGCGCCGCACGCCGCGGATCGGTGCCGAAGCGCACGGTGCCCGCCTGGTGCGCGGTCGCGCCGATCGGCATTCCCTTGTGCAGGTAGAGGCTGTGGGGGAGCAGGTGGTGCGGGTGCATCCCCAGGTGTTCCAGGTTGCCCCGGAGCTTGTGCTGTAGGCGCTCGAGTCCCTTGATGTTGTTCTTCTCGTCCAGGGTCAGGTGGATCTCGCCCTGGTCGTCCAGGGTGACGCGGTTCTCGGGTCGCGGGAGGTCCTCCCCGCACAGCCAGAAGTCCACGGCGTGGTGGGCCAGTACCTCGAAGGGCATGTCCGGCGAGGCCATCCCGGCCCAGCGCGGCGCCTCGCCCCGGATCTGGTCGGAGTCCGACTTGCCCAGCATCTGGACGCCGCCGAGGGGATAGTCCCAGTCGTCCGCGCCCAGATACCAGTCGTTCATGGCGAGGGTCTTCTGGAACAGGGTGTCGTTCGGTTCCTTCGAAACCGCCATCAGCGCAAGGTTGTTGTGTCGCATGTAGTGGCGACCGACCACGTCCGAGCTGTTCGCCAACCCGCCCGGATGCCGATCGTTCGCCGAACGCAGGAGCAGCGCCGCGGAGTTCACCGCTCCGCAGGCGACCACCACGATGTCGGAGCGGAACCGGACGATCGTGCCGTCCGCCGACTCGGCCACCACCGTCGTGACGCTGCGTCCGCTCGGATCGGTCTCCAGCCGCCGCACGTTGGTGCCCGTCTCCATCCGCACGTTGGGGTGCTTCAGCGCGGGATCGACGCAGATCACCTGTGCGTCCGCCTTGCCGCGCACCAGGCAGGGGAAGCCGTCCACCCGGTTGCAGCGGATGCACACGCTCTCGTGGGTGGCACGGCCGTGCTCGTCCTGCGTGAGGTTCACGCCGATGGGCAGGTGGAACGGGTGCAGTCCGCGTTTCTCCATGTCGTCGCTGAGCTGCTGGATCCGCGGTTCGTGGCGTACCGGTGGATAGGCGTACTGGGCACCGGCTTGTCCCTCGCTCGGATCCTCGCCGTGTCGGCCGTGCACGAGGTAGAGGTGCTCGGCCCGCGTGTAGTAGGGCTCCAGGTCCTCGTAGCGGATCGGCCACGCGGGGGATATCCCGCCGTGGTGGCGCAGTTCGCCGAAGTCCTGGGGGCGCAGGCGGAACAGCGCCGCGCCGTAGAACTTGGTGTTCCCGCCGACGTAATAGTTGACCTCCGGCGGGAACCGGTCGCCGTGTTTGTCGAACCAGAACTCCGGGGCGCGGTACTTCCCCTTGACGAAGACTGCGGTCGATTCCCAATTGTCCCGCTCTCGGGGGAGGTAGTCGCCGCGTTCCAGGATCAGGACGCGCTTGTCGGTGGAGGCGAGCCGGTGCGCGAGGGTGCCGCCGCCCGCGCCGGTGCCGATGATGATGACGTCGTAGTGCTCGTTGTCTGCCATGTCGCCACCTGGAGGTCGTGAGTGGTCGGGCGAACGCGTCCGCCGGCGGGCCGGCGGTCACAGGATCGCGATGGGGTTGACGGGTGAGCCGGTCGCCGCGGGAAGCCGCAGTGGCGCGATCACGCAGAGGAAGGACCAGCGGCGCTCCCGCTCGCAGAGCGGAACCAGGTCCTCGAACTGCAGGTAGTCGAGGAGGTGGAGCCCGAGGGCGTGCACGGCCAGTACGTGCACGGGGAAGTCGACGCCCTCGGTGACGCTCGGTGCGGTGTCGTTGTTGCTGTCGCTGCCCAGGGCGGCCACCCCGCGCGCTGCCGGGAACTCCATCGCGTTCGGATGCAGGCCCGCTCGGCTGCGCGCGACGTCCCACGGTCCGGTCTCGGCGCGTCGGCGACGGTGGCCGACCCGGACGAACAGCAGGTCGCCCGGGCCCACGCGCACCTGCTGGGCGCGCTCGGCGGCGACGAGGTCGTCGGCGCTGACGTGGTCGCCCGGTTCGAGCCAGGGCACCTCGCGCAGCCGCGGGATGTCGAGCAGCACGCCGCGGCCGACGATCCCGTTCCGGGCCTGCTCGACGGAGAGCGCCGTGGCGCCGTCGCCGGTGATCGTGGTCGCGGGGACACCGCCGTGCAGGGTGCCGTCGTAGACGACGTGGCACAGCGCGTCCAGATGGCTGTCGGCGTCGCCGTGCACGTGCATGTCGAAGCGGTCGGTGGCGAAGTGGAGCCCGGTGCCGTCGGTCGTCGCCTCGGGCGGGCTGGTCATCCGGTGGCCCGCCGGGTGCGGGTCGTCCGGTGCGAGCCGCGTCTCCACCGGTGAGGCGAGGGTGACGGTACGACCGGAGCGGACCTCCGCCGCCGCGGCGCGGACCCTGTCCGGGGTGAGGCCGGCCAGGGCGCCCCGCCCGCCGCTCGGGTCGACGGCCCGCAGGCGCAGGCGTTCGTACAGGGCCTTGAACTCGATCCGGCTCTGCCGCGGATTCCGGTTCCGGTGAGGCCGGCGGTCGGGTCCGCTCGGTATGCCTGTGCACATCGTTGCCCGCCCCGTCTCAGCCGCGCCGGTGGTCGATGGCCTCGTCCAGCGTGCAGGCGGCCGTGATGAGGGAGAGGTGGGTGAACGCCTGCGGGAAATTGCCCAGTTGCTCGCCGCTGGGGCCGACCTCCTCGGCGAAGAGGCCGACGTGGTTGGCGTAGGTGAGCATCTTTTGGAAGGTGTACCGGGCGGGACGCAGGCGTCCGGCCCGCGCGAGCGCGTCCACGTAGAGGAAGGTGCACAGGCTGAACGTGCCCTCGGAGCCGCGCAGTCCGTCCGGAGAGGCGGCCGGGTCGTACCGGTAGACCAGGCTGTCGGAGACCAGCGTGCGGTCCATGGCATCCAGCGTGGAGAGCCAGGACGGGTCCTTGGGCGCGACGAAGCCGACCCGGGGCATCAGCAGCAGCGACGCGTCCAGGACGGCGTCCCCGCCGTAGTGTTGGACATAGGCCTGAGCGGACTCGCTCCAGCCGTGCGCCATGACCTGTTCGAGGATGCTGTCGCGGGCCTCGGTCCAGCGGTCGGTGTCGGCGGGTCGGCTGAACTGGGTCGCCATGCGCAGGCCGCGGTCGAAGGCCGCCCAGCACATGACCCGGCTGTAGGTGAAGTCCTTGCGCCCGCCGCGGGTTTCCCAGATGCCCTCGTCGGGCCGGTCCCAGGAGTCGGCCAACCAGTCCAGGGCGCGGGAGAGGATCTGCCAGCCGCGGTAGCCGGCCTGGATGGCGACCTCGCGCCCCTCCGACAGGGCGTAGAGGGCCTCGCCGTAGATGTCCAACTGCAACTGGTCGGAAGCCGCGTTGCCGAGCCGCACCGGCGCGGAACCTCGGTAGCCCTCGAGGTGGTCGAGGATCTCTTCCGTCGACAGCGGCTCACCGTCGACCCGGTACATGATCTGGAGCGGCTCCCCCTCCTGCCCGGCCGTGGCACGGAGTCGGTCGCCGAGCCAGTGTGTGAAGTCCGTCGCCTCCTCGACGAACCCGAGGTCGAGCAGCGCCCGGACGGAGAGCGACCCGTCGCGTACCCAGGTGTAGCGGTAGTCCCAGTTGCGTTCGCCGCCGACCTGCTCGGGCAGGCCCATCGTGGCCGCGGCCACCGGTGCGCCGCTGGGGGCGTAGGTGAGCAGCTTGAGGGTGATGGCGGAGCGATTGACCATGTCGGGCCAGCGGCCTCGGTAGTTGGAGCCGTGCACCCATTGCTGCCAGAAGTCGGCGGCGTTCCAGAGCTGCTCGGTTCCCCCGGTGACGGTGAACGGTTGTGGAGCCTCGCCGTCGCCGTCGCAGACGGTGAAGACGGCCCCCGCCTCCTGGCCCACGCTCAAGGTGATCGAACCCCGCAGATCGTCGCCGTCGCGCTCCAGCGGGAAACTGCTCTGGAGGTACGCGGTCACGCCCGGGGCCCGGAACACGCCGCCGTCGGATCCCAGATCGAGTCGGTGGGCGGCCCGGCCGTAGTCGAAGCGCGGTCGGCACTCGAGGTCGAACCGCACGGTGCCGCGCACCGTGCGCACGGCGCGGAGCAGGGCGTGCCGGTTGCTCGGGGTACGGCTGCTGTTCGGCGGCATCCAGTCGATCACCTCGCCGACCCCGTCCGGGGACATGAATCTGGTCACCAGAATCGCGGTGTCGGGGTAATAGAGCTGCTTGCAGGTGCCTTCCGAGGAGTCGGGGCTCACGCGGAAGAAGCCGCCTCGATCGTGATCGAGCAGTGCCGCGAAAATGCTGGGGGAGTCGAACCGGGGTGCCGCGAACCAGTCGACGACGCCTTGTGAGGAAACCAGGGCGGCGGTCTGAAGGTCGCCTATCAGGCCGTGCTCCGCGATGGGAGGGTAGCGGTCCATGAGCGTCCAATCTCAGACGGATCCCTACTCGATCCACTATCCGGCAGGCGCCGGCCCGCTGCCTTTCGGGGCAGCGTGGGCGCGGCCGGTGCGCCCCTGGGGCAACGAGGGCCCCGATTGCCGAACCGGGCGGCTGCTGCGTTAGCTGGAGAGAACCACACGACGGACCCGTTCCCCGCCGATCCGGTCGGCGACCGGCGGGGTGAGAGCGGGCGTCCGAAAAATCCCGGAGGTTCTGGATGGACATGATCCATGTCCGTGCCGTGAGCCCGCCCGACGTCACCGGCGAGGCCGTCGCCCTGCTCGCCGGCGATCCGTGCGTGCTCAACCTGATCGTCCAGCCCGGCGCCGCGCGCAACCCGGACGGCGACGCGATCGCGTGCGACGTGCTCACCGGAGCGGCGAACGACGTCCTGCGCGGCCTGCGCGCGCTGCGGCTCGACCACCGGGGCTCGATCGTGATCGAACCGGTGGACATGGCCTTCTCCGGCCGGGCCGCCGACGCCGGACCGCGGGATCTGGGGCCGTTGGCCGGGGCGCCCGTCTGGGAGCAGGTCGAGGCGCGGATCCGCGCCCAGGGCACGTACCCGCCGAGCTTTTTTCTCTATCTGGTCATCGCGGGGCTGATCGGCTGTGTCGGGATCGTCACCAATTCGCAGATCCTGATCGTCGCGGCCATGGTCGTCGGCCCCGAATACGGGGCAATCGTCAGCGTCGCGCTGGGCATCGACCGACACGATCGCAGGAGAATCCGGCAGGGTCTGCGCGCGCTGTCCGTGGGCTTCGTGCTGGCGATCGTCGCCACGCTGTTGTTCAGCCTCCTCATTCGCGCGTTCGACCTCCAGTCGAGGGCATTCGGCTTGGGGCTGCGGCCGGTGTCCAATCTCATCGACACCCCCGACTTCTTCTCGGTCGCCGTCGCGACACTGGCCGGGATCGTCGGCATCGTCTCGCTCACCGAGGCCAGGACGAGCGCTCTGCTCGGCGTGTTCATCTCGGTCACCACGATTCCGGCGGCCGCCGACGTCGGTGTCTCGGTCGCCTTCGCCGCCTGGAGCGAGGCATGGGGATCGCTCGTCCAGTTGCTGGTCAACATCGTGGTACTGGTCGTGGTGGGCACCGCCACGCTCCGCCTCCAGCGGCGGATCTGGCGGAGGGTCGGCCTGCGCCGCGGGCAATTCGGCCGACCGCCCCGCGACGTGTAGCAACGCCCGCGGGCCGAAGTCCGGGCAGTGGTTGCGCCGCGGTGCGATTGGGCTGGGGGTATGACGGTGCGGGACATGCCGGAGTTCCGCGGGCCGGGTACGCGGGGCTCGCTCCTTTCGGGTGGTATCACGAGACAAAGGCTTGTGAGCCGGTGCCTTCGGGTGGGGTTCCGACGCTGAGGAGACGATGAGAGTGTCGGCCACGCCTGCCGGAGGGCCCGAAACCGTGCCACCGGATCCCTTCGCGCCCGTTCGCGCCCGCGGGTACTTGGGTCTCTTGGTGATGACGGCGGTTCTCGGGGTCCCGATCTCGGCGGCGGCGTTCGGATTCCTCGCCCTGGTCTCCCGACTCGAGTCGCTGACCTACACCGATGCGCCCAAGGCCCTGGGCTTCGACGACACGCCCTCGTGGTGGCCGGTGCCGTTGCTCGCCGTGGCGGGTGTGCTGGTCGGGCTGATCATTCGCCGGCTACCGGGGGAAGGCGGGCACAAGCCGGCCGAGGGCCTCGCCTCGACGGGAGCGCCGTCCGCGGCGGCACTGCCCGGTATCGCGCTCGCGGCACTGGCCTCCCTCGGGCTCGGCGTCGTGCTCGGGCCCGAGGCGCCGCTCATCGCCCTCGGCGGCGGCCTCGCCGTGTTCGGCGCACGGCTGGTGAAGCGGGACCTCGAGCCGAAGGCGAGCGCCGTGGTGGGCGCCGCCGGAAGCTTCGCCGCGATCAGCGCGCTGCTGGGATCGCCGCTCCTGGGGGCGTTCCTGCTGATGGAGGCGTCAGGCCTCGGCGGACCGATGCTCGGGATGGTGCTGGTGCCGGGCCTGCTGGCGGCCGGTATCGGTTCGCTCGTGTTCATCGGCCTGGGCTCGTGGACCGGCCTGGGCACGTACTCCCTGACCCTGCACGATGTGCCCGCCGCCGATCTGCCGGATTTCGCGTCGTTCGGCTGGGCCCTGGTGATCGGACTCGCGGCGGCCTTTCTCGGCACGGGGATCCGTCGGGGCGCCCTCTATCTGCAGGTGCGGGTGGAGCAGCGGCGGATGCCGGTCACCGTGGCGATGGGTGTGATCGTCGGAGTGGCCGCGCTCGTGTATGCCGAAGGGTCGGGGTACGACGCGTCGGGGGTGCTGTACTCGGGGCAGCACGCACTGGACCCGCTGCTCGCCGGAAGCGCCGGATACTCGGTGAGTGCGCTGGTGCTGCTGATCTTCTGCAAGTCGGTGGCGTACTGCGTGTCACTGAGCGCCTTTCGGGGCGGCCTCGTCTTTCCCTCGATGTTCGTGGGCGCGGTGGGCGGGATCGCCCTGTCCCATCTTCCCGGGCTGGACCTGACCTCCGGATTCGCGATGGGTATCGGCGCGATGTGCGTGGTGATGCTGAGACTCCCGATGACCTCGGTGCTGCTGGCCACGCTGCTGCTGGGCTCGCAGGGGCTCACCGTGATGCCGCTGGTGATCGTCGCGGTGGTGGTCTCGTATGTGGTCTCGCTGAGGCTCACCCCGGTGCCCGGCGTCGCGGCGGGTGCGCCGACCGGCTCCACGCGGCTCGGGGCTTCGCCGCCTGGCTCATCGTCTGCCGGCTCCGCGCCTGCCGGCTCCGCGCCTGCCGGCTCCCCGCCCGCCGGTGGGCAGGTCGATCCGTCCTAGTCCGACGCCCGTTCCGGTGCGCGGGTGGCGTTCGCGCCGTTGTGCGACCGGATCCGGAATCCCGATGTGGAGGCCGATTGTGTCCGTGAGTCCGACAGGCCGGCAGATCGTGCTGCGCAAAGACGAACAGACCGCCGTCATCGTGGAACTCGGCGGTGCGCTGCGCAGCTATTCGGTCGGCGGACGGCCGGTTCTGGACGGCTTCTCCGCCGACGAGCGGATCGTGGGAGGCCGTGGTCAGGTGCTCGTACCGTGGCCGAACCGGATCGGCGGGGGGCGGTACCGGTGGAACGGCGAGGAGCACCGACTGCCGCTGACCGAGCCCGAGAAGGGCAACGCGATCCACGGGCTGCTGCGCTGGACGTCCTGGCAGGTGGTGGAAGAGCACGAGGATCGCGTACTCCTCGGCGCCACGCTCTGGCCACAGCCGGGCTACCCCTTCCATCTCCGGTTCCGGGTGGAGTACGCGCTCGGGCCGGCGGGGCTGGCGGTCGCCGTGGTCGCCCGAAACCTCGGTGGTGGCACGGCGCCCTACGGGGTCGGCCAGCACCCCTACCTCACCGTGGGTACCGACCGGGTGGACGACGCGGTGCTCACCCTCCCGGCTCGAGAATGGCTGCCGGCCGACCACCTGGGCATGCCCGCCGCGGCGGAACCGGTGGCCGGTTCACTCTTCGACTTCCGCACGCCGAGGGCGGTCGGCACCCAGCGTCTGGACACCGCCTTCGCCGCATTGGAGCGGGGCTCCTGCGGTCTTGCCGTGGTGCGGCTCGCGCACCCTTCGAGGTCGTACGGCACCGACCTGTGGCTCGGTGAGGGAGTCGAGTTCGTGCAGGTGTACACGGGGGACACGCTTCCCGAGCCGGCTCGGCGCAAGGGCATCGCGGTGGAGCCGATGTCCTGCCCGGCGGACGCGTTCCGCAGCGGCGCCGGTCTGGTGGCACTGGAGCCCGGCGCGGAGCACGCCTTCCGGTGGGGCCTGCGCGCGTGGACCGAGGGCCGCTGACACCGGTGGCCCCGTGCCGCCACTCATACGACGCGAAACCGCCGATCGCTACCTCTCGTGGGTACCGTGAGTCGCGGCCAGTCCGTCCAGGAGGTGCCGCAGCAGGCGGTCGAACGTCGCGTCCGGGTCGGCGGAACGGCCCGGTTCCGTCATCATCTTGGACAGGCGCGGGTAGTCCGGGCTCGCCGCCACCGCCCGCAGGTAGCGGCCCTGGGCCTCGGCCAGTTCGCGCGTGGTCCGGCCGGCGCGGGCCGCGGCGCGGTCCTGGGCGACCTCGTATCCGACGTGGCTCGCCACGAATCCCACCACCAGGCTGATCACTTCGAGTGCGCCGTGTCCGCCGAATCCCGCCGGTTCGAGCACGGCGAGCGCGTGTTCCGTGAAGGCGAGCGTGTTCGGGCCGAGCGTCTGCCGTTCCGACAGGGCGGCCGGCAGCCACGGATGACGTCGCATCAGGTCCCGTTGGGCATGCGCCAGTTCGCGCAGATCCTCGGCCCATGCCCCGGTCGGGGCGGGTGGATCCGGCTGGTCACCGGCGACCAGGTCGATCATCAACTCCAGCAGGGTCTCCTTGTTGGGCACATAGGAGTACAGGGACATCACCCCGACACCGACGCGCGCCGCGACGCTGCGCATCGTCACGGCGGCGAGCCCGTCGGCGTCGGCGATCGCGACGGCCGCGGCCGTCACCTCGGCGCGGCTGTGTGTGGGCGGGCGGCCACGACGCGGTTGCGGCCGATGCAGCCACAACGCCTCGGGGTCCACCCCACCGCTCCGTTCGGCTGAGTCCGGACCGGCCACGGCGGCTCCTTTCACAGGCGGGTGCTCGGTGGGTGCTTGGCACGTCCATCCAAGCATGCGCTATTCTCGTACTTAGTACCGGAATGGCGACCGCAACGCAGGCCCGGCCCGCCGGCGCATCGGCCACCCAGCGCATCGGCGTCCGACCGCGCGAGTTCGGAAAGCGAGAGCACCATGACGAGCACCACCTCCCACCCGACGTCCCCGGACCGACCCCCGCGCAAGCCGCCACGTCGAGTACGGGCGATGCGGCGCACCATGCGCGGTATGCCCGCCGCGCCATATCGGGTGGCGTACGAGGCCGACCTGCGCATTCCCGCCGCCGACGGCAGTCCGCTGGTGGCCGACCACTACTTCCCGGCCGCACCCGGTGACTTCCCCACGCTGCTCGTGCGCTCGCCGTACGGGCGCGGCTTCCCCTGGGCGTCGATGTACGGACTCGCCTTCGCCGAACACGGGTTCCACGTCGTCCTGCAGAGCTGCCGGGGCACCGGCGGATCCGGCGGCACGTTCGCGCTCTGGGACAACGAGGCCGCCGACGGGCGGTCGACCCTCGTGTGGCTGCGCGAACAGCCATGGTTCACAGGGGACTTGGGCACGATCGGCTCCAGCTACCTGGGCTACACGCAGTGGGCCACGGCGCTCGACCCGCCCCCGGAGTTGCGTGCGATGGTGTTCCACGCCGGCTTGCACGACCCGCACGCGTACTTCCACGCCGGCGGCGTCTTCCACCTGGAGAACGCGCTCGCCACCACCGCGGGCTTCGTGCACCAACACCGAAGCAACCGGCGCTTGGTCATGGCGGCCATCCGTCTCCAGCGCACCCTGCGGCGGGTCGCCCGCACGCTCCCGCTGCCGGACGCCTGCGCCCTCGGACTCGGTGAGCGGGTGCCGTTCCTGGAGGCCGCGCTCGCTCACCCCGACGCCGCCGACCCGCACTGGACCGGCGCGGACGCGGGCCGCGCCGCCGACACGCTCTCCGTGCCGACGCTCCTGGTCGCCGGCCGGCACGACGTCATGTTCGAGCAGAACCTCGGCCAGTACCACCGACTCCGAAGCGCCGGTTGCGAGACGGCACTGCTCGTCGGGCCGTGGACGCACACCTCGATGCTGCAACAGGGGTGGCCGCGGGTGTTCGCGGACAGTCTGGCCTGGCTGCGCGCGCACCTGTACGACGACCGGTCGGCACTGCGGGAGTCCCCGGTGCGGGTGCACGTGGGCGGCGCCGACGAATGGCGGGATCTACCGGAGTGGCCACCGGTCGAGGCGGAGGCGCAACGCCGGTACATCGCGGCCGACGGCACGCTGAGCCGGCGGCCCGCCGCGGCCTCGGCGCCCTTGACACTTCGCTACGACCCCGCCGACCCGACACCCTCCGTCGGCGGCGCGACACTCTCGCCCAAGGCCGGCCCCCGTGACAACACCGCGTTGGAGGCTCGCGACGACGTCCTGATCTTCACCACACCGCCGCTGACCGAGCCGCTGGAGGTGTGTGGTCCCGTACTCGCGGAGCTGTACGCGGCCACCGGCACCGATCACATCGACGTGTTCGCCCGCCTGTGCGACGTCGACGAGCGCGGCCGGTCGAGCAATGTGTGCGACGGCATCCTTCGGCTGACCCCGAACGGCACCTCACCGGCGCGGGTCGACGTCGGGATGATTGCCACCGCGTACCGCTTCGCGGCCGGGCATCGCGTTCGCCTCCAGTTGAGCGGCGGCGCCCACCCGCGCTTCGCCCGCAACACCGGATCGGGGGAGCCCGCGCATACGGCGCGGGAGATCGTGCCGACGAGCGTGGCGTTGCATCCGGAGTCGGCCCTGGTCCTGCCCGTCGTCCCGACTCGCCCGGACGCCGGATGAGCTGCTCCCGGGCCCGTTTCACCCGCTCCGACCCGCCACGAACATGACCCGCGGGCCAAGGGCACACAACCGCCTGTTCGGAGCGAGCGGGAGGATGTTGCCAAGGCGTCGGTGTCGGCTGCGCCTCGTCCGATCGCGTCGGCGGCGCGCGGCGAACTCCGTCCGCTCGTTGCGAAGCGGCGGTTCGGCCCCGGGGGCCGACGGCGGCTGCTCCTCCCGACCCTGGTTCGACCGTGGTTCGGGGAGCCCCGTCGGGGCCGGCGCCGGTCGGTCAGGGGCCGCTCGTCTCGCGGCCGGCGCGCACCGAGCGGATGACCGCCGGCACCGTCGGCACGCCGTGGTTGGTCTCGCCCTCGACGTTCGGGGCGACCTTCGACGGGACGTCCTTGGCGGGGGTGAACCCCGTGGCCGTCACGAGGGCGCGCGTGTTCACCGTCTCGGCGCGGGAGGGGGCGCTCGCCGGCGCGGATCGCGCACTCTGCTCGGCGGCCGGCGCGTAGCGCTGCCACTCCCACGCGGGCGTGCGGGCGGACGATCGCAGGCTCGCCAGGTCACGGGCCAGGACGGATTCCACCCGGCCCTCCACCGGCGGGATCACGCGATGGCCGGACATGTGCTGCTGGAAAACGCTTCCGCGCCGGGCGTAGACCTGCTGGATCCGAGGATCGACCTCCGCGCCCGGTTCGCGCACCAGATGTGAGGCCATCGCGTCGTAGAGGTGGGCGTCCATCGGATTGCCCACCGGGGCGTCCAACCGGATGTGCGAGCGGACGGTGTTCTCGATCACGGCGGGCAACCGCGCGGCCGGGACCGCGTCCCCGTGTTCGGCAACCGCCCGACGCACCTCGTCCGCCATCGGTCTCGCGTCGGCGATTCGGTCGACGGGGAACGTCCGGGGCGGGAACGCGTAGCCCTCGACGTTGTTGCCGTCGGGCGTCCGCATCCAGCCGTCGAAGCGGGCCGCCTCGTCAGCCGTCATCGGCCGATCGTGATCCATCTCCAAGGAGGTGCTCACCTCGTGGCGCATGAAGTCGCCGAGCACCGTCCGTGCCTCCTCGGCGCGCGCCGCGGCCGACTCCCCGAGTTCGCGTGCCCTGGCCTCCAGGGCACGGTTGACGTCCGGCGCCAAGCGATCGTCCGAGATCGCGGCCAGGACGGAACCGGTGAATGCCGTCGCCACCGCGTCCTGCAGCAGATCGTCCAATCGGTATCTCCGATTGATCTGCTTCTCGTCGTCCGTCAGTTCCGGCTCCGCCGACCCGGGCTCGGTCATCTCGTCATCTCGTCCCACTCCGGTTCGATCCACCCGACATCGCCAACCCTACGGACGCGGGGCACCTGCGCGGACCGAGCCCGACCACCGCACATCACGCGCCCGCGGACGGCTGTGTGTACCGTACCCGGCGCCGCGCGGGCAGGCTCGGGTGTCCGCACCCGTTTCGCGAACGCCCGCACGTGCGGCAATCGCGTCACGCATCCCGTCGGCCCCGGCGGACAGTCGGGTATCGGGCCGTGAGGCGTGAGCGATCGCCGGCGGCGGCCGGCGACAATGCGCGGTGCGTGGCGCCGCGAACACCACGTTCTAGGTCGTCGGTGTCGGGATGCGGAGCGCGGCGGTCGGGTCGGGCTCGCCGAGTGAGATCTGTCGTTCCATCAGTTTGAAGTAGGGGTCGATCAGTTCGGCGCTGACGCCTTGCTCCGTGGCGGTGCGCGAGAGCGTACGGCTCGCCTCCAGTTGCATCTCCAGCTTCGCGTCCTCCCCCGACGCGCCCGCGGCGTGGTAAGCCCCGGCCATCGCGGTCATCCACCCGGTCAGCAGCCCCGCGAACTCGTCCCGGTCCACGGCTTCTCCGGCGACCAGCGCGTGGGCGTGCGTCATCCCGCCGAACAGTCCGTACATCGCGCTCAGAAGCGCCACGTCGATCAGCGCGGCGGCACCGGCGTCTTGGCCGACGTAGCGGGCGCCGGTCGGGATGCCCAGGATCGCCCGGTGCCGGTCGAACACGTCCCGGGCGCCGCTGTAGAGGGTGTATCCGCCGGCTTCCGGGACGCCGACCATCGGCGGCACGGCCATGATCCCGGCGTCCAGGAAGCGCGCCCCGCGATCCCGCGCCCAGACGGACCGGGCGCGGCCCTCGGCCGGGGTGCCGGTGGTGAGGTTCACGACGTCCTTGCCGGTCAGGTCGATCCCCTCCAGGGTCTCGGTGACCGAGGCGTCGTCGAGGAGGCAGAGCAGCACGAGGTCGCTCGCGGCCACGGCCGCGGCCACGTTCGGCGCGGCGGCGGCGCCGTACGCGGCGGCCATCGTGTCGGCCTTGGCTCCGGTGCGGTTCCACACGGTCAGCGGCTGCCCGGCGGCCAGCCAGGCACGGGCCCAGGCGGTTCCCATGGAACCGAGGCCGAGCAGGGATACTCGGGTGGTCGAGGAGGCGTCGTCGGGCAGGGAGGAAGTGGGGTTCGTCGCGGGGTTCGTCATGGCCCCAGCCTCGATCCGTTCGGCGCCGAGCTCAAGAACGCACTTCGAAGTAGGCGCTTACACCGGGGTAAGTATGCAGGTCGGAAAGGGTACGTCATGGGCACGGGGCAGCGGCCGGGGGCGGCACACTGCGGGATCGACGCCGCGATCGAGGTCATCGGCGGCAAGTGGAAGGTGCTTGTCGTCTGGGCACTGGAGGTGCAGGGCCGTGTGCGGTTCGGGCAGCTGCGCCGGATGATTCCCGGTGTCACGGAGAAGGTGCTCGCCGCACAACTGCGCGAACTGGAGGCCGCCGGCATCGTACGGCGTGAGGTCTTCGACGAAGTCCCGCCGCGGGTCGAGTACTCGCTGACCCCGCGCGGCCGGGAACTGAGCGACGCCTTGGCCCCGCTCGGCGAATGGGGCTGGAAGCACTTCGTCCCGGACGCGGCCGGTGGCCCGGAGCCGGCATAGCGTGCACCACCGCGTCACCGCCGTGAAGGAGCGTTGTGTCCCGGGCCGAACATCGCGGAAGGGTCCGGGCGGCGGGCCGAGACGTCGGATGCCGGCCGACCGAATCGGTTGACCGGTTCGTCCCGGCTCGAGCCCCCGGGGATCGAGGCCGCGGTGGCGGGTTCCCGGGAGTACGCGGGCGCGAAGTGGCGCTGTGCTCAACGGCTTTGCCTCGGCCGGCACGGTGTGTCGGGAGGCGGTCCGCGTTTGCATCCGTCGTTGTGCGGGCGGGTGGTGCGGGGGATACTGTTGCGATGCGTGTTGCTCTCATGACATCGGGTTCTCAGGGTGACGTTGCTCCGTTTACCGGATTGGGTGCCGGCCTCGTCGGTGCCGGGCACAAGGTGACCCTCGTGACCCATGGGCGGTTCGAGCCGCTGGTGGCCGATACGGGGATGCGATTCCACGCGCTGCCGATCGATCCGCATGAGCAGATGCATACGGAGAAGGGTCGGGCGCTGCATCGCAGCGCCACCGGCGCGGGGAAGCTGGTCCGCGTGTTGGCGCTGGCCCGCTCGCTGGCGTGCGAGATGGCCGACGGCCTGGTCGAGGCCGCACCGGGCCACGACGTGATCGTGGCGTCGGCGTCGCTGGCGCCGGCGGCCTGCACGATCGCCGTGGGGCTGGGTGTGCCGTGTGTCGGTGCCTACCTGCAACCTCTGCACCCCACAAGGGAGTTCGCGCCGGCGATGGTGTCGGAGCGTTCGCTGGGAGGGGTGGGCAATCGGCTGGCCGCGCACGCCGTCGACTTCGCCGTCGACCGGGTCTACACCGACGTGTCCCGTGACCTGCGAAAGCGCCTGGGTCTGCCGGCGGCCGGTCCGACCACGGCTCGCAGGGCGCGGGAGCGCCGCGGCTGGCCGGTGATGTACGGGTTCAGCCCCACGGTCGTGCCACGCCCCGGGGACTGGCGTCCGGGCCTGGAGCCGGTCGGCTACTGGTGGCCGCACGATCCACGCGAACTTCCGTCAACCGTAGAGGAGTTCCTCCAGGCCGGGCCGCCTCCGGTGTTCGTCGGCCTGGGCAGCGCCACCGTCCCCGACCCCGGGCACGTCAGCGGCCAGGTGGTACGGGCACTGCGTGCCGCGGGCCTGCGCGGGATCATTCAACGGGGGTGGGCCGACCTCTCCGCCACAGGTGACGACATGCTCACCGTCGACGACGTCCCGCACCACCTGCTGTTCCCCCGTACGGCCGCGGTCGTCCACCATGCCGGGGCCGGCACCGCCGCCGCCGGGCTGCGCGCGGGCGTGCCGAGCGTACCCGTCCCGATCCAACTCGACGGCGCCTTCTGGAGCGATCGACTCGTCCGACTCGGCGTCGCACCGGGCGCGGTGCCGCTACGCCGGCTCTCCGCGGACACTCTGCACGCGGCGCTCGTCGAAGCCACCAGCCGGCCGCGATACCGCGAGCGCGCCGGCTCGATCGCGGCGCGTCTCGCCGCGGAGGACGCCGTCGGACCCGTCGACGCCCTGGTGAACCGGCTCGGCGACACCGCCCCGGGGCGTCGCCGCGGTTGACGGCGATGCCGTGGGGTTCAGCCCTGCGCGTATCGGCCGACACGTCGTTTCGAGCGGCGGTTTCGGCGTCGCCCGGCACATCCACCCGGGCCACGTCGTCGCCGCGTTCTGCGACGCCTGCCGCGACGGTGACACCGCCGTCCTCCCGCGCCGGGCGGACCCCGGGTACGTCGACGGCCGCTCCGGACGGACCGACCGCGACGCGCTCGTGGCGGCGCGGACCGGGAACCGACCGGCCGGTCGACGCGGGTCCGCCCGGGTGGCTGACGTGCGCCGTACAAGGTCGACCAGGACCGTCCGATAACGCGGAGGAATTTCCCCGCATCCTTTCGGCAGCCAACTCGTTGGCAGTTGGGGTGTGGCTCGGGCCCCGGTGCGCGGTGTGGATTCCCGCTCCCTCGCGTGGGGTGGGTGAGTGGAGACAGTGGTGGAAACGATGGGCACGACTGTGCGGACGAGCGGCGGTCGGTGACCGGTGCGGTGCGGGGTACGGCGAAGTGGGCCGCGGTGGCCGGCGCCGCGGCGGGGGCGGCGTCGGTGCCGGCCGGGGTGGCGCAGGCCGGTGTCGTCGGTAGGGGGAACGGGACGTTCGGCAACGGTTGCCTCGATGCCGACGGCTCCGCCCGGGCGGAAGGGGCACCTTCGCGAGCGAGGGCACGGCCAGCGGCAACCACGCGGCGCTGCCGTTGACGCTACCCGGGAACAACCGTGGGAACGGCGGCGTCGTCTGTTTCGCTCTCTTCCGCTGGTCGTTCCAGCAATCCGCAGGCCGAGGAGGTTGGGATGTCGTTCGGGCCGGTGACGGGCGTGTCGTTGGGCGACGCGCCGGTACGGGAGTTGGCGGCGCTGAGCGGGCGCGCACTGCCGCTGCTGCGGGCATGGGTGCGCGAACAGCCGCGCTTGGGCGTGGCGCGGGCGCTGCTGCTGTTGGCGACCGCGGACGACCTCACGGATCAGGCGTTGACATCGGAACTCGCCCTTGCCCATGAGCACGCGCGGGGGAGCGACGCGCGGTCGGCGAGTCTGGTGCACGCGGTGTTCCTGCACACCCATCGCCGATACCGGATGACGGCCGACCATCTGATCACGCACTTCGCCGCCTGGCCCGGCGACGAGGTCGCAGCCCTGATGATCGGCGCGTTCACCGCGAGCGACGATCCCTGGCACCGCGCCTGCGGCGACGCCCTGATCGAGCGCCACCACGAACTCGCCGGAGGCGACGACTGGTTCTGGACGAGCCTGGCGGCGTGGAGCGCGGTGGAGCGGGGCCGCGTCGAGCGGGCCCACGCGCTGGCCCGGCATGCCCTGACGCTGCACCCGCGCTCGGGCGTCGCCGCCCACGCCCTGGCCCACGCCGAACACGAATCGGGCGCGGGCCCCGACGCGATCGCCTTCCTCGACCGATGGCTGGCACAGGACCCGCGGGCGCCGCAGACGCGGCATCTGAACTGGCACGCCGCCCTGCAGGCGCTGGCCTGCGGCGACTTCGCCCAGGCGCGCCGGCGCGCCGACGAGGCGCTGGACCGCGCGGACGTGGGCATGCGTTCCGCGACGAACTGGCGTCTGCTCCTGGCCGGGCAGTCCCCCGCGGGGCGGTGCGATCTCGATCACGTGCGCGCGCTGCTGGCCGCGCCGGAAGGGACGGCGGAGGTCTTCCACACCTTCAACCTCGCACTCGCACTGGCCGTCGAAGCCGCCGGCGACGATCTGGACGCCCTGGCCGCCCGCGCCGCCGCCGACCGACGCCCGGAGTACCGGGACGTGTTGGCCCCGGTGGTGCGCGCCCTGGCCGAGATCACCGCCGGCCGCCCACATGCCGCGGTGGAACTCCTGACAAGCCTGGGGGAACGGGTGGAACGCCTCGGCGGAGTCCGCGTCGAACGCGAGATCGTCCAGGACACCCTCGCCCGCGCCCTGGTCGACTGCGACGAACACGCCCGTGCCGTACGACTGTTGAACCGCCGCCGCACCACTCGCCGCCACCACGCGTACGAGGACCATCTCCTCATCCCCACGGGCCCCGCGCCGACCGAGCCCCCGACCGGCCCCACCAGCGCCGCGGCGGCGCCGCGCGACATCCCCGCGGCCCGCGCCGCCCCGACCGAACGCCCCCACCCCGCCGCCACGGCGCCGGCAGCCTCTCCCGAACACACTCGGCCCCACTCGTCGGGACCCCCGCGCCATCCGGGAGACACCTCATGAGCACACCGCAGGTGATCGTCGTCTCGCTGCTCGGCAGCGGCACGGTGTTGCCGCTGCGGATCACCGACGCCCTCGGCCACACCCGCACGGCACGATGAGCGGCGCGGGCGACACGCCCGACAACGGCCCCGGCCCCGGCTCCGGCGAGGCCGAACCCCTGTTGCACGCCGCCCGCGGACGCGAACGCGCCGGGCGACTCCTGCGCGGGGAATTTCCTGAATCGAGCGCAGAGGCGCCGCGTGGAGGCGGACATGCCGACCCGTGTCATTTCCCCCGAATTCGGGATTCGGAATTTCATATTCCGGTTGACGCGAACCTCAGATGTTGCTCAAGTGCGATTCCCGGCCGCATTCGTCGCCGGTAACTTCGCTGCCGAGCCGCAGGGCTGAACACGGGATGTCCTGTGGGTGTCTACCCGCGATCCCCACTGATCGTTTTCCCGGACAAATGGCGCGCCGGCGGTCGAATTGCAGAATTTCCGACGCCAGCCGAGCCCGCGGGCAAACGACCGGGTGGTCCCGACCTCGTTGTCGAAAGGACACCAGGATGGCATCTGGCATATCTGGCAAAAATGCGAAGCGCCGACCCGTCAAAGGGACCCGGATCGCGGCCGGGCTCGTTTTGGCCGTGGCCGGGATCCAGGTGTTGGAGGCGGCCACCGCGGTGCGGGCCCACGCCGACGAGCCGAACCTGCCGGAACCCGGCAACAAGCGAGGGCCCAGCTTGTCCTGGCGTGTCATGGACGCGCTGCAGCGGAATGTTCCCATTACGCCGGACATGTTGCCGCGCGACGCCAAGTTCTTCATGCCGAAGCTTTTTGTGGCTTCGATCATCCAGACGACCATCACCGAAGCCCGGCTCGGCGGCCCTTTCATCAACCCGCATCCGCATAGTTGGGTTGTCACCGCCAAGGACGTCGCCGCCGGTGTCAACTTGTTCATGGCAGAGCGCGCACTGACGATTCAGGGGGCGGAGAACGAAGCCCGCGCGATTCTCCAGGAGCGGAGCACGGCGGTGGCGGACTACGTCGCCGAGCTGCGCAACGGACCGGTGAAAAACCCCGATATCTTGCGGAATCTCGCCCTGACGGAGGCCGCGTACCAGGGGCTCGACGACAAGTACAAGCATGTGGAGACCAACGAATTCGCCAAAAATATCGTCGACGAGCGGGAGCGGGTGAAACTCAGCCCGATCCGCGACGTGCGGAGCGACGCGGTGCTCCGCAGTCTCGCCGAGGAGACTTTCGCGAGGTCCAGGGTGGCCCCCGCGCTGACCGACGCGTTGGAGTACGAGGCGATCAAGGCGGTCGAGGCCACGGACCCGAACAAGTCGGTGAAGGAACTGCGGAGCCGGAGCTTCCTGGATTATCAGCTCTCCAAGTACAGCGGGCAGCTTCCCAAGCCCGGAACCACATCCGGCTGGCAGGAAGGACCCGAGAAACCCGGCGGCGACCCGGCGGGGAAGGGGACGAACGGCCCCAAACCGGTGACGAACGGACCCTCGGGCGGAGCGGCCGAGCTGCCGCGCGGGCAGGCGCCGGACACGGGCAAGCCCTCGACCGGCCAGGGCAACGGCGGGCCTGAAACGGGTCGTGGAGGCGGGACCGAATCGTCCGGGCGCGGCGGTGCCGCGGAGGGTACGACGACCCGTCCCGGGGCGGGGAAGCCGGCGGCAGGCGAAGGCAAGACGGCCGCGGGCGATCCGGCGCGTGGGCCGGCGCGTGGGCCGGGCGGCGGCACGGCGACCGAACCCCTCCGCGGACCTGCGGGAACCACCGCGGGCGAGCCCGAGGTCAGGCCCGCGCCCGCGGGGGAGCCCGAGACGAGGCCCGCGCCCGCGCCTGCGGGGGAGCCCGAGGCCAAGCCCGGGACCTGGGACGAGACGAAGCCGACCGTGCCGCGGGAAGCCCCCGTCGAACCCGCGAAGCCCCGCAGTGCCACGGCCGAGAAGCCGGTGGCGCCGCCGGAGTACACGCCGAAGACCGCCAGGTCGGCCACCGAGGACGCATTCACCCGCAACGTCAACGTCGCGGTGAAGCAGAATGCCGCGTTCGAGGTGGCGGTGTTCGCGCTCGAGCAGGTTCAGGGCCGTCTGACGTCGGACTACCTCAACTGGATGGTGCGCCGGGCACAGCAGGACCCGCAGTTCGTGGACCGGTACCTGACCCAGTACGGGAACTGGCAAAGCATGAGTTGGCTGGAGCGGCGCCGGTACGAGATCGACCACTTCTTCGGCGACGGCCTCGACTTCGTCAACTCGGTGGCCTTCTTTCCGGAGATGGCCAAGTACATGCAGGCGATGCAGAACTTCTACCGGCCGGTTTCGCCGGGTGACCCGGGCATGACGTCGACCGAGGCGACCGTCGAGCCGTACACCGGTGGCGGGCGGACCACGGACGCGGCAAACCGCATAACCCTGGGCCCGGACGGCCAATGGCACGACCGGTCGCGCGTCTACATGCTCAACGACCGCGACAAGGCCGCGCCGCCGCCGGCCAAGGCGCCCGCCGAAACGCGGGCCGAAACGCAGACCCCACCGCAGACGCAGAGCCGGCCTCCGGCCAAGGCGCCTGCCAAGAAGTCGGGTTCGCAAGCCCCCAAGTCGGGGGCCCAGCAGAGCGTCGACGCGAAGATGCGCGAGAAGGGCAACGGCACATCGAGCAAGTCGGGCACCAGCGGCAATAATGTCAACCCCGACCGCTCCAACGGCAGTTCGTCCGAATCCCACAACAACCGGCTCGGAGAGGGCGGTGGCCACAAGCCCTCCGGCGGCGGCTCGTCCGGGCCGTCCGGCGGCGGCTCGTCCGCGCCGTCCAACGGCGGGTCGGGCACGAGCCCCGGAACCGGCGGCAGCGGCAACGGCAGCGGTGGCTACGGCGACAACGGCGGTGGCGGCAGCGGCAACGGCGGCGGTGGCGGACAGTCCAGCGACCCCGGCGCCGACTCCGGGAACAAGGGCCCCGGCAGCTTCGGCGGCAAGTCCTCGGGAGGCGGCGGCGCGGACGCGTCCAAGCGCGTGTGACCGGTGGTCCGCCGTCCGGCTCGGGCAGGCCGGGGTGGGCGGCGGACCGTCGCAGCCGTGTTCGCCATCGTCAGGCGCGGACCGGATACTGCGGTCTTCCGACGCTCTTCCGACGGTCTTTCGGTGGCTTTTGGCGACCTTCCGGTTTTCGTCCGACCTTCGAGGCTTTGCGGGGAGCGCGGTATGTGGGCACCAGGGACGATCTTCGGCGGCCGATACACCTTGGCCGAACAATTGATCGACGGCAGTGCCGCGGAGGTGTGGTCGGCGGACGACGCCGTGCTCGGGCAGCGAGTCGTGATGAAGATCCTGCATCCGGAACTCGGCGCGCACGCCGTGGCCGTGGAGCGGTTCCGCAGCGAGGCACGACTCGCGGCGACGCTGCGTTCCCCCGGGATCGTCGGCGGCCATCGCAGTGCGGGAGTCGAAGACGTCGCAGAAATCCCTTACGTCGTGGTGCAGTTCGTAGACCGCAGTGCGCTGAGCGCGGGAGCCGTCGCGAACGGCTCGATAGCGTACGAACAAATCCCCGACATCGTGGCGCAGATGCTGGAGGCGTTGCACGCGCAACACCGCCACGCGATCGTGCGCCGCGACGTCGAGCAATCCGGCCCCACGCCTCGAACGCTCAGCCCTGCCACGCGCCGGCCCGCCCGAAGGCGTAGCCGAAAACACCGCGCGGCCGTCGCCGCGCTGCCGACCGCCGCCGTCATCGCGGCGGTCGCCACCGCTGTGTTCGTGCTGCACTCGCCTGCGGACACCACCCCCGAGGCACGAAACGGCGGACCGACGCACGCGCAGATTCCGGCTGCTCCGGGAACCACAACACCGCAGGCCGACACCGGGGCACCGACGGGACCCGGCGCCGCGCCGTCCGCCGCCCTGCCCGGGGATCCGACGACCGCGCCGGCGACCGGCCCGACCTCGGAGCCGAACGAGCCTGCTGCAACCGGGAGTTCGGCCCAGCTCCCGCCACCCCCGGCGGAGCCGGGCAGGCCGACGCCGCCCGGAGTGAAGCGCACCGCAGCCGGGAGCACCGGCTCCACGCAGGCCGGCGGCACCTCCGCGAACAGCGGCGCGCGGCAGCCCAGTCGCCCCGTCGCCAAGCCCGCCGCCGCGGCTCCGGCGGCTCCGCCCGCGGTGCCCGCGGGCTGCGGCGGCTCGGGCTGGGCAGCCATCACCAATGTCGGTGACGGCGTGAGGATCGGCATCGACACGGCGAGCCCCGGCGTCGGAAGCAGGCTGGTGATGGGGGGACACACCGAATACGGCTGGGTCAGGGCGCAGGTCGGCCCCTGGCAGAACATCCGGGCCTGCAACACGAGCGGCCCGACGATCGTCCCGCCCTCCGGCAACGGCGGATCGCCGTCACTCGGCACCGCCACCTTCACCGACGGACTGCTGAACATCAGCGCGGCGCCCACGCCGGGCGCTTCCCTGATAACCGGGTTCACGGGCATGCAGTGCCTGACCGACAACGGCCCGGGCCGCCAACTGACCTTCAACTACTGCGTTCCGGGAAACAAAGCCCAGCAGTGGTACATCCGGTAGCCGGATTGCCGGGGGTGCAACGTCGTCGAAGCCGACGACCCGCCCACGCGGCAACCGGCCGGCTCGGCGCTACATCCCCTCTTCGCGGGAGGCGTGCCTCGCTCTTTGTGTTCCGATGTTGTGTACCGGGGCCCCGGCCGCAGGCACCATGTAGTCGGCGCCGGCCGCGGGCGCGAACGCGGTGAACGAAAGACTCGCCGGCGACTTTGCCACGGTGAGCCTCCCCCCGCTGATTCCGGGGTGGCGGGTGGGGGCGACCCTGGGGGTGGGCGGACGGCGGGCGGGCACCGTGCGGATGATCTTGGGTGCCGCTGCTTCCTTCACCTTCAAGGCCTGCCAGGTGTCCGCCTTGTTGTGCACGACGGGCTTCATGTCCTCGGACAGCGATCGGTAGAATTCACTGGAGGCTTTCGCTCGCTCCAGCCTTTCTCTCCTTGCCATCAACTCGTCGCGCGAACGAACGTCGTTCATGTCGTCCACTTTGCGCGCGTTCCGCGACTCGCGATCGTGTGCCCGCTCCCGGGCTTGTTCTCGCTCGGCCTCCGCGGATCGGGTAGTCCAGCGTTCCACCGCGCGGTCCGGAGCCTTGCGCACCGCCGCTACGCCCCGCCTGACCGCGGCCCGCACGCGGGAAGGACGTGGCCCGACGTCGGGCGCGAATGCGGGCATCGGAGGTGCGATCATGGGAGTGTATGTCGGCTTCGGCGGCATCTCTCCCGCGTTCTCCCGTGTCGATCCGGACGGTCGCGCAGGCGGTTCGAGGGGCTGGGACATGTCGGACCTCCAAGGGATCGTCGGTCGAAGGACGCGACCCACAGGCGCTCGATCAACACCCTGGCGCGACGCGGATCCGATCATTTAAGCACTTTGCATCGATCGGGGATTCGATCAAGGCCCGTACTGCGGAATCCGGATGATCCACGAGGCGAACGCGAGGCCCCCGTCGGCGCCGCCGCACGAGAGTGCGATGGCCCCGCGCAGCTCCTCGTGACGAGTGGTCGGCATGTACGGTTTCCGCCGGTCGGGCGGCGTGCTCCGAGACCGCGAGTACGGTGACTTGTGCCTCCGGGTGGGGCGTCGCCGCCGTCGGCAGGGCGGTTCCGCGCGGCTCGGGCGCGCCGGGGTCACGTCACCGGAGCGTCGGTCACCGTTGCGAGGGCACGCGTTTGCCTAACCGTTCCCGACGGCGGGGATGATCGACGCGCTCGAGGCGCCCACCAGTCCGATCACCAGGAACAGCGCGATCAGGCCCCGCCCGAGTCCGCTGGTCAGCAGCGGGCGCGTCGCGGAGCGATCCGTGCCCGCCTCCCACGTGTGCGCGTCGCCGAACAGACCCTTCGGGTAGGCCGACGTCACGAGCAGGCCGTACGCCATGAAGCGCATCCGATAGCGCACGATCGCCGCGGTGGCCTCGAACAACGGATCCGGCATCCGGCCGGCGATCAACACGATCAGCCACAGCACGAAGGACACCGTGAACCACCCCGCCCACGCCAGGGCCTGAACGACGAGGGCGGGGATGATCAGGATGATGCGGAACAGTACGGCGAGTCGATTCAGCCGCCCCGGCCGCAGCCCCACCCGAACCGGATAGTCGGACGGGGGCTCCAGGGCGAAGGGCGGATACCGATCGATCAGCAGCATCTGACTCGCCGTCACGCGCGTTTCGTAGCCGACGAACCCGCACAGGAACGACGCGATCGGCCCGGGCAGCCGACCCATCACGAGCGCGGCGAACCAACCCACGAACACCAGGACGGTCGCCACCAGGCCCAACACCCACACGACGATGAACTGCGGGATCAGCAGGAGGTACCGGAACAGCACGGTGAGCCGCCGTTGCCGCCCGGGGGCGGGCATGTCCAGAACGGGCAACCACTCCCCCTGCTCGGCCACCGATGTGCTGCCCCAGGTCCCGGTTGTCATGGTGTGCTCCAGACTCGGCCGATGGTCACCATCCCCACGCTGACAGCGGGTGGCCGGGACGGCATCCGGGCCGATCCGCACGGGTGAACCCCTCACCCGTCCGCCCGGCGTTCGAGGCGAATCCAGGCGCACCACCCGGCACCGGCCGGCGCGGCCCGGTCGGCGGCCTCGCGGTCGGCGAAGCAGCGACGCGACAGGATCCGGGACACCTCCTCGCCGGGCTTGAGTCCGGCCACCACCGGGACGCAGTCATTCGGCGTCGGAGACCACACGGGGTGGTACAGGGGCGGGCGCTACAGCGACGGAATCGGTTGCAGCCGCGCTTCGATACGGTCGGCTATCCACGAGACCGTGGGGTGGGCATAACCCACGGCCCGGATGAAGGCGTCGGCTTCCTTCGGGTCCGCCCACACGATGCGGTGGCCGTTGACCAGGCACAGCACGGTCCCGGCCGTCAGCCCGGTGCGTTCGTTGGCGTTCTCGAAGACCGCGACCTGCGTGATGTAGCTCATCAACGCGGCGGCCTTCTGCGGCAGGGTCGGATTGAGGGCCCTTTTGAAGCCGCGACCGTACACGGCCGCTTGGAGGGAACCCAAGAGACGGGGGTCTCTTTCCCGGCCGGTTCCTCCAACGCGGGCGTTGATTCGGCGTAGATCGTCATCCGAAAGTGCGTACACGGGTTACAGGCCCGCATCCTCGAACAGGGGAAGGAGTTCGTCCAAGGTCCTCTGGAGAGACTGCTCGAACTCGTCCGCAGGCACGTAGTCGAGAGGCGGAACGGGAATGCCGTCCGTCCAGTCGACTTCGGCGGCCGGGCCGGATTCCGGGTACGCACTACTCATGGCCTCATATTTGCACGCCCACGGCAGATGTGTGGAGAGGTCCCGGAGAATTATGCGACCGGGGAGGCGATCGATGGCGTTGCGGCGGCCTCCAACAGCCCGACCGATGTGTCGCTCCCCCCCAGGGCTTGGGCCCGCGGGGGTCGCTCGGCAGGGTGGGGGATGGCGGTACGGTCGAGGAGGCGGCGAAGCTCGCGCGCTCGGTCCCCCGTGGATATTCACCACGGCAGTGTAGTGAGACCGCCGTGGTCGGCCCTCCGCGCTGTCGTCCGGTCCGGAGACACATCGGGAAGGTTTCGTCGGAGGCCGCTCCGCCTGCCGGCATGCGGGGATCAGGAGGGCAGCAGTCTTCCGTTGTACGCCGACACGGGATTGCGGAAGGACTCGACGTCCACGAGGAAGCACCGTGCCGGGCGGGACTGACGACGAACGCTGTGCAACGTGCGTGTGGTGCCTTGCCTTTGCTGCCTTTGCTGCCTTCCGCGCTTCCTCGACCGCTCTGCTGTGATGATGGTCGGATGCACGAAGACCCGCTCGTACCGGCGCCTGTCATTCTCGGCATCGACGACCTGCGACCACTTCCCTGGGCCACGCGGATCGCCCGCACCAGCGCCGAAGGCATCCGGCTCCTGCAGGAGCACCGCGACCGCTTCGTCGACGAACTCTGGCTCGACCACGATCTCGGCGGCGACGACACCATCCTGCCCGTGGTGACCCTCATGGAGGAAGCCGCCTTCCACGGACGGCCCTTCCGCATCGGAACGGTCTTCGTGCACAGCGCCAACCCCATCGGCGCCGAGACCGTCGTCCGGTCGCTCACACGCTGGAACTACCGAGTCCGGCGGGCAACGGCCCGGGAATCCAAACCGGGTTGAGACCTTTCGGTGGTTGTCGTGGCGCCGGCGACGATGGCCTGCAGTGCCGCGACGTGGCCGTCGAAGGCATCCCGGCCGGCACGGGTCAGGCGGGCGCGTACCTTGCGGCGGCCGCCGCTGGTGCGGCGCTCGGTGGCCACGTACCCGGCTTCCTCGAGGGTTGCGAGTTGCTTCGACAGTGCCGATTCGGACAGTCCCAACTGCTCCTTGAGGTAGGCGAACTCCGCCCAGTCGGCGGCGGCCAGTGTCGCGACCAGCGTCAACCGGGTGCTGGGGTGGATCAGTTCGTCGAACCGTGCCTTCGTCATGCCCGCGCCCAACGGCGCAGAACGCGCAGCATGTCCGGTCCGCCGAATCCGATGACGGCCGCGATCAGCGCCGCCGCCCAGATGCTCGCGTGGTCGGCGCCGTCGGCGTGCAGTGCGAGGGCGGCGGCCACGGTGACGGCGACGAGCCCGAGCAGCATGCCGATCACGATCAGCGGAGTGCGGCGCCCGGCGACGGCCGCGCCGACCCGCAGTCGGTCCGTGCGCCGGCGTCCGTCGAGCAGGCGCGTCGCGAAGACCGCGTGCCCGGTGCCGAAGGCCGCGGTCGCGGTGCCGGCCGCCCACGGTGCCACGCTGCCGAGCACGCCCAGCAGCAGCCAGCCGGCCGCCATCGCCCACCAGTAGCCGCGGGGCAGGCCCACTTCCTCGGCCACCCGGCGCCGGGCACGGTCGACGGCGTCCAGCGCGGCGAGGGCCTGTTCCGGAGCAGTGTCCGCCATGACGGAACCTCACTTTCCTGTCGGGAAAGTAAGAGTTCCACTTTCCGAGTGGGAAAGTCAAGGTGGCCGGCGAACCACGACGAGTGCACAGCGCTTCCCGAGGCGAAGCCAAGCGGGCACCAACCGTCGAAAGCCACGATCGGACGGGGCGACGATGATGCCCTCTCGGTGTTCCGCCCGGCACGACACGGGCATCGCCACATCGGTGATTTCCGCCATGGCACTCGCCGTTCGCCGCGCGGCACCGACGCCGCTTGATGGTGTCCACCCCTGGAACAAGGGATGGCTCCCGGGAGCCCAGCCGGGCCACCCTCGCGAACAGCGCGGTACGCGACCCGCGTTCGCGCTCCGCCGAACCCTTCGACCGAGAGGAAGACTCGATGACCTCCGATACCGACGGCGCCGCTGTCGTGAGCCCCGCAGCCGATGCCGACCCAGCCGGCTCCGCAGCCGCGGCGGATTGGTTCTACCTGCGGGACAGCATTCGCGTGAACACCGCGCTGCAGGCCGAGTTACAGGCCGAACACCCGGCTCCGGGAACCCGGTTGGTGCTGATCGCCCGGGAGATCACGCACGACCCGGGATTCGTCCTCCGCGCCTCGGGCCACCCGGTGCTGATCGTGGCCGAGACCTATCGGGGCGAGGGTGGCGCGATCGACACCACCGGCCCGGCCGGTGCCGGCGGTTCGACGGGCACCGGCGGGGGCACCGGCGGGTCCGGCCCCGACGGCACCAACGGCAGGTCGGGCGGGCCCGGCGGCAACGGCGCGCCCGGCGGCACGGCCACCCCGATCACGCTGTTCGCCGCGAAGGCGGCGGACGTGTCGTTGATCGCGCGTGGCGGTACCGGAGGACACGGTGGCAACGGCGGACCCGGCGGGGCCGGCAAGGACGGCGTCAAGCCGCCTCCGGGCCGCGACGGCCGGGATCCCGGATCCGGAGGGCGCGGCGGCAACGGCGCAAACGCGGCGGTCGGCGGCTCCGGCGCGCAGATCCGGGTCGAGACGGTCGAGCGCTCCGGGGTCCGGCCCGACGGCAGCGGCGGCGATCCCGGCGGCGCCGGCCGAGGCGGGAGCGGCGGGCCGGGAGGCGGCGGCTGGAACGGGCCCGGGGAGTCCGGTCCGGACGGCCTCGACGGCCTGCCCGGCTCGGCGGCGGGGCCGAGCGTACAGCCGGACCTGCGCACCCACACCGCCGATTCCTGGTGGGCCGCGGTGCGTGCGGAACTCGGTGACGCGTACAACCAGGTGTGGGCCGAATACCGCACCCGAGTGGGTGAGTTCCTGTTCCGTTCCTACGCGCCCGGCCTGCCCCGGCGGGCCGACAACCGGATCGCGGCCGGACACGAGTTCGGCCGGGCGCTCGTGTTGTGGCCCCAACTGGCCCGCGCGGCAGAGCTGTCCCGCCATCTCGCGCACAACCTCACCCCCATCGGGGTGCCCTACGACGTCGACATCGTGCCGGACTTTCCCGCCCAGGAGAAGTTCGTCGAGATCTACGCCCCGCTCGTGCAGGCCTCGCTCATCGCCGCGCGGGACCTGCTGCTGTTCGCCATCGGCAAGGCGGACAAGATCCAGTTGGTGGGCACTCAGGTGGACCACCTCACCGACCTTCAGCCCGTGCTCAAACTGGAGCGCGATGCCGCGAAAACGGGGCTCGATCACGCCCGGGGGCGGGCCGAGATCATCGACCGGCAGATGCACGAGGTGGAAGTGCAACTCGGCGCGGTGCGCGAGAAGATGATCCAGGAGAGTCTGGAGTTCCCGCCCGGCAACAACCTGGGCCCGGTGATCGGTGCCGCGATCGCGATCGCCGCCATCGGAAGCGCCGTCTACACGGGCGGCCTCTCGCTCGTGGCCCTGCTCGCGGTCGGCGACGTGCTCGCCAAGAACGCGGCGGTCCTGGAGGGGTTCAACGTCGAGACCGGGAAGTACGGCGACGGCAGCTATCTGGTCAACTGGTTCGACTGGAGCGGGGACGTCCCCAAGCTGCGTTCCGATATCCGCGTCGAGGACGGCAAGCTGGAGAAACTGGGCGACACGGCCACGAAGTTCATCCACGCGGCCGGAACCTTGAGCCAGCTCTTCAGCGCCAAGGTGGACGGACAACTACAGAACGCCGAGAAGAACCTGCTGATCCGCCAGCTCGAACTGGTCCGGGAACGCGCACTCCAGATCCTGGAAGTCAGCCGGAAGCAGCTCACGTTGGCCGCGGCCGACGGAAAGATCGCCGTCAACGCGAACGACATCACCCGGTTGACCCGCCTGGAGGGCGACTGGGCCGGCGACATCGCGCAACTCGTCGGTATCGCACGCCTGTTGATCAACCAGAACCAGCACTACATGGATCTGCTGATCGAGTACTGCTTCTACGCCCACCGGGCGCTGGACCTGTGGACCCTGAGCAATCTCACTCCCACGTACAGCTTCGACATGGGCTACCTGCACCCCGACGACATCGAGAACGCCTACCGCCCGCTGCCCCGGGGCGACGACAGCCGGGTCAAAGGCCTGTTGCAGCAGTACCAGTCCTCGTGGGGTCGGCTGCCGCAACTCGCGGAGCTGCACCGGATGCACGACCGGTACCCGCTGGACCAGGATCTGTACTACCTCCACCTGACCTCTCCCGCCCTGCTGGGCGACCTGAAGAGCAAGGGGACCGCCACCTTCACCGTCCCGCTCGAAGCCTTCCCGGACCGCGTCGCGATGAAGGTGGTGTACCTGCACGTCGGTCTGCTCGGCGCGCACGCCGACACGCCTCGGGTGAGCGTGCGGATCGAGCACTCGGGCCTGGCCACCAACCGGGGCGAGAACGGCACGGTGCGCAACGCCCAGGGCGGCCCCCTGTCGAGCACCGTACTGGCGACCTTCGACCGCGACGATCCCGGTGCGCCGCCGAGCAGGCAGGCGTTCTGGGGACGCAGCCCGGCCACCACCTGGCGGATCACCGTCGATGCGAGCGCCGCCGAGCAGGCCGGGCTCGAGCTCGACGGCCTGACCGGTGTCTTCCTCTCCCTCTGGTACTGGCATCGCGGCGCGGCACCGTCCGGACCACCCGCCGCGCGCATGGCGCTGAGCGCCGACTTCGACGGTGACGGTCGGCTCGACGACGTGATCTGGGATCCGGGCGACGGGAGTTGGCGGGTGACGTCCACCACGGGCGGCGGCACCCGGACCGTCGCGCTGGGCCAGGCCGGCGACCTTCCGGTGCCCGCGGACTACGACGGCGACGGAGGGGCCGAACTCGCGGTGTACCGCCCGGCCAACCGCAAGCTGTTCACCCGGCGCCTGGCGGGCGGCCCGCCGACGGCCTACCACTGGGCCACGCCCGACCACGTGCTGACCGCCGAGGACCGGATCGGTGCGGAACGACTGGCCGACATGCTCGAAGACCGGGCCACGCAGTTGTCCGGCGCGCGGCGGGCTCCGGAAGCGGTCGAGCCGCAGTCGGCGGCGTGCGGGCTGTTGCGCCGGCTGACCACGCTCGATGCCCGCCGCTATCGCCCCCGGGTCGGCGCGGGGTTGGTTCGCCTGTCGGGATTCCTGGCGGCCGTCGACCGCTCGGACGAGGCGATCGCCGCCGGCGAGGAAGCCGTCGCGCTCTACCGCACGCTCGCGGCGGAGCACCCCGACGACGACGAACTCGCGTACCGAATCTCCTGGGCGTGCATCGAAGTCGGCCACCACCTGTGGGGCAAGCCGGAGTTGCGGCTCAAGGCGACGAACCTCGCGGTCGCGGCCATCGACAATCTTCGAACACTGGCCGCGAGGAACCCCGCGTACCGACGCCGACTCGCTCAATGGGCGGCCAGTCCCACCACGGCTTTCCTGGCCGGCAGCGGCCGCTGGGAGGAAGCCGTCGCGATCGGCGACGAATCGATCGACCTCTACCGAGTACTCGTCGCGGAGAGTCCCGACGACGTCGAACTCGGATTCCTGTTCTGCTCCGGGGCCGTCGACATCGCCCTCCACCTGTGGGGCAAGCCGGAGTTGCGGCTCAAGGCGACGAACCTCGCGGTCGCGGCCATCGACAATCTTCGAACACTGGCCGTGAAGAACCCCGCGTACCGGCGCCGGCTCGCCCAATGGGCGACCTCCCCCACCACGGCCTTCCTCGCCGGCACCGGCCGCTGGACCGAGGCGGTCGCGCTCGGCGACGAGGCCATCGCCCTCTACCGCGTGCTGGCCGCGGAGAGTCCCGACGACGACGAACTCCACCACCAGGTCTCGTCGGCGATCATCGAGATCGCCGTCCACCTGTGGGGCAACCCCGAGTTGCAGACCAAGGCCACCGATCTGGCCCTGCAAGCCGTCGACAACCTGCGAACCCTCGCCGCCGACAAGCCCGCCTACCGGCGGCAACTGGCGCAATCGGCGATGCATCCGACCGTGGCCTTCCTGGCCGGAACCGGGCGCTGGGACGAGGCGGTCGCGCTCGGCGACCAGGCCCTGAGTCTGCTGCAGGACCTCATCGACGAAAGCCCGCACAACGACGAGTTCGGCTACCTGCAGGCCTGGGCGGGCGTTGAAATGGCGATCCGGCTGTGGGGCAACCCGCAGTTGCGGGCCAGGGCGACCGGCCATGTCGTCAACGCCGTCGACAACCTGCGACTGGTCACCACCCGGAACCCCACCTACCGCCCGCAGTTGGCCGGCTGGCTCGTGTCGCCCGCCGCCGCGTTCGTGGCCGAAACCGACGGGAAGCCGAGCGCGATCCCGCTGGTGCGCGAGGCGATCGACCTGTACGTCGACCTGGCCCGGACCGACCCCACCACGTACGGCCCGAAGCTGGCCGAGGCCCGCCAACGCCTCACCGAACTCGGGGGCTGACACCCGCCCCGAGGAGGCCGCCCCCATCCGGCAGGGGGTGGCCTCCTCGGCGGGACGGGCGATTTTGTCGGTTGCGGGTCGGGGATGACGCGACGGCGTCGTCTCGCGGCCCGGAACGAGGCCGGCGTGCGGGACCGACCGCACGCGATCCCGCTCGCGCGATTCCACGCGGCCGAACAGCTCGACCGGTCCCGGCACGTGATCGACCCCGGCCGTGTCCGGGCCGCTCGAAGTGGCCCGAAACCGCGCTCGGGGCGGCGGCGGGGAATTCAGCGCTCGGAGAGCTTCCTGATCAGTTCGGCTCGGTCCGGGTGGGGGAGGCCTCGGCGAGCATGCGGGTGGAGCTGTTGAGCCAGTTCGCCCTGAGGGCGGTGACGGCGCCGGGGATGTCCTTGGCGATGAGGCGGCGGGCTATCTCGCGGTGTTCCTCGTGCTCACGGGCGATGGGCCGGTCGTCGGGGACCATGAGGCTCTCGTAGCGGCGGAGGTCCGTCTTGACCGACGCGATGAGGCCGACGAGCCGCCGATTGGCGCAGGCACTGATCAGGAGGTCGTGCCACTCTCGGTCGCGCTCGGCGATGAGCCCGTACTCGGCGACCTGTTGGGGGAATTCGTCGGCGAGCCCGAGGAGGCGACCGGCGATCTCGGCCAGTCGTTCCGGATCGCTCGAACGCAGCGCGTAAGCCTCGAGTTCGGCGACGATCTCGACCAGTTCGGTGAACTCGCGGTTGCTGATGGGGGCGAATTCGAAACCGCGATGCCTGCCGGAGCGCAGCACACCCTCGCCGACCAGCGCGATCAGTGCCTCGCGCAACGGAGTGCGGCTGACTCCGAACTCCAGGGCGAGCGCCGCTTCGTCGACGACCGAACCCGGACGGAACTCGCCCCTGGCCAGGCGCCGCACGAGCTCGTCCCGGATCTGTTCGCGCAGTGACCTCCGCTCGATGGCCACGTCTCTCCCTCCGCCCTCGGTGCCCACCCTAGCCCTTCCGCCGCGGTGTCCGGCCGAGTCCTTGACTGTCGATGATCTTTGTATAACAAATTTTGAATACAAAACTTCGCTCCCGGGGGTGCGGCATGGACGGTCGGTTGGGGAACGAAGGCTTATCGGCGTTACCGGGTGATTCGCGGGCCGTATCCGTGATCGATCTCCTGCGGCGGAGCGCTGCCGAGACTCCCGATGCCGCCGCTCTGACCGATGGCAGGGACGTTCTCTCCTACGGCGAGTTACTGACGGCGGCCCGGTCGCTCGCCGCGCGGATCGCCGACCGAGGCGTCGGCAGCGGAGACACAGTGATGGTCTGCCTGCCTCACGGGATCCCGACCGTCGTGGCGGTACTGGGAATCTGGATGGCCGGGGCCGTCTACGTGCCTGCGGAACGCTCCTATCCGGTCGGCCGTCTCCGGACGATGTGGACGGATTCGGGGGCCGAACTCGCGATCATCGGGCCGGACCAGGAAGGTCTCTTCGCGACGTTCCCGGGGCGGCGGATCGTCCTGGTCCCCGCCGAGGTGGTCTCGTCCGCGAGAGAGGCCGTTGCCCGCCGGCCGGAGGGCGACGCCGACGACGCGGTAGGCACGGAACTCGCGTACATCATCTACACCTCGGGAACGAGCGGTCACCCCAAGGGGGTTCGGGTCACCCATGCCGGACTCGTCGGCCTGATCGAGGAGATGGTGTGGCTGACGGCCGCGGCGAGTCCGTTGCGCATGCTCGCCGCGACGAGTTGTACCTTCGACATCTCCTTGGCCGAGTTCCTCGTTCCGCCGGCGGCCGGCGGTACCACCGTGGTCGTTCCCGAGGACATTCGCACGTCTCCGGCCGCGCTCGCGGACTTTTGCCTCTCGACCCGGATCACGTGCGTGCAGGCGACGCCGACGATGTGGCGGTTGCTGGCCCCCCATCTGTCCGCCCGCCTGGCCGTGGGCCTTTGCGGCGGTGAGCCCCTGACCAAGGACGTCAGGGATCATCTGCTGGCGCACTGCGATCGGGCCTTCAACATGTACGGGCCGACCGAGGCGACGATCTGGTCGTCGGCGTGGCGGATTCGCGCGTCCGGCGAGATCAAGGCCGGTGCTCCGCTGCGGAACAACGAATTCTTCATCCTCGACGACGAAGGCGCCGCGGTCGCGGACGGCGAGTTCGGCCACCTCCATATCGGAGGGCTCGCTCTCGCGGCCGGGTACACCGACGAGGCGCTGACCGCCCGGGCGTTCCGCGCGGGCACCGGTGCGCTCGCGGGCCGGCGACTCTATGCGACCGGTGACCTCGCCGCCTGGTCCGACGGTGAACTCGTGATCCGGGGACGCCTCGACAACCAGGTCAAGATTCACGGCAGGCGGATCGAGGTCGAGGAGATCGAGGCCGTCCTGGGAAGACATCCGTCCGTCCGGAACTGCGGCGTCGTGGTGTCCGGCGGCGATCGGTCGCGCGGCCTGACGGCGTTCTTCGAGGCCGAGCCCGCGGTCGACCCGGACGAGATCACGCGATGGCTGGCCACGAGTCTGCCCCCCTACATGATCCCCGCGACGATCGAGGCGTGCGCGCGACTGCCGCTCCTGCCCAGCGGAAAGCTCGACCGAACACGGCTGGAACAGCGAACCCGGAGCGGGACGACGAGGCCTCGGCCCTCGTCGATGCCACCCCGGGCGGAGGTGGAGCGGTCCTGGACAGAGGTACGGGGCGCCGCGCCGGATTCGAGCGGAGAGGACTTCTTCGCCTCGGGCGGCGACTCACTGGCCGCCGTCCACCTGCTCAGGATGATCAGGAAACGCACCGGGGTCCTGATCAGCCTGAGCGAGTTCTACAGATACTCGCGCTTCGGCGAACTGGTGACGCGCGTCGAGGAAGAGATCGAGCAACGGGGGCACGGGCATGCCTGAACTTCTCTACGTGGAACTGGGTTTCGGGGACTACGCGGCCTTCGGGGCGGCGATGGCGCGATCGCAGGGATTTCGCACCCGACTGGCGAGTGCGGATCCGGAGCGCTACCGGGTCCCGGAATTCACCTTCCGACCGGCCCGCCCGATCATGCGGGACCTACCGCTCGACGCGATGAGCGCGATCGACACGATCGACACCCTCGACCCCGAAGCGGTCGTGGCGGCCTACCGCGATCGCGACCTGTCCGGGGTGATCGCGTTCCAGGACGGTTTCCTGCTCACCGCCGCACGGCTCGCGCAGGTGCTCGGCCTGCCCGGAGCCGACCCCGAGGGGCTGCGGAACTGCATCTTCAAGGACCGGACCAGGGAACGAACCGCGGGCATCGGCCGTGAGATCGCCTACGCGGTCGTCCCCACCGGGCAGACCCCGGCGACCTCCCCGGTGGGCTACCCCTGCATCGTCAAGCCGGCGGTCGGGATCGGCAGCTACGGCGTCTCCCTCTGCCACGACGACGAGCAGTTCGCCGACGCGGTGGACGAGGCGATCATTTCCTACCGGGCCACGGGAGGCGCCGGCGACGCGGTGCCGACCGCGCTGGTCGAGGAGTACGTCGAAGGCGGCGAATTCAGCGGAGAACTCCTGTGGGATTCCGCGGAATCACGGTGGCGTCTGCTCGGCGTCACCCGCACCAGCAGAATGACCCCGCCCCCCACGAGGCGCGAGATCGGTCATGTCTTCCCCTGGACGTTCGGCGGCGGCGTCGACCCGATCGTCGCGGACACGCTGGTGGCCTGGTTGGAGGCCGCCGGCCACCGGATGGGCGGCGCGCACATCGAATTCCGGATGGACGGGAACGTCCCCGCGCTCATCGAGATCAATCCCAGACTGGCCGGCGGAGGCCTCACCGAACTGGTGCGCCTGACCACCGGGTTCGACCCCATCGACGGCTATCAGCGGCTGTGCCGAGGGGAGTCCGTGTCCTTTCCGGAAGAAGGGCGCTATCTGGGTCATGCCGCGCTCTACGACCTGCTGACGCCCAAAGCCGGGCAGGTCAAGGAGATCGACCGTCCCCGCAGGGCGGAAGGAATCGTCGAGGTCGCGAGCCGAGAACCCGCGGAACTGACCTGGCTGCCGGCCGAGATGCACCTGGCGTACGCCATCGCGCATGCGGAGGGTGCCCCGGAGGCCGCCATGGCGCTCGCATCCACCTATATCGACGCCATGTCCGTCGGCTACTGACAGCCTTCTCGAGGGGGAGACCGTGGTGCGGACGTTGACGTTGACCACGGCTCGACGGGATGCATTGGATCGGGCGGTGCGTGCCGTCCGTCGATCATGCCCGGGTGAGTCGGAATACCGGTACCTGGCACGGATACGGGAGACGGGTGCGCCGGGGCGGCTCGATCCGCTGAGCGAGAGCTTCGGGTCCGGCGCGGACACACCTCTCCTGCTCCAAGGGCTGCCCTCCTACCCCGACATACAGGACAGCAAGGTCCTCGCGTTGGTGGTCGGGGAGTCCCTGGGGGCCTGTGTCGCCTACAGCGACTACAACCAGTCCTATCTGACCGACATCTCGCCGTCGACGGGATCCCGCGAAAGCAGCGCGGGCACGTCATTGCTGGGAATGCACAACGACTTCCCCTTCATCGACGACCTCAGCAGACCACGCGTCCTGGTGCTCCTGGCACACCGGGCGCAGGGCGTCGTGCCCAAGACGCTGCTCGCCCCGTCCGCCGAGATCATCGCGGGTCTGTCCGACGCGACCCGCCGCATACTCGCGCGCGAGCACTTCGAGGCTCGGGTCGGCGGCAAGCTCGCCTGGCGCAGGGAACAGGTGTACCGCTTCGCACTGCTGGAAGGCGGTACGACACGGGTCAGGTTCCATTTCGACGCCATCACCCCCACGAGGGGACTGAGCCCGCAGGAGCACGAGGACGCGGCATCGGCGCTGGCGGAACTGCGCGTGGTGGCGTTGGAGATCGGTCGCCGGCGAGGTCACCGGATTCGGGAAGGCGAGGCATTGATCATTCCGAACGACCACTGCCTGCACGGTCGAGAGGAGATGCGGCGGGAGGCCTGCGACAGGCTGCTCCTGCGGGCCTACGTCGTCCCGGAGGAGATCGTCGCGATCCACGGCAGCTCGATGCTCGCCCTGAGCGGCGTGGTCGCACGGTGAGCCCACTGATCACGATCATCGGTGGTGGTCATGTGGGTGTCACGCTGCTCGCCGAGTTCACGCGGACGACGGGCGCGCACGGTCTCCACCCCGTTCTGCTCTACCGGCGAGCCGACCCTGTCGAGTCAAAGGCACGGATCGCGCCCCTACGGCGGCCCGTCTCGTTCGAATTATTGCCCGGCGGCGAACGGGACACCGTGTGCTTCACGTCCGATCAGTTCGCCACGCTGAACAGCCCCCGGGGCAGGGAATCCCTGGCGCGGGCACGGATCATCGTGGTCACCGTGCCGGACATCCCGCGGGCGCGGATCGAACTGATGGACCTGCTGCTGCGGGAGGTCCCCCTGGCGGGCAAGATCATCGTCCTGGTCCGGGCCGGTCAAGCCGGTCAGCCGTACGTCGCCGAACTCGTCCGCACGCGCCGGGAATTGCGGGACACGGCCTTGGTGCTCGTCGAGGACTCCTTCCACGGCACCCGGGTGACGAACGGCGAGATCTCCTGCAAACGCAAGCTGGAGGTCAACGTGGCGGTCTATGCGGCCGACCCCGAGGGGATCGTCCAGGAACTCAGGCGGCTGTTCCCGTCCGGTGCAAAGATCGGCCGGCCCTCCTGGCCGGATCTGATCCTGCGTGACGGCATCGAGCTGATCTTCGATCCGCTGGGCTACATCATTCACGCCGGAGTGGCCCTGCACCCGGAGAACCTGCGACGGACGCGCGAAGGAACCACCTACGCCCACTACACGGAGGGGATCGACCGGGCGCTCGCGGCGCGTCTGGACCGGGTGGATCGGGAACGGGTCGAGCTGGCCCGGGCGTACGGAGTCAAGACGGAGACGTTCCCGCACATCATTCAGCGCCAATACGGCCTGCCGGTACTCGACGACTTCTTCGAGATGATGCAATCCTGCAGCTCCATCTACCGCTCCCGCTCCTGCGGCTCCCTCGCGGAACTCGTCCGCTCACGGATGATCCAGGAGGACATTCCGCCGGTTCATACGATGAGCCGGCTGGCCGACATCTCCGGCACGGACCTGCCCGGTACGCGCGAACACACCGCGGAACTGGGCCGGGCACTGGGCACACTGGGCCTTCGGCTCGACGATTTCACGGGCTATCTCCCGGTGCTCGAACGGATCCCGGCGGACCCCGGTCATCTGATCCAACTGCTCAACGATCCGCGCTCGTTCCCCCGGGAGGTCGGCGCATGACCGGCCGGACCGGCGCACCGGCACGGGACGCCCTCACCGAAGCCTGGTGCTTCTGCCTGAACGTGGAGCGCGTGCGGCCCGAGGACCGCTTCTTCGATCAGGGCGGGGACTCCATCGCCGCGCTCCGCCTGATCAGCCGGCTTCGTGAGCACGGATGGTCGCTGGCCCTCAAGGACGTCTACCGTGCGCCCCGATTCGAAGAGCTCCTGGGGATCGTCCGCCCGGCCACCGCACGGACGGGTCCCGCGACCGGGAATCGACGGCTGCGGCTGTCGCCGATGCAGCAACGGACGCTGCGGCTCGATCGTGTCAATCCCCACCACCACAACGACGACGCCATGTTCGCCCTCCCCCACGATCTGCCCGCGGACCGGGTCGTCCAGGCGATCCAGCGGGTTCTCGACCACCATCCGGTGCTCGGGTCGCGGTTCGAACTCCAGGCGCGGCCGCCGTACCAGGAGGTGAGCCGGCCGGCGCGGGCCGACACCGCGACGGAGATCGTTTTGGTGCGGCAGGGTGACCACGAGAGCGTGCGGGTGATCGCCGATCGCGCCCAGCGCTCGCTGGATCTCGCCGCCGGGCGGCTCACCGCGTTCCGGATCCTCGCGCACCACGACCGGCCCTGGGCGCTCGTCGTGGTGATCCACCATCTGGTCTGCGACGCCGTCGGTTGGGGAGTGTTGATCTCGGACTTCCGCGCGGCACTGGAAGCCGTCCGGTCCGGACGCTCCCCGAGTCCGACGCCCACGACGGACTACGCGGTGTGGTCCACGTACCTGTGCCGCTACGCCGCCGGCCCGTGGGATCCCGCCGTCGTGGACTACTGGCGCGGGCGGCCCTGGAGTTCGGCAGAGAGCCTGCCGCTGCGTGAGGACAGGGGGCCTCGGCCCTTGAGCGAGCTTCTTTCGCGCCGCTCGGAACTGCCCCTGGACGGGCTCGCCGTCGGTTTCCGTCGGTTGTCGGCGAGCCACGGCAGCGAGCCGATCATCCTGGGCGCGCTCAACCACGCGCTCTCCCGGGTGTTCAAGGTCTCGGCTCCGCTGGTCGATGTCGTCGTCAACGGTCGTGACCAGTTCGCGGAGGGCCCGGATGTGAGCCGTACCGTGGGCTGGATCTCGGAGATCGTGCCCACGGTCACGTGCGTGGACGGCGAGGCCGATCCCGTCGAGGTCGTCCGGACGACCGCGGCCCAGACGGCCGCTCTCCCAGGTCCGAGGATCTCCTTCGGGGCCCTGCGCTACCTGGCCGATGATGTCGGGCTCCGCGACGAGTTCGCCCGCTTCCCGGAGCCGAGGGTCTATCTGAACTATCGCGGAACAGCCGAACAGGTGATCACCGAGACCGAGTTCCCCGAACTGTTCGGCTACGACCTCGGCAACGCCCAATGCCCGGACGAGGCGCAGCCCTATGTCCTCAGGATCGTGTGCGACATGCAGGGGGAAAGCCTGATCGCCAAGTGGCGCCACTGTCCCGACGCGATCACCACCGAGACGATGGACGGCCTGATCGGGGCCTTCGAAGAAGCCGTCCGGGTGGTCTCGCGCCACTGGATGCCCGCGGAGGCGGACCTGTGACCGTTCAGATCCTGATGTTCGACTTCAACGGTACGGAAGAAGAGGGAAGCCTGGAACCGGTCCGGGATCGCGTCGCGGGCCTGCGCTGCGTGCGGCTCGATCCCCTCGAGTTGGCGCCCCCCGCCGAGTACACCGATCTGGCCGCGCGCGCCGGGAACGCGATCCGCGACGGGCGTCCGGACCCCGGCGAGCCCGTCGCGGTTCTCGCGCTGTGCACGGCCGCGCCGCTGGCAGTCGCGACGTCGCGACGCCTGACCGAGAGCGGATACGACGTCCCGCTCGTCCAGCTCTTCCGCCCGGAGATCACCACCGCCGGGCACATCCGGGAGACCTATGGCGACCTCGCCGGCCGGCTCGGGGCCGACGCGGCCGAGGCTTCGCTTGTCGTCGACCGGATCCTGGCGGAGCATTCCGACCCTCGGTCGCGGTTGGCGGCGCTCGGGGCGGGCCTTCGTGAGCTGGGCGAGAGCTGGGCGGAACGCCAGGGCTTCGACCGGTTCGACCGGGAGTTGTTCCTGGGTGACCTGCTGGAGCGGTACGACGCCTGGCTGAACCACCTGCTGAGCGGGATGCTGTTCGAGTTGCCGGCCGTCTCGCACGGCAGGGTCGAGCTGTACCGCACACGATCGGGGGAGGCGACCGACGCCTTCCCGGCAGGAGAACATACCGAGATTCTCCGGTTCGAGGGCGACGACGGGGCAAAGGGCTGGGCCGCCCTGCTCGATCGCGCCGCGTGCTCCCTGAGCGCGCTGGGGCGGCCATGACGCGCCGTGAACTCCTCACCGCGGTGGGCACGCACGCGGGTCCGGACCTGCTCGGGCAGACCCTGGACGTCCTCGACCTGCCCGGCACCGGGGGCCGCCGCGACCGCCCGGCCTACCGGGCGCCCGACCGCCGCGACTTCGCCGCGACCGGGCGCGGGCCCGGACGGGTCGTCGTCGTCGGCGCTGGCATCGCCGGTCTCGCGGCGGCCTACGAACTCGGCAAGGCCGGCCATCGCTGCACGGTCGTCGAGGCGAAGCCGAGGCCGGGAGGCCGGGTCTGGACCGTCCGCGACGGCGACACCGAGCAGGAACTGGGCGCCGACCCGCAGCGGGCGGACTTCTCCGCCGGCCAGCGCTTCGAGGCGGGTGCGGCCCGTATCACCCAGTCGATGGTGACCATCGAATACTGCCGCGAGTTCGGGATCCGGCTGGAGCCGTTCATCAGCCGGAACGCCAACGCCTACGTCTACCACGAGCATCCGGCGGGAACGCCGGCGAAAGCCGTCCGCCAACGAGCGGTTCAGAGCGACACCTACGGTCATCTCGCCGAACTCCTGTCCTCCTGTGTCGAGCGGGAGGTCCTGGACGCCGAACTGACCGACGGCGACAAGCAGGCGCTCCTGGAGTTCCTGGCCGACTTCGGCGACCTGGATCCGTCCGGCGGCCGTGCCGTCTACCGCGGTTCGACCCGCCGCGGCCTGGAGCGAGGCTGGGGAGCCGCCGATCACGACGCGCGGCCGCTGCTTCCGCCGGCGACCCTGTCGGAGGTGTTCTCCCGGGGGCTCGGACAATACGTGGCACTCGACCTGGACCACGAGAAGAGCCTGATGCTCCTCCAACCGGCCGATGGAATGGACGCGCTGGTGGACGCGCTGGTGCAGGCGGTCGGTCGCCGGAACGTCATCCTGAACGCACCGGTCACCGACATCGTCACCCGCGATACCGGGGTTTCGGTCACCTGTCGCACCGAATCCGGCCGGTCGCGCGAGCTGCACGCGGACTTCTGTGTCGTGACCGTGCAGCCGCATCTGATGGCCGACGTTCGGCACAATCTCGGTGCCGAGGTGTCGGCGGCGCTGGCCTTTCCCGTGGCGCGTCCGGCGGTGAAGACGGGCGTCGAGTACGCGGACCGGTGGTGGGAGAGGGACGAGGCCGTCTACGGCGGCGTCACGCACACCAATCTCGACGTCCAGCGGATCTGGTACCCGTCCCACGGCTTCCACTCCCGATCGGGTGTGCTGGTCGGGTATTCGCTGAAGGACTCCGCGACGGAATTGGGCGGGTTGCGCCCCGCCGACCGGCTCGCCCGTACGTCCGAGGCGGTGGCCAAGGTGCACGGTCGCAGGCACGAGCCCGTCATCGGATCGTTCTCGGTCGCCTGGCAGCGGATACCGCACATCAAGGGTGCCTGGGTCATCTGGCCGTCCTACGACACCGGGGAATACGACCTGCTGTGTCGGCCCGCGGGCCGTGTCCACTTCGCCGGGGACTGGCTCAGCCACCTCACCGCCTGGCAGGCGGGGGCCTTCGAGTCCGCCCGGCACGTTGCGACCGCCGTCCATCGGCGGACCCTGACCGCCTGAACACCTCCGGAACGGAAGGCACTCGACATGTCCCCTGAAGCAGCCGCGCGGATCCTGATCCTGGACTCGGCGCCCGATGAGTTCCTCGCGGACGAACTGGATCCGCTGCTGCGCGCGGGCTTCGAGGTGACCCTCAACCTGTGGCGGCTGGCCGACCGGGAGGAGGCCCGCGGACGGTGGGCGGGCCGGATCGGCTTCGTCGACGTCGACGGGTTCGACGAGGGGCGGGTCGTCGATGCCGTCGTCGGGGACGGCATCGGCTTCGATGTGATCAAGTCCAGGGCGAACCTGCCGCTGCGGGAGTCGCTCCTGCGGGCCGCGACCGGTCCGGGGCCGGAGCGGCGGCTTCGGGTGATCGGGCAGGTGGGGGCCGGTACCGACAACATCGACAAGCGCGTCGCCGGGGAGAGGGGCGTCGTGGTGACCCATACACCGGGATTGAATGCCGCCGCCGTCGCGGAGCACGCCCTGGCCATGGTCCTCGCGCTGACCAGGAACCTCGTCGCGCTCGACCGGGAGGCCCATCGGGGTCGCTGGCGTTCCGGCCGGATGCCCTTCCCACCGGAACTGGCCGATCTGACACTGGGCATCGTCGGACCGGGCCGGAGCGGGACGGAACTCGCGTGGCGTGCCCGGGCGCTCGGCATGGGCGTCACCGCCTTCGGATCACCGCGGTTCACCCCCGCCATGGCGCGGGAGGCCGGCATGGGGTTCGCGGCCTCGCTCGACGAACTGCTCGCCGGCGCCGATGTGATCTCGCTGCACTGCCCGCTGTCCGAGGCGACGAGAGGTCTGATCGGGGACCGGGAACTGGGGTTGATGCGGCCGGGGGCGATCCTGGTCAACGTCGGCCGTGGCGGCGTCGTCGACGAGGAGGCGTTGGCGCGGGCGCTCCGCGACGACAAGGCACCCCCGGCGGCTGCCGCGATCGACGTCTTCGCCCTCGAACACGGCCGGTTCGCCTCACCACTGACAGGTCTTCCCAACGCGATGCTCACGCCCCATGTCGCGGGCATGACCGGCACCGCGATCAGACGAGCGGCACGCACCCTCTCGGAGAACATCGTCGCGCTGATCGCGGGCCGTCCGGAGGGTGTCCCGGTGGCCGGGGCGGACGGAGGACGAGGATGACGAGGGGGTGCGCTCCCACCCCTCGGACCGCCAGGACGCCGTTCGCGAGTGGAAGTCCCGGCTCAGCCGCGCCGGGCGAGCACCGTCTCGTAGAGCCGCTCGTATCTTTCGATCATGAGGGTGTGCGAGAAGCGCTCGGCGGCCGCGCGTCTGCAGGCGGCGGGGTCGATCTCCGTGGTTCGCCGGATCAGCGGCCCGAGCCCCGCGGGGTCGTCGCTGAGGAATCCGGTGACGCCGGGTTCGACGATCTCCGCCGTGGCTCCGCGGCGCAGCCCGACCACGGGAGTGCCGCAGGCGAGCGACTCGACCGCGGTCAAGCCGAACGGCTCGTTCCAATTCGTCGGGACGACGGTGCATTTGGCGCGCGCGTAGAGCGCGACCTTGGTGGCGAAATCCGCCTCGCCGACCAGTTCGACGTCCGGCCCGAGGAGCGGCCTCACGATATCCTCGAAATACCGGTGCTCCTTTTCCGTGGCGACCTCCTTGGACGCCACGACGAGCCGATGCCCGGACTCCCGGGCCGCAGTGATGGCCAGATCAAGACCTTTGATGCGGGACATTCTTCCGATGAAGAAGACATAGTCGTCCTTGTCGCTCCGATAGGGGAATCGTTCCACTTCGATCCCGTTGTGGATCATTTCGGTGAACGAGATTCCCGGTGCGGACCCGCGCTGGGACTCACTGATCGCCACCAGGTCGATACGGTCGTCGACCGTCTCGTAGATGGGGCCGTACCACTTCGAGGTGGGTGGTGCGTGCATGGTGTGGACAACGGGTTTCAAGCGGGCCGCGACGGAGCCGAGGGCGATACCGATCGCATCGCTGTGGTCGTGGATCACATCGAATTCGTCGAGTTCGCCGTAGGCCTTCAATACGTGCATGAGCTCCAGCATCGGATCATCCCCCCGCCCGGAGTCGAGAAGGGCCTGTGGATAGTGACTCCTCAATTCGGCGGCGGTGACGGAGTCGCCGGACGCGTAAAGGGTCACCTTGTGGCCGCGTTGTGTGAGGCCGTCCGCGAGAACACAGGCAAGGGCCTCGACCGCACCGTATCGGCGCGGCGGAGTTCTCAGCCACGCGGGAGAAAGCAGCGCGATTCTCAAGCGGTCGGATTTCATGCGGAACTCCACTCGATCTTTATTTCGGTGCGCTTTTTTGGAAGTTATGGCACGACTCTCGGGATTGTCAACATGTCACATGTGAAACCGCACTCGTCGACACAGGGAGAGCCATGGCCGCCGTGTACGGCCTGAGGCCGGATGTCCGGTCCACCGGTCACCTGGTGCGCGGGCTGCTGCGGGAACATCGCCGGGCCATCGCCGCGGGCATCCTGCTCGGAATCTGCGGGACGGTGGTGACCGCGAGCGTTCCCGTGGTGATCGGGCGAGCGGTCGACGACCGGGTCGAATCCGGAGACTCGGGCCGACTCTGGCTCTGGGGAATCGCCGTCCTGCTGCTGGGAATCGCCCAGGTGGGCCTCGGCGTCGTGCGTCATCGCAAGACCGTGACCGCGTGGCTGAGCGGGCTCTATCGGACCGTGGGCATCCTCGTCGAGCACGCCGTCCGTGCGGGTGCGGAGCTGCCTCGCCGGGTGAGCGCCGCGGAGGCGGTGGCCGTCGGCATCGGTGACGCCAATTTCATCGCGGGCATGGTCGAGATGACCATGGTCGGCGGAGCCGCCGCGATAGGACTGCTGGTCGTGTCCGCCTTCATGGTCTGGGTCGACCCGGTGCTGGGGTCGCTCGTGCTCGTCGGCGTCCCGGTGATCGCCCTGATCACGGCGCGGCTGCTGAGGCCGCTCCACCGCAGCCAGGCCGAGACGCGCGCCCGGCGCGCCGAGACGTTGGTGAAGATCCTCGACATCATCCAGGGCCTGCGGGTGCTGCGGAGCATCGGGGGCGGACGGGGGATTCACGCTGCCTTCCTCGAGTCGTCCGCGGCCGCGCGGGACGCCGCGGTCCGCCTGTCCCGGTACACCGCGCTGCTCGGCGCGATCGGAGTGCTGCTCCCCGGCGTCCTGATCGCACTGGTTGTCTGGGTCGGACTCGGGCGCGTCCGCTCGGGAGCCTTGACGCCGGGCGAGCTGATCACGTTCTACGCCTTCGCCGCCTACCTGGGACAGCCGCTGCGAACGCTGATCGACGCCGTGGACAAGTACAGCAAGGGGCTGGTCGCGGCGCGCCGGATGCTCCACATCCTGCGGGTGGAGCCGTTCGCGCCGAGCCCGCGGCTCCACTCGCCCGCGGTCCCGGGCGAAGAGGTGCTCGTGGACCGCGAGTCGGGGGTGGCCGTCCGGCGGGGAGAGCTGGTCGCCGTCGCCGCGTCCGATCCGGCAGAGGCGGCCGACGCCGCGAGCCGGCTCGGTGGATTCGCGGAGGGACAGGTCCTCTTCTCCGGGACTCCGCTCGCGGATCACCCCCGTAAGCGGATTCGCGAGTGCGTTCTCCTCGGCGACAACGACGCGATGGTCTTCAGCGGCATCCTGCGCGAGCAGCTCGCACCGCGGGACGCCGAAGCGTCGCGGATCACCGCCGCTCTCGCCGCGTCGGCCGCGGGCGAGATCGTCGAGGCCCTGCCCGACGGGCTCGCCACCGAGATGATCGACCCCGCGCGCGAGTTCTCGGGCGGCCAACTGCAGCGGCTGCGGCTCGCGCGCTGCCTGCTCGCCGACCCACCGATCCTGGTCCTGTCCGACCCGACGAGCGCTGTCGACGCGCATACCGAGGCCCTCATGGGCGAGGGCCTGAAGAGGGCCAGGTCGGGCCGGACGACCGTGGTTTTCACGACCAGCGCCCTGCTGCTCGCACAGGCGGATCGGGTCCAGTTCCTCGATCGCGGCCGGGTCCGCGCCGAAGGCCCGCACCGCGACCTCCTGAACCGCTCGGACGACTATCGGCGCCTGGTCATGCGGGGGATGGGCTGATGGGAGCCGAGGTACTGCCGGTCGCGTCGATCGGCCAAGTGATCGGATTCGTCCGCGGCCTGCTGCGGGAGAACAGGGGCGAACTGTTCGCCGTGGTGGCCGCGCACACCCTGGCCGCGGCTTGCGGGCTCGCGGTGCCCTACTTCCTCGGCGATCTCGCGCAGGGGGCCGCGGACGGGGACGCCGATCCGGGGACGGCACTGCTGGTCATCGGCGTTCTGTTCACGGCACAGAGCGCCATGACGTGGATCGCCCTCCATCTCTCCGCCCGCCTTGCCGAGCGACTGCTCGCGCGCATCAGAGAGGACTTCGCCGCCGCGATCTTTCGAATACCCCTCGCCCTCGCCGAGCGGGCGGGGATCGGGGAACTCGTCGCGCGCAGCACCCGCGACATCAGCGCGCTCAACGGAACCTTCCGCCAAGCCGCGCCCAGCATCTTCACCGCCGTCGTCACCTGCGCGCTCACGCTGGGGGCGCTGGCCCTGCTGGGACCGGTGCTCATGGTCCCGTGTCTGCTGGCCTTCCCACTGCTGTGGTTCCCGACCCGGTGGTACCTCCGGCGAGCTCCGGCGGGCTACCTGCGGGAGAACGCCTCCTACGCGGGCATCGTCACGGGGCTGAGCGAAAGCGTCCAGGGAGCGCGGACCACCGAGGCACTGCGCCTGGAGCAGGCCCGCCTGGACCGGACCCGAGAGGACCTGTCGCGCTCCGCCGAGGCGGAGCGCCACACCCTGTTCCTGCGTTCGGTGTGGTTCCCCTTCGTGGGCGCGGCCTGGGTCGTGCCCACCGCGGCGACCCTGGTCATCGGCGGATACCTGTACGCCAACGGCTCGGCGACGCTGGCGCAGACCACCGCGGCCGCACTCTACGTTCAGCAACTCTCCGATCCCATGGACCGTTTGACGACCTGGACCAACCAGCTTCAGGCCGGTGCGGCTTCGCTGGCCCGGCTGCTCGGCGTCACCCGGTGGAGCGGACCGCGGAAGGCCGCCGAGGTGCCGTCCGCCGGTGTCCCCGTCCACGGCGGAACGGGAGGCCGGGTCGTCGTCGACGGAGTGGACTTCGCCTACCGGGACGGGCAGCGGGTACTGCGGGACATCTCCCTCGACGTCGCGCCAGGGGAGCGCCTGGCACTGGTCGGCGCATCGGGAGCCGGCAAATCGACCCTGGGCCTGCTGCTGGTCGGCGCACACGTCCCTCGGGCCGGGACGGTCACCATCGACGGAACCGCGGTCGGCACCCTGAACGCACAAGAACTCGGACGGACGGTATCGCTGGTCGCACAGTCCTCCCACGTCTTCGACGGGACACTGCGCGACAACCTGACCGTGGCCGGGGGCGGCACGAGGGACGCCGAACTCCACGCGGCGCTGGCCGCGGTCGGCGCCTCATGGGTGGAAGACCTGAGCCGGGGGCTCGACACCGTCGTCGGTTCCGGACCGGAGGCGCTGACCCCGGGCAGGGCACAACAGGTGGCACTGGCTCGGATCATTCTCGCGGACCCGAAGGTGTTGGTCCTCGACGAAGCGACCTCGTGCTTCGACCCGGTTGCCGCGAGCCGGCTCGAACATTCGCTGTCGGCGGCTCTGGAAGGCCGCACGGTCATCTACATCGCGCACCGGTTGCACACCGCGCGGGACGCCGACCGCGTCGCACTGCTGGCGGACGGCCGGGTGGTGGAGTCGGGCAGCCACGCCGAACTCCTCGCGACCGGTGGAGCCTACGCCGCGTTGTGGACGACCTGGCAAGGCGGGAGCGGCTCCGCTCAACCGGAGATCGTCGTGCCCCCCGAACGCGCCGAGCACCCCGAGCACCCCGAATCTCACCGGGAGGATCTCGTTCAATAGGACCCGTGCGGCGTCCCGGGGCTCGACATGGTCGCGGTCACACCGGTGCTTGCGCCGACCCGGCGGCCTGCCGGGTCACGGCCCAACGGATGTCCTCGAGGAGGCGGTCGACGACTGTGCGATCGGTGCGCGGATGGAGGATGCAGGCGCGCACGACCAGACCGACGCCCGGGAGTTCCGTGGTGGTCAGGTAGGTGTTCTTGCGGGAGCAGATCAGTTCGCACAGACGGGCGTTCCGCCGGTCCCTGCTTTCCGGTCCGGGGTCGGCGGGGTCGTCGGCGACGGTGAAGGTGACCACCGGCAGGACGGCGGGATGGGCCTGGACCAGGTCGACACCGGGCAGTTTCGCGATGCCTTCGGCGAGATGGTGGGCGAGGTCCATCGTCGCGTCCAGACGTTCCTCGAATGCCCGGATTCCGTGCATCTTCAGGGGGAGCCACGCGGTGAGGCCGCGTATCTCCCGGGAGAGTTCCGGCCCCAGGCCGCAGAAGTCGACGATGTCCTCGTCTTCGGTCAGGCCCGGGAGGTAGGCGGCACCCGGCACTTCGAAGGCGCCCGCGAGACGGCGGCGATCCCGGACCAGGAGTGCGGAGTTGCCGTGCGGGAGGAAGAGGGATTTGTGCGCGTCCACCGCGATCGAATCGGCGCGTTCGATCCCGGCGAGGGCGGCCTTCCCCCGGGCGGTGATGCGGAAGAAGCCACCGAAGCAGGCGTCGACGTGAAACCAGATGTCGTTGGCTTCGCAATAGGCGCCGATGCGGTCCAGGTCGTCGATGGCGCCCGAGTTGGTGGTGCCGGCGGTCGCCACGACACACATCGGGCTCAGTCCGGCCGCGCGGTCGGACTCGATGGTCGCGATGAGCTCGTCGACGTTCAGGGTGTGGCTCGGGGTGGTGGCGATGGTGGTGATCGCTGCCGCCGGCAGGCCGACGGTCCGGGCGGCTTTGGCGATCGAGAAGTGCCCTTCGCCGGAGACGTACATCCTGGGCGTGCGGAGGGTGGCGGAGACGCGCTCGTGGTGTCGGCGCGCGCAGGCGAGGGCCATGAGATTGGCGATGGAGCCGCCGGTGGTGAGGTAGCCGAAGGAACCCTCGCCATATCCGAGCATCGAGCAGTACCAGCGGATGACGTTGCGCTCGATCTGCTGGAAGCCCGGCGCGGCGATCCAGACACCGGCGAACCGGTTCACGGAGCCGGCCACGAAGTCGGCGACGGCGCTTTGGAGCAGGCCGCCGGAGGGGATGTGCGCCATGAACCCGGGATGGGGGTGCATGGTGCCGTTGGTCATCGCCGGCCCGAAGAGCGTGTCCAGGAGCGGTTCGAGGTCCGTGGGTGTCGTGGGGACGTCGTCTTCGCGTAGTTCCTTCGAAATACGCAGGCCGTCGGAGTAGGCCGCGACGTCGAGGGAGTCGTCGACGTAGGAGGCGGGGTAGGCGCCGGCGGCGAGGTCTGTGTGGAACCTCAGCACGTACGCGGACACGGTTTCCAGCAGTTGTCGCGACTGGGCGATCGTGAGGTTGAGCTCGGGCCCCGAGGGGTCGGCCGTGTCCGGAGCCGTGTGATGGGTGGGTTCGGCCATGGATCGTCATCGTCCCTCGTGTCGCGGTCCGGTCGGGGAGTGGCGGGGCAGTGGTGGGGCAGGGCGGGAGGCGACGCCTACGCGCTGTACAACTCGGCGGGTCGCGACGACCGGACGCGACGGCCGAACTCCTCGACGATGCGCTCCGCTTCGGACTCGGCATCGAAGGTGCGGAACAACTCGTACAGCAGCCGCCTGCCCCGGTCGTGTGTGTCCACGACCCGGTCGTAGGGGATCCGGGAGAAGGCGACGCTCTCGTAGAGGCGGGTGAAATCGTGGGGGTGCGCCTCCTGAACCAACCGCTCGACCCGGTTCCGGTGCGCGAAGCCGGCGTCCGTCGTGTCGTCGGCCAACGTATCGAGGTGCGCACGCGAGAGGGCGCTGATGGCGTGGCACGGACCGACGCGTGCGGCGGTGAACTCGGCCACCGTCTCCGGGACGAAGTCCCCCGTGTGACGGCCGCGAACGCGGTCGAGGATGTCGAAGAAGACGTGCGCGTCCTCGAAGCCGCAGTTGATGCCCTGGCCGTAGAACGGAACCATCGTGTGCGCGGCGTCGCCGACCAGGACGGCTCGGCCGTGATGGTAGCGTCCGGCCTCGACAATCCTGAGCGATGCGGGCGGCCGGTGCGGGAAGCGGAGGGCCGATCCCGGGAACAGGCGGGCGACGTCGGGAAATTCGGTTCGGAAGAAGAGTTCCGTGTCCGCCGCCGTGGGCAGGTCTCGGAAGCTCGGAACGGCGAGATCGTCGACGCTCATCGGCAGGAACAGCGACGCCGAGTAGGAGTGGTCGCGGTTCGGCTGGGCGAGCAGCAGGTGGTCGCCTCGGGGCCAGACGTGCAGCCCGGTGGGGAGATCCGGGTCGGCGGCGGACTCGACCAGGACGTCCTGGCCACGTGGGCCGGCGGGCATCCGCAGCTCGATGTATCCGTGCGTGATGTATTCCTGACGGACATCGAGGCGACTGCCGCCACGGGACATCTCGTGGCGGACGACGCTGCCGGCTCCGTCGCACCCCACGAGCAGAGCGGCCCGCGCGCTGACGAGGTGGTCGCCGCCGGCGATGAACACGGCCCGGCCGGCGCGGGCATCGGCGCGTACGCACTCGTGGCCGAAGTGCAGTCGCGCCCCGGCGCGCTCGGCTTCGTCGAGCATCATGTGGTGGACCCGGTGACGGGGGATCGACAGCAGGTGGTGCCCGGGCTCGGAACCGTACGCGTGCGCGGACAGCGTTCCGTCGGCGTGGTGGACGATGCGGTGTCCGCACCGCACGCCCTCGGATTCCAGCATGGACCGGAGTTCGGGTTCGAGGGTGCCGGTCCCGCGCAGGGTGAGGGTCAGGTTGAAGGAGTAGGACCGCGAGGTGCCCGACGCGGGCAGGCGGGGGTCCGGCCCCTTCTCGTAGACGTCCACCTCGAATGCCCGGTCTCTGAGCCGCTTCGCCATGAGACAGCCGATAGGGCCCGCGCCGACGACCATTGCTTTCACAGCGTTCCCTTGATGACGAGCGACCCCGCGAGGAGTCCGGTGGTGTGGGGCCGGTGCGCGACGCGTTCGGCGACGGCGGCGGGCTGTCCCTGACGGGAAGGGGGCTCGCGGGCGTAGGCGCCCTGAGCGTGCGTCGAAGGCGGATGCTGGATGGCACGTGGCCATGACTGGACGTCGGGCTTTCCCCCGGCAAGCACGTGAATAAGGGGAACATGATCTTCCGATTGCTCGTCGTGACCCGCTATCCAGATTGCGCGGAGGGTGGGCCCGGCGCGGTTCGCGCGTGATGGCTCCCGACACCGGACTGCCGGCCGTACGGACACGGCGACGCGCGGTGCTGACGACGGCGCCGCCGGGGGCGACCGGGCCGGCGGGAGCGACCGGGCCGGCGGGGGCGACGCTCGAACAGGCCGGGCTCCGCGGGGATCGTCGCGCCCCCGAACGGATCGCCGCCGGCGACCATGGCGGGCCGGAGGGTTTCCGCGAGGTCCGCACGGGAGCGGGGCACGGGGACGGCCGACTCCCGGAAGGTGCCGAGTCCCTGGCCACGGTGTGCTCACCCGTGGCGCGGGAGCCGTTTCGGAAGCCGGCCGTCCGGGCCGTGCCGGAGAGGGATCAGGCGCAGGTGAGCCTGGGGTTCGCCCAGTCGGCGTGGTCGTGGTCGATGCCGTTGCCGCCGTCGGTGACGGCCAGGGTCAGCGTCCGGCCTCCGGTCAGGTCGGCGGTGAGGGTTCTGGCCGGGTCCGCCGTGGTGAGCACGCCGCTGTCCGCGACCTTGGTGCCGTCTCGGTAGATCCGGAAGGCGACCGAGCCGGTGGTGGCGCTTTCGTCGTCGACGCCGACGTCCACGGTCAGGCCGGTGCAGCGGGTGCCGAGGTGGTAGGTGACGGTGCCGACCGCGTGGGCGCCGAGGCCCTTGGGGTAGACGGTGCCGTTGATGGTCAGGGCCCGGCCGTCGCCGGCCGCTCGTTCACCGTTGCTGCGGTCCTTCTCCACCGGTCCCCAGCCGTTGAGCATGCCCGTCCAGGGGAGGTCGGAGAGCTGGGACGTGCCGGCGGGGGGAAGTGGGGCCGGGCCGGGGGTGATTCGGTAGGCGACGGTGGCGTGGGAGGGTACGGACGCGCTGATCGTGCCGGTGGTGTTGGTGGAGACGACCTTGGTCCACAGGTCCTTGAGCCGGTAGGGGCTGCGGTTGGCGATGCCCAGGGCGTCCGTGCTGGTGGAGATCGTGGCGGCGCTTGCGGTCTCGTTGGTCAGGGAGACGGCCCGGTCGCCGTTGGCCAGTTCCTTGACCATGACCACGAGACCACCGTTGTTCGCGACCACGGTGCCCTGCTTGCCCAGGGGGTCCTGGTCGACGGCGATCATGTCGGGGTTGGCGAGGATCGAGAAGGTCTCGGCGCTCGCCTTGCGCAGATCGGTCCCGATCAGCAGCGGCGCGGACATCATCGACCACAGGGTGAAGTGGGTGCGGTACTCGGCGGTGGTCATGCCGCCGTTGCCCACCTCCAGCATGTCCGGGTCGTTCCAGTGGCCGGGGCCGGCGTAGGGGGCGAGGGGCTGGTTGCGGTGGGCGATGTTGATCATCGAGGACCAGTTGTCCGAGATGTCGCCCGTGGTGCGCCACAGGTGACCGATCGGAGCGGCCCACTCCCATGGCTTGTTCTGGCCCCACTCGCAGAGGGAGAAGACCATGGGGCGGCCGGTGTCGCGCAGGGCGTCGGCCATGTCGGTGTAGCGCTTCTTGGCGTCCACGCCCTGGTTGTTGCAGTTGTCGTACTTGAGGTAGTCGACGCCGAAGGAGGCGAACAGGTTCGCGTCCTGGCGCTCGTGGCCGAGGCCGCCGGGGAATCCGGCGGTGTTGCAGGTCTTGGTGCCGGCGCTGGTGTAGATGCCGAACTTGAGGCCCTTGTCGTGTACGTAGTCGGCGACGGCCTTGATGCCGTGGGGGAAGCGGACCGGGTCGGCGACCAGATTGCCGGCGGCGTCCCGGCTGGGGAGGGCCCAGCAGTCGTCGAGGTTGACGTACTGGTAGCCGGCGGCCTTGAGGCCCTTGGACACGAAGATGTCGGCGATGCTCTTGATCATCGCCTCGTTGAACTCGGCACGGCAGTGGGTCGAGTTCCAGTTGTTGAACCCCATCGGGGGGACCATCGCCTGGCCGTCGGGCGCCGCGCCGGCCGGCGGCGCGGCGGCAACGGATGCGCCGGCCAACGGGGCGGCGACGACGGATGTGCCGGCCAGTGCGGCCGTGCCCACCATCGGGGCCATGAGTGGCAGCGCCGTGAGGGTGGCCGCGAGGCGGCGGGTGAGGGTGGTTCGTACCTTGTGCACGGACGGCTCCAGAGCTCGGGGATTCGAGTGAGCGCAGGTGCAGAGTGGTGCGATGGGTACTTCCGGCCCGTGGAAATCATCATGATCGAACGTATTTCAACGGGAATTGACATTCCATCGGTGTGATGGTGAGCGTGTCAAGAAGGTAAACCGGAGCAATTCATGGCACTTGTCGCGATGTTCGAGGTGCTGTGATGTTGATATGTGTTGGGTTGTTCGAGCCGCGGACCGCGTGGTCGCGGAACCGCCGAGGCACGTGTCCGGAGCAACCGGCCCACTGTGTGGGGCGCTTCCTGCGTGGGCAGCCCGACGGCGTGTTCCCCGGTGCGGGTACGCGACACCGGCATCCGCTCGGCACGATCCCGCGGAGGTGACCGCCGACCGTCCACCGCGGCTCGGACGTCGGACGGGGCAGACCGCCCTCCGGAGCCGGCGTCGCCGATCGACGCGAAGGCGACGGATGCTCGATCGCCGTGGACACGAGGTTGGTCCCGGAAGCGTTTCGGCGACCGTGCGACGCGCGACGGACCGGGCAAGAACTCCGAGTCGCCGGCCCGATCGCAGGACCGGAAGTGCGGGCGGAGATCGCGTCCGAGCCCGACGGCTCCCTCCACGCGATCGTGCGTTCGTTCCGGCTGTCGGCGGACAACGACAAGCAGGCGCTCCTCTACCTTCTTGCCGAAGAGGCGTCAAGTGAGACAGCCATCATCTTTGGAGAACTTGACCGTAACCAGGGGGAGTTGAAGATCTGCACGGTAGGGCAACGGTACGCTTCGGGCCTGCGGGGGATCGCACTCGACTTCGGCGTCAGCGTGCAATGAGTACGTACTGACGGTGTGTGTCAGGGTCGGTCACCCGGTGGGGCCGGCCCTGACGCCTTTCCCGAGCCTCTCGGGCGGGGAGTGGGGGCCGGTCTTCCTGATGACCCACTCTGAGCTGCAATCCCCAGGTAGATAAGGACCTCATCCGTGGTAATCCGTACGTTCGGCTGGTCGTTCGGCGTGACGGCGGCCGGTCTCGCCGTCGCCGCGT